>JBMNNN010000023.1:0-17993 GCA_050942555.1 Christensenellales bacterium
ATTGACGGCGGTGCCGTCCAGATAGAACTCAAAATGCAGATGGTCTCCCGAGGCAATCTCGCACGTCGCAGAATTGCCCACCTTGCCGATCACGTCGCCCCGCTTGACGTTCTGCCCGGCCGTTACCGAGGCCTTGGCCAGCGCGCAGTACACGCTCTTCATATCGTTTTTGTGGTTGATATAGACGCACAGACCCATCAATTCGTCCTCTGCGACCTTTTCGACGACGCCGTCCAGTACCGCCCTGACGTCCGTTCCCTCGTCGGCCTGTATGTCTACGCCCAGATGGGTGGACCATTGCCGCAGGGTTTCGGAGTATACGAGCGAATCGCGCGCAAACTTCAGCAGCACCTTGCCCTCAACCGGGCGGAGCATCTTGGGGATCGGAGACACGCTCTGCGATCCCGTTTGCTGGGACACGGCGGTGGGAGCCGGTGTCGCTGTGACGGGCTTCAGCGTGACCTTCGGCGTCGGGGTAGACTTGACCGCGTCCAGAGGCTCGTTCATGTCACTGCCCGATGGCTGATCGTCGCCGGATATGGCTGTGTGGGTGGGAGCTGGGGGTGCGACCCCGCCATTGTTCCAGGTAATCGCGTATACGATACCCACAATGCCCGCGCACAGCAGGCCCGCTGTGATTGCGCCGTACCGCTTGAAGAATCGGGCCATCATCGGTCGGCTGAAATGTTTTTTAAACCAGTTGCTTATCCTTCTCATATTCGTATAGACACCTCCAGCCGTAGTATGGCCGAAGGCCCGAATTCTGATACCCATGTATGCGGAAGATTCAGGAAACGTTGGCGGCATCTATCGTTTCCAGGGATATGCCCGTATAGTAGTGCGTCAGTATGTCCCTGAAATCGCTGCCCGCCCGCGCCATAACGTTCGCGCCGGCCTGGCTCATCCCAACCCCATGGCCATACCCCTGGCAGTCGAACACGACGCCCGAAGCGGTGAATATGATCCGGAACTGCGTAGAGGGCAGGCCCAGCGCCCTGCGCAGCTCGACAGCGGCAACGGTCCGTTTCCCCAGCTGTACCTCGCGGGCGCGGCCGCTTTCGTAGTATCTAAGTATCCGCACCGAGTCGGAAAGACTGCCGCCCGGAAGCGCAATATCGAAATAGCGTTTGATTTTCTCCCGGAAATCCTCCGGCGAATAGGATACCTGCTGCCTGAAGTTCCTTTCCTGCTCCTCTCCCTCGCTGGGTACGCTGCGCAGGTACGGAAGAGACTCGGAAAAGACGTTCTCGACGTCCTCGGTGCGCCCCCCGCTGACCGCATGGTAAAAAACCTCGATCGGCTCGCCCTCGTATGTCATGATGATGCCGGCCGTCGAGGCAACCGCCTCGGTGACGCGGCCCCACCAGAAGTCATACTCGCTCCCCCATTTATCGCGGCATGCCGTCTCGCTGTCGAATGCCTGGCAGTGGTCGGCGCTGGTGCACATGTCCGAGCCCGCAGCGCAGCTCCTGGAGCCTCTGACGAGCGCTTCGGCCGCCAGGGTGCGCGCCGCGACCGCCTGCGCCTTCAAGGCTTCCATCTCATAGGACGCCGGCATTTCGGCGGCCACCACACGGCATACATAGGTTTCCAGTTCCATCGGGACGATCCGGTTTCGTTCGTGATCAAAGACGCGGACCGTGACCGGACTCTCCACCGTCATGACAGGAGGCGCCGCGCTCCCCTGCGATATGTCCGCGCCGGGTTGCTCGCGGCCACACAGCACGATTCCCCATACGAGGAAAAGCAATATAAGGCCCAATAACAGACAGTTTAAAAAAAGCGTCCCGCGCTGCCGTCTGCGCAGTCTGAAACGAACCCGGCTATGATGTGCCATATGGGGGATTCCTCCGCGAGCGGGATCCCTTCACTATATGCAGCCCGCCGCAGATCCATGTCAACCCGGGGCGCTAAACCTCGCGGATCTTGGCGCCCAACCCCATAAACTTCGCGGTAATCCCCTCGTATCCCCTGCCGATGTGCATGGCGCCGGTGATCTGGCTGACGCCCTCAGCGCTCATCGCCGCGATCACGAGCGCCGCGCCCGCGCGCAGGTCGGGCGCTTCCACAGGCGCGCTGAACAGCTGGTCCACGCCCTTGACGAACGCGCTGCGGCCCTTGACCTTGATCTGCGCGCCCATGCGGTTGAGCTCGGGTACATGAAGAAACCGGTTCTCAAAGACCGTCTCGGTTATGACGCTGTGTCCGGCGCTTACGGCGTTCATCACCATGATCGGCGCCTGCAGATCGGTAGGAAATCCGGGCCAGGGCATCGTGTGGATGTCCACGGCGCGGGTCCCCTCCCTGGCGCACACGCGGACGCTGTCGGAGTGCTCCTCGACGAGTGCCCCGGCTTCCCGGAGCTTGGCCATGACTGGCCGCAGGTGCAGCGGCTGTACGCCGCGTACCGTGACGTCCCCGCGCGTCGTGGCGGCCGCCAGCATGAACGTGCCCGCCTCGATACGGTCGGCGATCGGCTGCCATGTCGTCCCGTGAAGGGCGCGGACGCCGACGATGCGGATGGTATCGCTGCCCGCTCCGCTCACCCTGCCTCCCATCGCGTTGATCATGCCCGCCAGATCCACGATCTCAGGCTCCTTGGCGGCATTGATGATGATCGTCTCGCCGCGCGCCAACGACGCGGCCATCATGATGTTCTCGGTGCCTCCCACGCTGGGGAAGTCCAGGTAGATGACATTGCCCGTTAGCTTTTCGCAGCTTGCCTCGATAAGTCCATGGCGGCAGTTTATCTGTGCGCCCAACGCCATCAGGCCCTTGAGATGCAGGTCCACCGGGCGCTCCCCTATCTCGCAGCCTCCGGGAAACGATACGCAGGCCCGCCTGAACCGCGCCACCAAAGGCCCCAGCACCAGAAAGGACGCGCGCATCGCCCGGGTCGACGCCTGATCGGTCTCGGGATGGCAGTGGTCCCCGCATGTGAGCGTCATCGTTTCTTTTTCCCAGCGTATGCGCTGCCCGGTGCTCTCCAGCAGCATCACCATTTTCCGGACATCCGATAAATCGGGCACCGGGCGCAGCGTTACGCTCTCCTGCGTCAGCAGCGTGGCCGCCATCAGCGGAAGCACGCTGTTCTTGGACGGAGAGATGTTCACGGCGCCCTCGAGCGGCACGCCGCCCTCCACGATCATCATGTCCTTCATATTACCATCCTTCGGTGGGTAGCGACGGATTTCCCAGCGTGAGTACGGTCGCGTCCAGCCGGCTATCATATCGAATCATCCCCTGTAAATTAAACGCGGCGCCCGGGAGCGGAGCGCCGCAGTCAGGCGACAGCCCCGAGGCGATCCGCAGCCGCCCGTCGTCCCACTCGTAGGCAACCGGAGCGTTATATGCGTCAAATGCGCGCCGGAGCCACAGGTCCATCGCGGCGTCGGACAGCGCTCCCTGACAGCAGACCCGGACGACACTGCATACGCGGCCGTCCCGGCCCGTCTCCCGAACAGGCTGCGAAAGGCGCAAACGAGGACAGGAGGGCAGTATGCCCGCCATCGCAAACATGCACAATAAAACCATGCCGGTAATCTTTGCGATCCTGGCCATCGTTTCACCTCTCGTCGCGCTTTTGTTCTAGTATTTCCTTGGCTCCGTTTGATATACGCGGACACATATGGACTGGTATCCAGTAAACTGGTGCTGGCGGGATGGATGATTCCCCGCAACCAGAGTAGAATATGCCAGCGATAAAGCGATTGTTCCAGATTCTTTTCCCTTTATGCTCCAAATATTTGAAAACCAAATTACGGGATCCGCTTGCTCCCAATAAAAAGAGCGGCCGCACAGGCCGCTCCATTCGCGTTCGCTTCCTTCCTGTCAGGACGCCTCCTCGAATACCGGCTTTACGGTTGCGGCCGGAAGGGGCTTTGTCACAAGGCTTACGAGCGACGTGACGACCAGCGAGGCCGCCATCGCGAAGCATCCCGCCATCGGCGCGCCCATTTCCGGGATAAAAAGGTTGAGCGCGATCGACGTTCCCAGCCCCGCCAGCATGCCCGCCCACGCGCCGGCGCGGGTCGCCCGCTTCATATACAGGCCCCACAGGAAGGGCCCCAGAAACGCGCCCGATATCGTGCCCCACGAAAGCGACATGAGCGTAACGATGGTGCTGAGCTTGCAGACCGCCAGCACGACCGACAGCACGACAAACACCGCGCACAGTATGCGCATGAGCGCATGGACCTTCTTCTCGCTCATCCCGGGCATGATGATGCCGCTTACAAGGTCCATGCTGATGGCCGAGCTCGAAACCAGCACCAGCGAAGACAGCGTCGACATGCTGGCCGACAGCACCAGCACCACGATGATGCCAATGAGCGCATCGACATTGTTGAGCGCTGTCGCCAGTACCTGCGGCATGATCATATCGAAGTTGGCCGCTCCGGTCGCTGGGTCCACGGGAACGTCGCTGAGGAAGAGCCGCCCGAACACGCCGATAAAGTACGCGCCGCCCGCTACGACGATCGCAAACAGCGTCGATATCACAGTGCCGCGGCGGATGGCCTGCTCATTGCGGATCGCGTAGAACTTGTGCAGCATCTGCGGTAGGCCCCAGCTACCAAGGCTCGTAAGGAACACAAGCGACAGGAGCTGCGCCCATCCGGGCGGGCCTGCGGCCGAAACCAGTTTCCCATCAATCTGCGCCAGGCGGGCAAGCCCCTCCGACAGTCCTCCGACCTCGGGGCTGCGCAGCACGAAGAAAACGACCATTCCGATGCCTGCGAGCATGATGATGCCCTGCACGAAGTCGGATATCGCGGTGGCCAGATAGCCGCCAAGCACCAGGTACAGGCCGGTAAGAATCGCCATGCCCAGTATGCAGTACAGGAACGGGATATTGAAGACTTCCTCAAACAGATAGCTGAGGCCCTGGTATACCGATGCAGAGTAGGGCACCAGAAACACGAATATGATGATGGCCGATAAAATTTTAAGTCCGCGGCTGTCGTACCGCTTCTCGAAGAAATCGGGCATGGTCGCGACATTCAGGCGATAGGTAATCATCCTTGTCCGCTTGCCCAGTACCCGCCAGGCCAGCAGGCTCCCGATCAGCGCGTTTGCTATGCCGATCCATGCCGCTGCTAGGCCGAATTCCCAGCCTATTTTCCCGGCGTATCCGATAAATATGACCGCCGAGAAATAGGACGTGCCGTAGGCGAAGGCGCTCATCCACGCCCCCATGTTGCGCCCGTTCAGAAAGAAATCGTCGAGTGTCTTGTTGCGTCTGGCTGTGTACAGCGCGATTGCGACGAGCATAGCGGTATAAACCGCCAATAAGAGGTACTTCATGGTTTCTTCCGTCCTTCCATTCTACAAATTTGACCGAATATTGCTCCGAATAATACCGTACTTCAACATCGGTATTATAGTAAAACCCGGCCAGGAATTCAAGGGTTTTTTCGCGTTTGTGTCTGTTGCTGCGGAAAACCTGCATATATACGGAAAATAGGAACCGCTCCGCTGTGCATCAGCCTGCGCGGCCGCTCCCCGACCGGACGGACTGCAACATCTCCTCCGGTATCTTTCGCACATTGCTAACAAACAGCTAATATCCCATTCACGAAACGTTCACATGCTTCCTGTATACTTATCTTGCAGGCAAGCAGTGCAGGCTTTTTTCATCGGTCCTCCTTACCTCCTTATTTACAAATCCGCCGCAAGGCGGTTTTTTTATAAAGCAGGCGCGCAAAGCGCGCAGAGCTGGCGCGGAGCGTGCAAATCATCGTGATTGCTGTGCCAACATCGACAAAAACCATGTTTTTTTCCGAATGCCACGCGCGGATATTCATGTTATAATAGAGTCTATAGGCTTTTTAATAAGAGTCTATAGGTTTTTAGCATATTTGAGAGGTATTTTATGCGTTACAGATTCCGGCTCACAACGTTTTTCATCGTGACATTCCTCTACTGGAGCGCCGTATACACCTGCATGCCCGTTCTGACCCCGCATGCCGAGAGCCTGAACGCCTCGCTGCAGATGGTCGGGCTCATCGGCGGCGCGTACGGACTCATGCAGCTCCTGCTGCGTCTTCCGCTTGGCATACTGTCGGACAAGCTCGGACGCAGGCGGATATTCATAACGATCGGCGTTCTCTTTGGCACGCTCAGCGCGCTGACGCTGCTGCTTGGCAAGTCGCCGGGCTGGGTGCTGCTGGCGCGGGTGCTGGCCGGCATATCCGCCTGCGCCTATGTGCAGCTCACGGTGCTGTATGCCAGCTATTTTACGAGCGGCGCGACCTCGCGCTCGATATCGATGGTATCGGCGGCTTCCTCTGCCAGCCAGGTGCTGGCAATGATGGCGGGCGGCGCGCTGGCCGACCGGTACGGCGTGGACGGAACCTTCGCCGCGGGAGTCGCTGTGGGACTTTTGGGCATCGTGTTTTCGTTCTTCCTCTATGAGCCCGCGATCAAAAGACAGCCTCTTTCCTTTCCCGATGTGGTGCGGGTCGCCCGCACGCCGGGGCTTATCGCCGTATCGCTCCTCTCGGTGCTGACGCAGGCTATCTTGTTCGGCAAGGTATTCAGCTTTACCCCGGTGGCAGCCAGCGCGATGAACGCGACCGGATGGCAGCTTGGCATCGTATCGACGCTCGCGTCCATATGCAGCTTCCTATCGGCGATGTTGGCGGGGGCGGGCCTTGTCAGCCGTCTGGGCGAGCGCCGGCTCATACTGTGCGGCTTTGCGCTGCACTTTATCGGCAGCGCGATGATGCCGTTCTCGGGGAACATATGGCTGGTGCTGCTCAGCCAGGCGATATCGGGGAGCGGCCAGGGCTTCGTGCTCCCGCTGCTCATGAGTCTGGCTGTCGACACGGTGGCGCAGGAGCGGCGGGCCACGGCGATGGGCTTTTTCCAGGCGATCTACGGGCTGGGCATGTTCCTCGGGCCCTGGCTGGGCGGTATCATCAGCGACCACTTTACGCTCAATATCGGCTTTTTCTTCATGGCGGCGCTGGCCGCCGCGGGATTCGTGCTGACGCTGGTGTACCGCAGGCAGCCCGCGCGCGCAGCCTCGGGAGGGAACTGACAGGCAGGATAACAGGGAGCCGCAGCGATGCGGCTCTCCTTTTCTTCGTCCTATCTGTGTTGATCCACCAGTATCGGATTGCCGTCCGGATCCTCGATCAGACCTCGCTATGTCCTTCACATTGAGGCTTACGCAAAACACCCCAATACTGGCAATCCCCTTTTTTCAATTGGCGCGTTGGCTGTTCGCTTCGTCGCCTCCCGCGCGCCGGGTAGCCAGCCGCTCATGTATTTTTCTTCCGGTGGGCGTCGCAGCAAGTCCCCCTTCCCCCGTTTCGCGCAGCGCCGGGGGCAGCGACGCGCCCACCCGGCCCATCGCGTCTATCACCTCGTCGGCGGGAACGGGATACGCAATCCCGCCAAGCGCCATCTCGGCGGCGGCGACCGCGCCCACCGCGCCGATCACGTTGCGGGTCGCGCAGGGCGCCTCCACCCGTCCCGCCACCGGATCGCATATAAGCCCCATCAGGTTCGACAGCGCGATCGCGCAGGCGTGTTCGCTCATCTCCGGCGTGCCGCCCATCATCTCGACAAGCGCGGCCGCCGCCATCGCGGAGGCGCTGCCCACCTCGGCCTGGCAGCCGCCCTCCGCGCCCGATAGCGTCGCACGCGACGCGATGATAACCCCCACGCCGCCCGCCGTCAGCAGGGCATGAACCGCGGCCTCCTCGGGAAGGCGCAGGTGCTCGCATGCCGACAGTATCACCGACGGCAGCACGCCGCACGAACCGGCAGTAGGCGCAGCGACGATACGGCCCATGCAGGCGTTCATCTCGGCCATCATCAGCGCGCGGCTCATGACGTCCGACAGGAAGGGCCCCGAGAGGGTTCTGCCCGCCGCGGCCGCGCCGCGCAGCCGGGCGGCCGCGCCGCCCGACAGACCGCTTTCAGAGCGCGCGGCGGGATCATATTGGGACAGCGCTTCACGCATGACGTGCAGCACGCGGGCCATGCGCCCGAGCGTCTCGTCCGGCGACTGCCCGCTGTCCGCCGATTGATCGGCCAGGGCCACCTCCCAAAGCCGACGGCCGGTCTTCCGGGCTTCGGCGACAAACGCCGCGAACGAATCGATCTTCATATGTCCTCCTTTAGCGGCTCGATATAGCGCGGATCGTATATTCCGGGCTGAGCGGCCAGCGCGTCAAGCAGCGGCGGCGGCACGGGCTCGTCAGTCTCGATGACCATGATCGCCTTCCCGCCCCGCTGTCTGCGGTGAACCGTCATGCCCGCGATGTTGAGGCCCGACTCGGCCAGCAAACGGGTCACGCGCGCGACGCAGCCCGGCTCGTCCTGATGGGGTATGAGCAGCGTGGGCTGCCCGCAGCTAAAATTCACGTCCAGATCGTCAATCCGCCGCACCGCAATGCGGCCGGCGCCCACCGATGCAGCCAGCACACTGACCGAGCGGCCGCTCCTGCCCGTCACCCGGATGAAAACAGAGTTCGGATGTGCGCGCGGTATGTCCGACTGCGAGAAATGCAGCGCCAGGCCCCGCTTCGCCGCTATCGCCAGGCTGTCGCGGATGCGCAAATCATCGGGCTGCATGCCCAGGAGACCGGCCGCCAGCGCCCGGTCGGTGCCATGGCCCGCTCCCGTGTCGGCGAACGATCCCGACAGCGCGATATCGGCCCTGACAGGCTCGTCGCACAGAATTCTGCGCACCGCCAGCCCTATCCGCACCGCTCCCGCCGTATGGGAGCTTGAGGGCCCCACCATGACCGGCCCGATAATATCAAAAAGATCCATCGCAGTCGCCTCCTGCGCTCATTATAAGGCATTCCGTACGCTTGCGAAAGGCCCGGGTCGGATCGGGGCAGCAATCCTGATATATATATAGGTTATAGAAAGCTACACGAAACCGGTGAAAACCGGCTCAAACGCATGCGCTATCCTATACAACGAACATGAATGAATATAATAAAAAAAAGCACATACCCCGCCCTATCCGCGAATAGATATTAATGGGAGCCGCCCACTGCACGGCTCCGGCGGAGGCACACGATGTTTTATATGCGCGCGGAACTGAGACGTTTCTGCTTCCGGGCTGTCGTCTGTACCATGACTGTGCTGCTGGTGGGCCTTTGGGCGCACCTCTGGGCCCGGTATATCCTTTCCCTGGAGGCGAGCGCGCGCAGCCAGGCCCCTCCCGCGGCCGAAGCCGTCTCCCGCGGCGTCCGGCGCATCGAGGCGCGAGCGACCGCCGAAGAAGAGTCGGGGGCGTCGCTGCCGGGATTTTTCCGGTGGCTCATCGGATACGACCCCTCCGATCCGATATCGGTGGTCGCCTATACGATACCGGCCGCTGTCGAAATCGCGCGCATCGAGATAAAGGAAGCGACCGCGACGACCGGAGAGAACGGGGATAAGGAAGTGATCCCCAGGCCGACCATCTCGCCGGGAGGCATGCCGTCCATCGAAATAAGCGGGCAGGGGCCGCAGGTACTCATATACCACACGCATACCCAGGAATCCTATCGCAAGACCGAGGAGCAGGTCTACGCGGAGCTGCCCAATGTACGCACCACCAACCAGCAATACAATATCGTGCGCGTGGGCAGGGAGCTGGCCGATATGCTGACCCGGCGGTATGGGATCGTGACGCTCCACGACACGACCGACCACGAGCCGCCCACGACAGGCACGGCCTACATCCGCTCCTGCGCGACTGTGGAGCGCTATCTTGACCAGTACGATAGCCTGAAAATACTGATCGACATGCACCGGGACGACTATAACGCGCGATCGTGGACTCCCTCGACCGTGACGATCGACGGGCAGGAGGTCTCCCGCATCATGGTCATCATAGGCACCGGAGAGGGCAGCACCGGGAACGGATACGCCGTGCGCCCCGACTGGAAGCGGAACCTCGTCGTCGCCCAGAGCCTGGTGGACGCGCTCAACGATATCTGCCCCGGTCTGGCGCTGCCCGTCAACATAAAGACCGGGCGCTACAACCAGCATCTGTCTACCGGCGCGATCCTCATCGAGATGGGGCATATCGAGAACACGCTGGATCAGGCGCTCCTGTCCGCGCGGTATCTGGCGCAGGCGCTGGCTCAAATCATGGGGAAAGAATTGGACTAGGGAACAGCGAACGAAAAACCGGGACGGCTGTGCCGCCCCGGTTCGGCTCAAGAGCGATCAGGCACCCGGAAGATCCGCGACGCTCACGGCATAGACTCCCCGGAATCCCTCGTGAACCGAGTCGAACGTCAGCCATGCGCCGTCATGGCTCCACCGGGGATGCAGATCGCAGCGTATGTCTGCCGGGTCGGGGTTGTGCCCATGGAGCCGCGCAAGCTCGAAACCCGTCCCGCTCACGGTATCGTAGACCAGCAGCCTGCGCTTGCCCTCCGCGTCGGGATAGCTGTCGTAGCTGAGCCATTTCCCGCCGGGCGCGGTGCGCATGTGCCCATCGAACGCAAAGTACCCGGGATCCCACGCCTCAGCCCGCCGCGTACCGTCATGGAGCGTGTACATGTCGTTTTGTCCGGCGACCCGGCAGTGGAAAAGCAGGCGATCCGTGTCCTGCCACCAGTAGTGAGAAGCATATGTATCGTCGAGGATGACGAAGGGCTCCCCCGCCCCGCCGCAGTCGGCGGTCAGCACGAGCGTGCGCCACGGGCGCTTTTCCATGTTTCGCAGCAGCATCACATAGCGGCGTCCGCCGGGCGCGACGGTGATGTGATTGATGCACAGCTTTTCCCCGGCCACGAAGTAATCACCCGCCAGCTTTTGAAGCGTCGCCAGCGTCACCAGCAGGGTTTCGCGCCCGGTGCCCATATCCACGCGCCATACGCCGTCGGTCCGGGGCGCGGCCTCGCTCCCGTAGGGGTCGGGGATGCCCGCATACCCGTAGCCCGGCCGGAAATCATATAGCCGCGCCATATTGACCGACAGGAAAAAGGTGCCGTCGGGCGACAGCGCGGAAACAGGCCTTCCGTATTCGCGCGCCGCGCCGGTTCTCAGGTTGCGCATCCGTGCACCGTACCCGTCTTTATGCTCGACATTGTACAGCACGGTATCGGGAAGGCCCGGCACGAACTGCATCATCGCTCCCTGCTGGAAGCACCAAGCTGCCGTATCGTCAAACGGCGTAAATTCCCCGCCCGTCAGCGGCAGCGTGCCCAGCTGCGCCCGGTCGCCCGCCCGGTGCAGCCTGTCTATGAACGGAAGCCTGTGGCACAGGTGCATGTTCCCGCTGGTCGCGAAGAGATCGTAATACCCGAAGAAATACTGCCCGCCGCCGGGCGACAGCCGGTGCAGGGGAACCGGATTTTTCCGCCATGCGTCCTTACAACGTTCTCCCATGGTCAACCGCCTAGCTCAAGAAACCGCTCGTAGGCCGCGTCCCAGGCCGACTGATCCTGGGGCTGGTACGTCTCGGGCGCGAACGAGCGGCGCACCGCCTCGCGGATCTCGGTGAGTCCCGTAAGCACGCCGTCCGCCGCTGCCTGCATTAAAATATTGCCGATCGCCGTAGCCTCGACAGGGCCCGCGATGACAGGCCGGCCTATCGCGTTGGCAGACAGCTGGCACAGGAGCCTGTTCTGTATGCCGCCGCCTACGATATGCAGCCGGTCCAGCGACTGGCCGCTCAGCCGCTCCAGCCGCTCCATGCACCACCTGTAGCGCAGCGCAAGGCTTTCCAGAACGCAGCGGACGACCTCGCCGCGGGTTTCGGGCACGCTCTGCCGGGTTTCGCGGCAGTATTCCCGCACCTTGTCGGGCATGTCGCCGGGCGCGAAAAAGCGGTCGTCATCGGGGTTTATGAGCGCCTTGAACGGCTGCGCCTCCGCCGCCTGCTGCGTCAGCGCATCGAAGGAAACCTTTTCGCCCTGCCTGCTCCATTCCCGGCGGCACTCCTGAATGATCCACAGCCCCATGATGTTTCGCAGTATGCGGTATTTGCCGAACGCGCCGCCCTCGTTGGTAAAGTTCCATTCAAGCGAATCGTCGCTGACAACCGGATTGTCGCTTTCGATGCCCATCAGCGACCAGGTGCCGCTGCTTAGGTACGCGTGCCTGCTGCCCTCCGCGGGTACCGCGACAACCGCCGAAGCCGTATCGTGCCCGGCGACCGCGTAGACCGGCGCGTCTCCCACCAGCGTTTCCTCCGCGATGGATTGCAGTAGCGGGCCCCGGAGCGTTCCCGGCTGCTCGATCGGCGCGAAGAGGCTCTCCGGAATACCCAGCGCCTTCAGGATCGGCGCGGACATGGCCCGGCCTTCTACGTCCAGCAGCTGCGACGTCGACGCGATCGTATACTCGGTACCCTTTTGGCCGGTCAGCATCCAGGCCAGGAGATCCGGCATGAAAAGCAGCGTGCTCGCGTTGGCAAGGGATACCGATCCCCGCTCCTTCATGCCGGCAAGCTGGTAGAGCGTATTGAATTTCATAAACGCGATGCCTGTCGTGCGGTATATCTCCCGGCGGCTTATCCGCGCGAATACCTTTTCCATCATGCCGTCGGTCTGATCGTCCCGGTAATGGATCGGGTTGCCGATGAGCTCGTCGTTGCGATCCAGCAGGCCGAAATCCACGCCCCATGTGTCGATGCCCACGCCCGAAAGCGGGCCCGCATCAAGCCTGGCATATGCCCTCAGACCGTTCTTGATCTCGTTAAATATGCCCGGCGTATTCCAGTACAGATGCGCGCCTATCTTTACGGGCACATTTTCGAAGCGGTGCAGCTCCCTGAGCGACAGCTTCCCGTCATTGAGCGTGCCCAGCATCGCCCGGCCGCTGCTCGCGCCCAGATCAAAAGCCAGATAATTTTTCGCCATCTTTGGTATTGCCTCCCGTCTGTCGTTGCTCTTTTATTCACTAGTTCGACGCGTCGGGCTGATTTCCTTCCAGCCAGTCCAACAGACCCGCCAGTATGAGGTCGGCCAGCTGCTGCTGAAAGGATTCTGTCTGCAGCCGCATCTCATCCCGCTCGTTGGAGAGAAACCCGCACTCGACCAGTATCGAGGGCGCCGAACTTGCTTTCAGTATGAAATAACTGCTGCTGGACAGCGCCTCCCGGTCGCTGTCCTCTATATGGGCGTTGAACTGTTTCTGCACAGACTCGGCCAGAAGCTTTCCCTGCTCGCTGCCCCGGTGGTAGAACACCTGCGGGCCGCCGTACCGCCCGTCCGGAAATTTGTTCATGTGAATGCTGATGACGACGCCGGGCTGTGCGCTCTCGATGATGGCGGCGCGCTGGCGCATGTCCTGGGTTTTCCTGGATAGTCCGCTGTGCGGGTCATACTGTATCTCGTCGCTCTCCCGGGTCATCACGACCGTAAATCCGGCGTTCTCGAGAGCCAGCTCCAGTTTTTTTGCAACCTGCAGGTTGAGCTTATCCTCGGGTACGCCGGTTCTCGTTCCCGATGTGCCATGGTCATAGCCTCCGTGTCCGGCGTCGATCACCACCGTGAAGTTCCGGTCGCCCACAGCCGGCTCGGCCCGGGCGCAGCCGCTCAAAAGCGCCAGCGCCGCCGCGATCCATCCGGCAACCCGCATCATGCGTCCCGCCATCGGCGATCCCCTCCCCCTCATGCTCTTTCTAATTGTATGGACGGCAGGATTCGGGTATTCCACCCGGGATATATGCGGTTGGCAAAACGCAAACCTTGTGCTGGCTATTCGGATATTAGGCGGGAGCAAGCCCCTGCCGCGTTCCTCTAGCAATTATAAAGAGCCGAAAATAATTGGAGGGCTGTTCTCGTCCCGGCACTAAAATCAAAGTGGTAGTTCATACTTTTCATTATAAGCTCGTTGATTTTAGTGCCGGAGCCGACTTGAAACATCTTGATTTCTTTGGTTGCTTTCTGCATCAAGGCAGAAAGTAACCTCAGCGGAGCGTCCTAAACTTCAAAACTTGAATAAGTTAAGGACATTAAAATGAGGGATATACTTTTTGCGTATACGCTTAGCTTGCTCCCATCATTTCCGTCCTACATATCGGCAAACGGAAGCCCCGGCGACGCGTTGCAGTCAAGCCCGGCGGTCTCCCCCTCCATCAGGCGGTACCACGCGGCCGACGCGATCATCGCCGCGTTGTCGGCGCACAGCGATACTGGCGGATAGCGCAGCGCCGTGCCCTCGGGAAGAGCATTCGCCAGGCACTCGCGCAGCCTGCTGTTGGCGGCCACGCCGCCCGCCAGCACCACGGTGCTGCGCCCGCCCGCCCGGCACGCCGCTGCGGTCCTGTCCACGAGCGCGTCGACGATCGCCTGCTGGTAGGAGGCAGCCAGGTCGTGAATGTGCTGCTGCACGAACCCTTCGGGCTGCTTGCGCACGAACTGCATGAGCGCCGTCTTAAGGCCGCTGAAGCTAAAATCAAACGTATCCTCCCTCAGCTTCGCCCGGGGAAAGTCAAACGCCGCAGAATCGCCCTGCTGCGCGAGCCGGTCTATCTGCACGCCCCCGGGATAGGGCAGCCCCAGTATGCGCGCGCCCTTGTCGAATGCCTCTCCCGCCGCGTCGTCCCGCGTGGAGCCCAGCACCCTGTACCGGCCGTAGCCGGACACGTCGGCCAGCAGCGTATGGCCTCCCGATACGATGAGGCACAGGAAGGGAGGCGCAAGGTCCGGGTGCGCGATATAGTTGGAAGCGATATGCCCCTCGATATGGTGGACTCCGACGAGCGGCTTGCGCAGCGCCCAGGCCATGGCCTTGGCGTGGGACACGCCGACCAGCAGCGCGCCCACCAGCCCCGGACCGGTCGTGACCGCGATGGCCGACACATCGCGCAGCGTCGTCCCGGCCTCGCCCACCGCGGTGTCCACCAGCGCGTCGATGGCCTCCATGTGCATACGTGACGCGATTTCAGGCACGACGCCGCCATACCGGACATGGATGTCGATCTGCGATGCGATCTTGAGGGACAGCATCTGGCGTCCGTCGCGCACGACCGCGGCGGACGTCTCGTCGCAGGAGCTTTCGATGGCCAGTATGTCGGCGGTCCGCTGCCGCATGATGTGCGCGAGCGCGGCGCTTGCCGCGGTGCGGTAACCGGATTCATGAGAGCCGGTCATGCGTCTTCTCCCGGCGCACGAGAAGCGCCGCTCCGATCGCCGGTATCGCGATGAACAGTGCCGCCCGCCACACGATCGCGAGGGCCATGTCGTTGAAAAAGGCCTCGGGGAACATATTGATCATGACGTCGGTCTCGGGATCCAGCAGCCACAGATCGTTGTCAAAAAAAAGAAGATGAAAATTCCAGAATGCGCCCGAAAAATCCACGAGGATATAGATGCCAAGCGCCGCGAGCAGCGCGCCCCAAACCGCCAGCGACCAGAGAAATCCCCGCGTGAGGTGCGCAATCGCTCCGCCACGCAGCCGCACGGCAAGCGCCGCAAGACACAGCACGGCGGCCGCAGCGCACAGGAGTCGTATCCGCATCGCGCCCAGAACCAGGCGCCGTACGTCGACCATGTGCAGCCGCTCCCGTTCGCCGAACACCTCCTGCGCTACGCCGCCGATCTCCTTTTCGATGATCAGGTCGGGCTCGCGCCCCTTCATATAGCCCAGAAGCCGCTGGGTTACGTCCATCAGATCGTCGGGATCGATGCCGATCGCGGCCGGGCGGTCGTACTTTTCGTAGGCCCTGCGATACAGCTGGGCGCTGAACATGACGCCGTCGGCTGCGCTGAGTATGAGCGCCGGGATGAGCGTCAGCCCGAATACGATGGCGAGCGTCCAGTTAAGCGCATTTTTCATACGGCAACCTCCTGTATGAGCGCGCGGGCCGGAGCCCCGTCCAGCCCGTCGAGCCTGAGAGGAAGGCAGACGAGCTCGTACCAGCCTTCCCGCACATCCCGCAGCCCGATCGATTCGAGCGCCGCCGACCCGGGCCTTCCCAGCAGCAGACGGTGCACCGCGGCAAGATCGGGGCCCATCGCCGCCACCGACCACGCGTCCAGCCCGACCAGCATCACGCCCCGATCGCAAAGCAGCGCGGCGGCGTCCCGGGTCAGCCCGATGTATCCGGGATCGAACCGGTCAGGGACGTCAGAGAGCGAATTGGCGGTGCGGATGAGCAGGCGCTTGACGCCGCCGGGCAGCCGCGACAGGTCGCCGGCGCGTATGTTGCGGCTAAGACCCGATAGATCAATCACATAGGCCGGGCCTATCAGCAGGTCCGGCGACAACTGGTCCACCGTTTCCCCCGCGTCGAAAAAATGCCGGGGCGCGTCCAGATGGGTTCCGCAGTGGCTGCTCATCGCGATGCGGGACACATTGCTGCCCGCGCCGTCCCGCATGCGCGACAGCGGCAAGATTTCGCAGGGGGGATCGCCCGGCCAGACTGCCATACCCGCCGTTACGGGCAGCGTGATATCAATCCAGGCCATCGCCGCCCTCCCGTGGCGCTTTTTTCAGGTATTCGCTGATAAAATCGTCGATCTCGCCGTCCATGACCGCGTCGACGTTGCCGGTCTCCGCGCCGGTGCGGTGATCCTTGACCATCGTATAGGGCTGAAAGACATAGGAGCGTATCTGGCTGCCCCATTCGATTTTCTTGATCTCGCCCTTGATATCGGCCAGACGGGCCATGCGCTCCTCCTCGCGGAGCTCGGCCAGCTTGGCTTTGAGCATTTTCATCGCGGTCTCGCGATTCTGTATCTGGGAGCGCTCGTTCTGGCAGGCCACGACGATGCCGGTGGGAAGATGCGTGATGCGCACCGCCGAGTCGGTCTTATTGACGTGCTGTCCGCCCGCGCCACTGCTGCGGTACGTATCGATCCGCAGTTCGTCCGGGTCTATTTTGATATCCTCGTCGTCCTCTATTTCGGGCATGACATCGAGCGACGCGAACGACGTATGCCGCCGCGCCGAGGCGTCGAACGGCGATATGCGCACCAAGCGGTGCACGCCCTTCTCGGCCCTGAGATAGCCGTAGGCGTACCCGCCCTCGACCATAAACGTAACGCTCTTGATACCGGCTTCGTCGCCCTCGAGATAGTCGAGCACCCTGAGCGTGTAGCCGCGGCGCTCGCACCAGCGGCTGTACATCCGGTAGAGCATCTGCGTCCAGTCCTGCGCTTCGGTGCCCCCGGCTCCGGCGTGCAGTGATAGTATCGCGTTGTTCGCATCGTAGGGCCCGGTCAGCAGCGTCGCAAGCGCCATCTCCTCCGCCTCGGCATAGAGCGCGTCTATTTCCTTCTCCAGCTCCTCCATCAGATCGCCGTCGTCCACTTCCTCCAATAGCTCGATCATTTCCCGGGCATTACGCGCACGATCTGCGACCTTCTCGTAATGCGCGATGCGGTACTCCAGCAGCTTCACCCTCTTATTGACCCGCTGCGCCCTCTCCAGGGAGCTCCAGAAATCCGGGGCCGCCATCTCCGCGTGCAGCTCCTCCAGCTCGCTCTTCATAGCAGGCAGGTTGAGTCCGTCGCCGGCCTCGGCGATCAGCCGGTCGATTTCATGAAGACGCTGGCTCGCCTGTTCCAACTGGTACATCGTGATTCCTCATTCTCATACGGTTTACTGTTTACCGCAGCAATTTTTGTATTTTTTCCCGCTCCCGCAGGGACACGGATCGTTGCGGCCTGCTTTTTTATCGACTCGGACGGGCGTGCGCGGTCTGGATTCGGAATCCGCGCGGCCCGCTGCGACAGGCCGGGCGACCTGCTGCCGCTGCGGCACCTTTTCGATGTTCAGATGGTAGAGCATCGTCACGGCTTCCTCCTGAATCGCGTGGGTCATCGCCTCGAACATGTCGAATCCCTCGAACTTATACTCGATGACCGGATCCCGCTGACCGTACGCCCTGAGGCCGATGCCCTGCCGGAGCTGATCCATCGCGTCGATGTGGTCCATCCATTTGCGGTCCACCACCCGCAGCAGTACGACCCGCTCGACCTCGCGCATATCGATGCCCGCGTCGGCCAGCGTCTTCTCCCGGCCTTCATAAAGCTCCGCAGCCGCCTGCCGGAGCCGCTCCTTGAGTGTATCGGCAT
>JBMNNN010000209.1:0-3149 GCA_050942555.1 Christensenellales bacterium
TCGTTTTTGATGTGCTAATCAAATTTTAAATTTCGTTTTACTTTTTACTTAAGAATCCAAGGTAGTTGTTGCAATAAATTTTGGATATTGGTATAATACAGGCAACTCGCATTTGTAGTAATATACGTCACAGCAAAATGCAGAATAGACTATCGGGGGATTGATAGTTATGGGAACAAGGTGGATTAACAACTGGTACGCAGTTGCTATACTACTAACTATTGGACCATTTTTATGGGGTGTTTCATTCAAAGCTAAATTAGCATTTGATAAATACATAAATATGCTGAATAATAGAAGATGGATTTTTGTAGCAAACATAATATTAGGGGTTATCTTTACAGTGCTGGTTATCGCAAACAAAGAAAAATTTCTATGGTATGTTGACCTAGTTACCTCTACTGAATTTAGACCTTATGATAATTATTATCCAACATTAGCCCTTACTCTTTTTATGATGTTGGGAGGTGCTGTAGGGATTATTATGGGTTTATTTAAACGCAAGAGAAAAAGTTAAGAAGTTGGTGCGCGTAGTTTTATAAAATCCGACATAGAAATTCCATATCAAATATTTAAGATGAAAAACCAATAAATGAGTTATAACTCTCTTTAAACGATGTCTTTATATTCGTATACTTTATCCTGCTAAACCTCTCGCCCCCGCGGGGGCGGAAGGCTCCCTTCGGGACATTTAGTCATGACGGCTTATTTACCCAGAACTATTTTACACTAACGAGCGGGGGAACCGAAAGGAGCGGTGACGGGCTACTCTCCGGCTGCTTTAAATCTGCGCAGATCATCCCAGTCAAATGTGTATTCGGGCGTGCGGAGTTCCCCGGCTGCATCGGCGGGCAGCGTATACCAGGGCCCCATCCAATCGGCCTCGAAGCTTTTGAGTATGTGCCCTTCCTGCGCGGGCATGTAGCCCTGAACCAGCAGGAAGCACTTCCTACCGTCTGCGGCCGCGGCCATGTCGACGACCTGCACCACGTGGCCGGGGCTTCCGCCGCGGAGTATGAGGTCGCCTTTGCGCATATCGACGGGCGCCACGGGCTCGGTCTCGTAGGCTTCGAGCGACCGGGTACCCGCATAGTTAAACACGAGGTCGAGATACCTGCGGAACGCGTCGCGGCTGTCGTCGGCCCGGCCGGTGCGCTCCCATCGGACGTCGTTTCCGTCGACACGGACGCGCCACCCCTGCCGGTAGCGCGACCACTCGCACAGAAATCCCGACGTGAAGTGAAAGGCGATCTCGTCGGCGCGACCGGCATGCCACAGGTACTCGGCGCGGTAGCGCATCACGGTATCGGCGCACTGCTGCAGGTCTCGGCCGCCCACATCGATGTCCACGACCGCCGCGTAGACGGCGCCCGGTTTTGGCGAGCCGTCGTAGAGCAGCGCGGGCTCTCCCGCCGCCGTGAGGGGCAGGCCGCGCAGCCATGCCGCGTAGCTCCCCTCCGCGACCGGCACCCGCTCAAAGCCTGCGGGCGGCGGAAAGCGCGTCTCCACCGTCATGCCCGTCGGGTCCTCCGCGTAGACCTCCAGCCCGGCCGTCGCGGTCGGGCGGGGGATGAACGTCACCCCGGACGGGAGGACGGGCGCCGCTGTAGCCGTTCCGGTCGGCCCGGGCGCCCGGGCCGCAGGGCCGCATGCGCAAAGCAGCGCTGCCAAAAGCAGCGCCGCCGATGCCGTGACCGACAGCATCTTGCCGATCATATCGGTTTCCTTTCCGCAGCGCTATTTCCGGGACACTCCCAGCACGCCGCCCAGCGTACCCGCGACCGCGCCCAGCAGCAGGTCCAGCGCCAGCGCCCAGCCGCCCACGAAATCTTCCCCGGTCACCATAAACAGGAGCCGCGCCAACAGTATGTAAAGGAGGCCGCACGCGAGGCCCCGCATCCACCCTTTCCGCTGATGGCCCCGCGCCGCCATGATGCCGCCCGCCAGCGCAGCGAGCGCTTTGAGGCACAGCGAAAATACGGGAATCACCGAATCGGAGCACCGGAAGATCCGCAGGATAACGGCAAAAAGCAGCGTTCCTGCCAGCGTGAACACGATGGCCGCCACCGCGCCGATCGCGATGTCCAGCACCGACCTGCCGCGGCCCGACAGCGTTACCGGACGTACAGCCTGTTTGCCCATTGTATTCGCCCCTTCCATAGTTCTCTATAAGAAACTATGTACACAGGGCATAAAAAATGAAGGTCCCGCGCGGGAACCTTCATTTTTCACTACATTTCGTTTTCGACGTCGACATTCTCCACCGAGCCGATGGCCTTGCGGTCGAAGACCAGGTTGACCTTGTCGGGCCCCACCTCGATCGTGATATAGTCCTCGTCCTTAATCTTCACGATGCGTCCGTAGATGCCGCCAATCGTCTTGACACGGTCGCCCACCTTAAGGCCAGCCAGCATCTCGCGAATCTTTTTCTGCTGCTTCTGCTGGGGCCTGAGCAGCAGGAAATAGAATACAGCCAGCAAAGCGACGATGGGCAGTACCATCTGGACCAATACGGCCTGAAGTTCCGCACTCATTGAATTCACCTTTCTTCGTCAGTTTTTCCTTTACTATACCGGAATACAGGCGTAAAAGCAATGATGAGTTTACGCATTTTCTCCGGTATAGCCATATTTTTCGAAGAACGCATCGCGGAACGCGGGAAGACGGTCCTCCCGGATCGCTTCGCGCACCGCCTCCATAAGATGCGTGAGAAAATAGAGGTTATGGCCGGTCGCGAGCCGCGCGGCCAGTATTTCGCCGGTATTGAAAAGGTGCCGCAGATACGCGCGCGAATAATTGCGGCACGTGTAGCAGCCGCATTCCGGGTCGGGCGGGCCGAAGTCCCGCGCATACTGCGCGTTGCGGATGACGAGCTTTCCCCGCGAGGTCATCAGCGTGCCGGTCCGGGCTGTCCGCGTGGGCAGCACGCAGTCGAACATATCAACGCCCCGCAGCGCGCCTTCCACGAGGCAGTCGGGACTTCCCACGCCCATCAGGTACCGGGGCTTGTGCGTCGGCATCTCGGGCATCAGCGCTTCGAGCATTTCGTACATGAGCGGCTTGGACTCGCCCACGCTCAGGCCGCCGATCCCGTATCCCGGGAAATCCAGCTCGACCAGCGCCCGGGCGCTCTGCGCCCGAAGGTCCGC
>JBMNNN010000024.1:0-16597 GCA_050942555.1 Christensenellales bacterium
CGAGGAATGCGTCGTCACCGCGCCCATCGGCGGCATCGTTACCGCCCTTTCGCTGACGCCCGGCAAGACGCTCCAGCCCGGCGCGCCGCTTTTTACCGTACAGAGCCGCAGCAAGCTGATGCTCACGGTGGACGTGGATGAGCTGGACATATCGAAAATCTCGGTCGGACAGACGGCGTCCGTCACGCTGGACGCGCTGCCCGGCAGGGAGTTCATGGCCGCCGTCACCCGGATCGATCCAATCGGCGTATCGGTTAACAAGGTCACGCGCTTCAGCGTTACGCTGGAGCTTAAGGGCGCACAGGATGTGCTGATCGGCATGAGCGCGAACGCCGATATACTGGCGGCGGTGCGCGAAGATACACTGATGATCCCGGTCGAGGCGATACAGATCATCGACAACGAATCCCGTGTCATACTGGGGGACGACGCGGGGACGCTGACTACCGCCAATCACAGGGTCGTGACAGGCATTACCGACGGTATCAACATCGAGATACTGGAAGGGCTTACTGAGGGCGATACCGTCGCTGTTCCGAAAAAGTCGGTAGACTGGATGACCGAAATGTTCAACATGCGGCGCAATCCGGCGTTTTCCCGCGGGGAAGGGGAGCGGACGCCCGATGATTGAGATGCTCGGCATACGTAAAACGTATTGGATGGGGGATAACCCCGTCCACGCGCTCAACGGGGTTTCCCTCACGGTAGGGGATCACGAATTCGTCGCCATAGTGGGGCCCTCTGGCAGCGGAAAATCGACTCTCATGAACATCATTGGATGTCTGGACACAGCGGATGAGGGCGTGTACCGGCTGGACGGGCAGGACATCAGCGACTATTCCGAGCGCGATCTGGGGGTTGTCCGAAGCCGCAAGATAGGATTCATATTCCAGCAGTTTAATCTTCTCATGAAGCTCACGGCATACGAGAACGTGGAGCTTCCGCTCATCTATCAGGGACTGCCCGCAGGGGACCGGAAGGGGCGGGTCACCGAGGCGCTCGAGCGGGTGGGACTGGGAGACAGGATGGATCACCGGCCCAACCAGCTCTCGGGCGGGCAGCAGCAGCGCGTGGCGACGGCTCGGGCGCTCGTCACGCGGCCCTCTCTCATACTCGCGGACGAGCCTACGGGCAATCTAGACTCCCAGTCGGGGACCGAGATCATGGCGCTGCTGGAATCGCTGTACCTCGAGGGCAACGGCCTCTTACTTATCACCCACGACCGCGATATCGCCGCTCGCGCCGGAAGAAGGCTGCACATCGTGGACGGCGTGATCGAGTCCGACAGCGGGGAGGGGGAGCGCGTATGAAGTTCTCACAGGCCCTAAAGATGGCCTTCATGTCGCTCAAGAGCAACAGGATGCGCTCGTTCCTTACGATGCTGGGGATCATTATCGGCGTACTAGCGGTCACGATGCTCATATCGACCGTACAGGGCGCTACCAGCGAGGTGACCGAGCAGATACAAAGTCTCGGCTCCAATCTGCTGATCGTAAACGTGATGAGCCCAAAGGAAACCTATTATACGGTCGAGGATCTCGAGGCGCTGGAGAGCCGGGACAGTATCGCCGGGGTCGCTCCCGTCGTAAGCCGCAGCGCATCGCTTAAGGCCGGCGCCAATACCACGACCGCCTCGGTCGAAGGGGTGACGGCCAAGTACGGGCGGATCCGCAATCTGAGCCTTTCGGCGGGACGTTTTCTGTGCGATATCGATGTCACTGCGCGATCCGCGAACGCGGTCATCGGAAGCGAAACGGCCGAGACGCTTTTTGGAACCGGCGACTGCATCGGAAACACGCTCTATATCGAGGGGCGGGCGTTCACGGTGGTGGGCCTGCTCACCGAAACCAAGAACAGCATGATCGGCTCCAGCGACAATGTTGTCATCATACCCATCACCACCGCGCAGCGGCTGATGCAGAGCAAGGAGATTCCTATGATCTACATATCAGCCGAGACCGCCGACTCGGTCGAGGAAGCGCAGGTGGCGGTGGATCGCTATTTCCTGCGGGAGCTGGGAGATGAGGACTATTTCACGATACTCAGCCAGGCGGCTGTGCTCAGCCTGCTGGACGAGGTCATGCGCACGATGACGATACTGCTGGGGAGCATCGCCGGCATATCGCTGCTTGTGGGCGGCATCGGCATTATGAATATCATGCTCGTGTCGGTTACCGAGCGGACGCGCGAGATCGGCATCCGAAAAGCAATCGGCGCGCAGCGGGCCGATATACTCACGCAGTTTCTCATAGAGGCTGTCGTGCTCTCGCTCACAGGCGGTCTCATCGGGCTTGCTCTGGGCGCGCTGGGCCTTTCGCTCATAAGCACGGCGTTTGACCTGACCGCACGCTTAACGGTTTCTACGGCCGCGCTCGCGCTCGGGTTCTCGGCGGTCGTGGGCATCGTATTTGGAAGCTATCCGGCGAACAAGGCGGCCCGGCTGCGTCCGATCGACGCGCTGCGGTACGAATAAAAGGCGGCTCCTGGGCCTGGAGCCGCTCGTAGTCTAGTCATGCGTGAAGCGCGCCTATAGACCGAACGCCTCGGTGAGCGCGTTCGCGGCAGAGTCGCGGCAGCTCGCGTCTACGCACCCGCTGATCTTGGTCTCGGAGGTGGTGATAGCCTCGATGCCAATACCGCAGCGCGCGAGCGCGGAGGCAAAGCGGGAAGCCACGCCCGTCTGCCGGGCCATGCCCGGCCCCTCGACCGTCAGCTTTACTATATCCCGGCGGATGTCGATACGGCTTGACGGAATCCCCGCCTGCCTGATGACCTGCTCGGACCGGTCGGCGTCCCGGAGCGGGAGCGTAAAGGACAGCACGACGCGCCCCCCGTCGGGAGCGGTCTGGCTGATCATATCGATATTGATCTTTTCGCGGGCCAGCGCTGCAAACAGGTTCGCGGCAGCGTCGCCCGCGGGCAGGCCGTGCAGCGTTACGAGCGCCTGTTCTTCGTCGATATACAGATGGGTTACGGCGCTGTGCTCGAGGAGGAGATCCTTCATCGTGTAGAAACCGGCCGACTTGCCCGCGATGAACGCGGCGGCCTGCAGCGCGCCCTGCGCGAAGATCTGCTTCGACTGGGCCCTGTGCGCGATCTCCACGACCTCGTCGGTGCCTATGAAATGCACCTGGTGTTCGCCCACCAGCGTGCCGCCCCGTATCGCGTGTATGCCGATCTCCGCGCTGTCGCGCCGCTGGGTGCGCGAACAGCGCCCGTACACGTAGCGCTTGCCGCCCGAAAGCGCGCTGTTTATCGAATCGGCCAGCGCCAGCGCGGTGCCGCTGGGCGCGTCGATCTTCTGGTTGTGGTGCATTTCCAGTATCTCGATATCGAAGTGATCGCCCAGCACGCAGGCAGCCTGCGCGACCAGATCGATGATGAGGTTAACACCCAGAGACATGTTGGCGGCCTGAAATACCGGGATCGTCTCGGAAGTCTCCTGCAGCAGCGCGTAGTCGGACTGCGTCAGCCCGGTCGTCGCCACGATCAGCGGTTTTTTCATCCTCCGGCACCAGTCCACGAGCGGCGGCAGCGCTTCCGGCCGCGAGAAGTCGATCACGACGTCGGCCTGGTCGTCGCAGTCGCCTATGTGCCCGTATACCGGAAACGGCGTCCTGTACCTGTCAGGAAACTTATCCACTCCCGCCGCGACAGCAAAGGCATCGCCCGACAGAGCCATCTGGCTCAGCGTGCGCCCCATCTTGCCGTGGCAGCCGTGTATGAGCAGTTTTATCATCGGTGTACGAACTCCTTACGCGCTCAGGCCAAAGTCCTCGAGTGCTTTCCTGAGCCTTGTGATGTTTTCGGGTGCCATCTCGACCAGCGGAAGCCGGAGCAGCCCGGCCTTCATGCCCAGCATGTTCATCGCGGTCTTTACGGGGATCGGGTTGGTTTCGCAGAAGAGCGCGTCGATGAGCGGGTTCATGCGGAACTGCATTGCGCGGGAGGCGGCGATATCGCCCGAGAGCCAGGATTCCACGAGCGCCGCCATTTCGGCGGGTACGATGTTGGATACCACCGATATGACGCCCTTGCCGCCGGCTGCCATGACCGCGAACGTCATCTCGTCGGCCCCCGAGTACAGATCGATCCTTCGTGCGCACAGCCGCGCCATCTCCATGACCTGCACCATGTCGCCGCTGGCCTCCTTCATCGCCACGATCCGGGGATGGCGGCTGAGCGCGGCCAGGGTTTCGGGCTTCATATTAAGGCCGGTGCGCGAGGGGACATTGTATACGATGATGGGCAGTTTCGTCGAGTCCGCGATATGGGTATAGTGCGCGATGAGTCCGCGCTGCGTGGTCTTGTTGTAGTAGGGGGTGACGATGAGCAGGCCGTCGGCGCCAATCTCCTCGGCCTGGCGGCAGAGCGCGACGACATGGGCGGTGTCGTTGCTGCCCGCGCCCGCGATGACCGGCACGCGCCCCGCGGCCTGCCGCACGGTAAAGGCGATCGCCTCGCTTTTCTCCTCATCGGTCATCGTGCTGGGCTCGCCGGTCGTGCCGCATACGATGAGCGCTTTCGTGCCGTTTTTAATCTGAAACTCGATTTGTTCCGCGAAAGCTTCCCAGTAGATTCCTTTTTCGTCAAAAGGGGTAATGAGTGCGGTTCCGGATCCGGTGAAAAGACTCATGTTTCCCATTCCTTTCTGGTACAGGAATATGGACTCGCCCGTTTATCCAGTATTCATGCGTCCTATTCATTGTATGCCGCCGGGCTGATGACTATATTATCATTGGTAAAAAAAACTGTCAATTAAAACCCAGGGACTGATCGCGGCGGTTGTACTTACCGGTCGGCGAGATACGCACCGATCCGGCCCTAAGCAGACGGATATAAAAGGCGGCCTCAATAAAGTTGACAAAAAAGGGTTTGCACCGTAAAATGAATGCCATTCGACATTAGGCAGTTAATAATTATGCAGCATATGCGATAAAGCTGCCCGTTTGCGTTAATAGCTTCGTCATCTTGTTGGGATAAGGCGAAAGAAGCAACAGGTTTTTGCTCTGACGTAACGATATCGTTCCGCGAGGAGGTTCGTATGAAGCTGCGGCTGAAAACACGCAAGTTGGCATTATCCGGACTTTTCATAGCGCTGGGCTACGTCCTGCCCTTCTTCACGATGCAGTTGCCTGCGCTGGGGAGAATGCTGCTGCCCATGCATATCCCCGCGCTGCTGTGCGGTTTTCTGTGCGGCGCGCCGTACGGGCTCGTCGTCGGGTTTATCACGCCGCTTTTGCGCTCCTTCATCGCGGGCATGCCGCCGTTTTCCACTGCGCTGGCTATGGCGTTCGAGCTTGCGGCATACGGGTGCCTGGCGGGCCTCTTTTACAAACTGCTCCCGCAGAAGCCGCTCCATGTGTATCTGGCGCTCATTCTCGCCATGCTCGGTGGCAGAATCGTCTGGGGACTCGCGTCCATGGTCATCTATGGGGTAGAGGGGAACGCGTTCACCCTTCCGATGTTCCTGAGCGGCGCGTTTGTCAACGCGATTCCGGGCATCATCGTACAGATCGTCATAATACCGGTCATCGTCATCGCGCTGCGGCGGGCCAATCTGATGCGTTCGGAAGAAGATGGAGCTTAAAGAAATCCTCATAGGGCACTGCCGGAAGTATCCCGGGCTTCAGCCTGTCGATCTCATCAAGCTCGTCTACCAAAATGAGTTCGGCTGCGGCCATCTGCTGGAAAACGAAGCCGACAGCCTGGCGCGGCTTATTGATGAATGGGATAGCGTCGCGCCATCGCGCGGGGATGCGTGCGACGAGATTGGGAACGGCCTGTGTCGGCTGCACCTTTCGGCGGCAAAGGCGAACGGGCTCAGCCCCCCCACGCTGAACCGCTTTTTTGTACACACGGCCAATACGCACAGCGGTACGGTTCCGGGCTTTGAAAGCAAGCTCGCCCTGCTTTCGGAGCTTTGCGCCGGCAGGATACTGCCCTTTGAGCGCGGCGAGCTTGCGCGCGCGCTGGCGCAGTACAGGAGAGACGGCTATCCCGCCGTCAGTCACAGCGGGGTGTACCGCCGTTTCTACGCGCCCGCATACCGGGTGGTAAGGAAGGCGTACTGCGATTACCTGCCGCTTTTTTTCAGAGCAGACTTCCTCCTGCGGGAAAAACAAAATCCGATCATCGCGATAGACGGAAACGCAGCGGCGGGAAAAAGCAGCCTTGCCGACCTCGTATCGACGGTCTACGACTGCAATATCGTCCGAATGGATCACTTTTTTCTTCCCCGGCATAAGCGCACCGCCCGGCGTTTCGCCGAGGCGGGCGGCAATGTGGACTACGAGCGCTTCCATGACGAGGTCGTCGCCGGACTGCGCGGGGAGCGGGAGTTTGCCTACCGCGTGTTCGATTGCGGGAAAATGGACTTTTCGGGCGAAATACGAGTAAACCCCAAAAAAATGACGGTGGTCGAGGGGGCGTACAGCCTGCACCCGCACTTCGGGGATCCGTACGATCTGAAAGTCTTTCTGTGCGCCGACCCTGAGACCCAGAAACGCCGCATTCTTGACCGGAACGGAGCTGAAATGCTTAAGAAATTCGTCGGGCTGTGGATACCGATGGAGAACGCGTATTTTCGTGCGCTGCGCATCCCTGACCGGTGCGACCTCAAATTTGGCGAATGAGCGGCGCGCCCCGCAGAAAATGAAACCGCCTGCCGCCGATTTGCCATGATGGCGCGCGGCGGGCAGCGGAATTGCGCATACATTTTACTCTTCAGGGGCGATTCCTGTCAGCTTAACTCCGGATAGCGATATTTTGGCGATTTTCTTGGACATCGGGAGCGAAAACGGATATAATAGGAAAGAAGCTGCCAGCCTTATACAAAGGAGCGATGCCCGATGTTCCGCGGATTTTTCAACCGGATGTATTACGGAAAGGGTGACAAGCCCGATCTGACGCCCGAGGATATGGCGCAGAATAAATTCCAGCTATTCTTCGAGGTGATGGGGGTTCAGTGGTGGAACATGATCAAGCTGAACCTCATTGTGGTGCTGTTCGCGCTTCCGGCCATGCTGTGGACGGGAATTAACCTGCAGGGCATCACCGCAATTCTGACCGAAGCGGGGGAGGCAGTCACATCCGAGACGGCTGGCAAGATCACGTCGCTGCTTTTCTACTATATCATCGGGCTTGTTCCGTGCCTTATCATACTGGCGCCCGGGCTGGCTGCGATGGCGGGCATTTGCCGCAAATGGGCGCGCGACGAGCATGTCTGGCTGTTGGCGGACTTTAAGGACTACCTGAAGGTCAACTGGAAGCAGTCGATGGGCCTGATGACGGTCAACGGACTGCTGCTCGTACTTTTTGTGTGGAGTTACTGGCTCTACGGGCAGGCGCTTGCCGCTTCGCCCCAGCTTTTCATGATGGCGATGCGGATGCTGATGACCGTGATCGCGGTATTCTACGCGCTGTCGATGCTGTACATGATGCCGATGCTCGTAACCTACAAGCTGCGCATACGCGATATTATCCGCAACAGCATACTGCTGGCCATCGCGCGGCTGCATTTCACGGTGCTTTTCAATCTGCTCATACTGCTGCCCCTCATACTGCTGGGTTTGCTGTCGTTATTGTGGCAGT
This sequence comes from Christensenellales bacterium, assembly GCA_050942555.1. Taxonomy (GTDB): domain Bacteria; phylum Bacillota; class Clostridia; order Christensenellales; family UMGS416; genus JAAYXU01. The sequence goes on from JBMNNN010000024.1 coordinate 7,594, forward strand.
ACGGCACCCTCATACTCCTGGGATACTACCTGGTATTCGGCGCGGCCTTCGGAGGCTACATCGCGGCTGCCTACACGAACGCGACGTTCGACCGCTTTTTCCAGCAGCCAGGCGAGCAGAACGGGTCTGACGGGCGGCGCGGTGCGGAGACCGTGGAGGCGCTGGATCCCGAGGAGCGGATATAGATATGAAGCGTCCTGTCGCTTTCGGCTTGCGAAATTACGCGCAGGGCGTATGAAAATCCGTTATCTTTTCCATACTGTGGAAGAGGTGATGGATATGGCGAAGAATAAGAAAAAGAAGGATAAACAGCCCACGCTGGAAGACCTGCTCAAGTACGAGATCGCGACCGATCTGGGCCTGGCCGAGAAGGTGGACCGCGAGGGATGGGGTGGACTCACCGCGCAGGAAACCGGCCGCATCGGTGGCATGCTGTCCAGCAGGCGGCGCGAAAAGGGGAAGAACGGGGAGGCGTGACATGCAGCCTTACTCCGCGCTGGCGCGGATCTATGACGAATGGATGGCCCACCTTGATTACGATCGGTGGGCCGATTATTTGTGTTCGCTTATGCGCGAGAACGGCGTGCCGCCCGGCGCGGCGGTCGTGGATCTGGCCTGCGGCACGGGCCTGATCGCGCTGCGTCTGGCGCGCAGGGGTTTCCGGGTCACCGGCATTGACCGCTCGGAGGAAATGCTGACCCAGGCGTCCCACAAGGCGTCCCGGGAAGGGCTTTCGGTGAACTGGGGGATGATGGATATGCGCGACTTTCGCATTCACCGGCCCGCCGACTGTGTGGTATGCGCCTGCGACGGGGTGAACTACCTTACGTCCATCCCCGATGTGGATCGGTGCTTTTTCGCGGTGGCGAAGGCGCTCCGCCCGGGCGGGCTGTTTCTGTTCGACATCAGCAGCCGGGACAAGCTGCTTGCCATGGACCGGCAGTTCTATGGGCAGGAGACTGACAGCGCGGCCTGCCTCTGGCAGAACCGATACGATCCGCGCACCCGCGTGCTTACGATGGATCTCACGTTTTTCATCGAACGGGAGGACGGCCTGTATGAGCGGGCGGCCGAGACGCACCGGCAGCGGGTGCACGAGACGCGGGAGCTGACCGACGCGCTGGAGCGGGCGGGATTTCGCACCGTATCGGTCCTGGAAGCATTCACCCAAATGCCCCCGGAGCGGCCGTCGCAGCGGATCCAGTTCGCTGCGCGAAAAACAGCCTGCGGAACCTGTGAATCTTTCTTGCCATATGAATAGGCAAGACGGTATAATAGTCACAACGAAAGCTGGCTTTGAGAAAAGGGCATTCATGGACGATATAATACTGAGGGGAACGCTTGGCGAAGCAGACGCGCGCTTCTTCCTGGCATCGACCGGCCGCATGGTGGAGGAAGCGCGGCGCACACACGATCTGTCTCCCACGGCCGCCGCGGCGCTGGGGCGGCTCCTGACCGGCGCGGTCGTGATGGGTCTTATGCTGGGCGACGAGAAGCAGACTGTCACCGTGTCGGTAAAGGGAGGCGGGCCGGTGGGGACGCTGGTGGCTGTTGCCGACGGGCGCGGGAGCGTAAAGGGATATGCCGGGCATCCGCGGGAGGATCTTCCGCCCCGTCCCGACGGGAAGCTCGATGTAGGCGGCCTGGTAGGCCGGGACGGTATGCTTACGGTGGTGCGGGAGACCGGAACCGGGGAACCGTATATCGGGCAGTGCGCGCTTCGCAGCGGGGAGATCGCCGAGGATCTTGCATGGTATTTCGCAAGCTCCGAGCAGCAGCCGTCGCTCGTGTCGATGGGCGTGCTGGCGGGTCCCGGACCCATCGTGCTCGCTGCGGGCGGGCTGTTCATACAGCCGCTGCCCGGATGCTCCGACGCGCTGCTGGATACGCTGGAGTCGCGCGCGTCCGAGATGAGCGATATAAGCCGCCTGCTGGCCGAATGTGAGGACGGGGAGCGGCTGACCGGGGGTCTGTTCCGCGATATCCCTTGGCAGGTGCATGAGCGGATAAAACCGGAGTTTCGCTGTGACTGCAGCCCGGAGCGCGCGGAGCGCGCCCTCGTGGCGCTGGGGCAGCAGGCGCTTTCGGAGATGCGATCGCGCGGGGAGCCCGCCCGGGTTAACTGCCATTTCTGCGGCGCACAGTATACGATTGAACCTGACCGTTTGGCCAGGCTTGTGTCCCTGAGCGGGACGGAGGATGACAAAGAAGGTGGCCAGTAAGCCGATAAAGAACAAAGAAGTACTGCCCTTCCATCAGACCGGGGAGTTTCATTATCGCTGGGCTATGCGCTATCTGGACGAGGATAACGTGCCACATGCGCTTCACCATCTGTGGCAGGCTGTGGAGCTCAATCCCGATAACATGAACTACAACCTCGAGCTTGCCAGCCTCCTGTCAGAAATGCGCCGCTACGACGAATCCAACGAGATACTCCTTCTGATGATGCAGCGGGAGGAAGCGCCCGGCGAATGCTACTATGGTATCGGCTGCAATTTCTGGGGGCAGGGCGATATGCGTAACGCCACCGAAAGCCTGGAGCAGTATCTCAACCACGATCCCGAGGGCGACTATATCGAGGACGCGATCGTCATACTCGATCATATCGAGGAAAGCCAGCAAAAGCGGCTGCGTCCGGTCGGACCGGCCTATGAACTGGATTGCATGCGCGAACGCGCACAGGAGGGGAGCCGGCTGCTGCTGGCGGGGGAGTTCCGCAAAGCGATCGATACGCTGGAGGAGGTAACGCTTCCGGGGGACGAGGGGCTGATCAGCCAAAACAACCTGGCGCTGGCTTATTTCTACGACGGGCAGACCAGCAAAGCGATCATGCTGGTGCGCGACCTGCTGGACCGGCAGCCGCGCCATGTGTACTCGCTGTGCAATCTGGCGCTCTTTACGTTCCGGTCGGATCCCATGATGGCGCGGGAGGCCATCGGGAAGGCCGAGAAAGAGGTCGGCAGGGACGCGTTTCTCAGCTACCGGGTCGGCGCGGTGCTCTGCGAGATGGGCGAGCACGAACGGGCCCGCCGCGCGATGGAGATCGTCGCCGCGCAACATCCGTATGAGATAAAGATACAGCACTACTACGCGCTGACCTGCTACAACAGCGGCGAGTATAAAAGAGCGTCGGCGCTGTGGGAGCAGCTGCACAGGATGTATCCCGAAAGTTCGATGATCACCTGGTACGGAAGCGTGGCGGCAGCCCGCCTGCGCGGCGAGGATGCGCCCGGCGAGCTGCCCTACAGCATGCAGGTTCCGATAGACGAGATGATCCGGCGTATCCGCACAATCGGCGTGCGGCTGCAGGAGAGCCGTTCGATCCGGGAGCTCCGGAAGGATGAGGAGTTCCGCAAGCTGCTCATATGGGGACTGTCGCTGCGGGAGTCGCGCCTGCGGCGCGTGATGCTTCAGATGCTGGTGGCCACGGGAGGAGCCAAAAACGAGCGGGTGCTCCGCAGGCTGCTGCTCAACAGGAACGAGACCGACGAGTTCAAGCACGAGATTCTGCTAGGCCTTAAGGTAATGAATGCCCGGCAGCCGTTTCTCGCGATCATGAACGGGAATATCGTGCAGGTCTGCGTACAGGTGCACAAGCCTGGCTTCAATACGCTGGCCGAAGGGTATCATGAGGTGATCCGGCTCCTCCGGCACCGGATGGACGGCTGGATGCCCTCCTGCACCGACGACGCGATATCCCTGTGGAACCGCTTCCTGCTCAGGCTCATCAGCCGCGGGAAGCCGCCCAGGCTGAAAAAACCCGCGATCTGGGCCGCCGCGGTTCATTTCTGCACGGCGGTCGACCGCGGAAAGAGCTTTGCTGTCGGTACGCTGGCCCGCCGCTACGGTGTGCGCCCTGGTTCGGTGGCACGCTGTGTGCGAAGGATACGCAATGTCATGAAGGATTCAAAGAAGGATGGATAGCATTGGAGCACAGGCTCATCGATTTTGACGGGCAGTTTCAGAAACATCTGAGTACGTGGATGCAGGAATGCCGCGGTCAGTATGAGACGATCGAGGATATGGAGAAAGACATGCCGTCGGTGTACGGCAAATGGATGCTGCAGCCCGCAGGCTGGCTGGAGGGCGCCACACCGGCGGAGTTTTTTTACCGGTACGACGATCCCGTGCTGCTCGTCGGCTGGATGATCGCGTATATGGCATCGAGCACGGGCCTTCCCGATCCGCTGTTCGACCGCATTTCCTCGCTGGGCCTTAAGGCCGAGGCGCCGCTGCTGAGCGTGCTGCGGGACGAGATCCCGCTGCCTGACTCTTGCGACCGCCGGGGCGTCAAGAGCGTCGTGATCAATCTCCTCAATGAAATCCAGTCCACCGCGCCGCTTCACGACTATATCGAGCTCATCGTATCGGGGGAGGACAGCGAACTGGCTGAGGTTGCGTGCGACGCGCTGTCGGTCATAGGTCGGTGCATCGTCGAGCCGATACTGGCTGCCCTTGACCGCCCGATGAACCAGGAGGCGCTGGAAAGCCTGGTGGACGTTCTCTCAAACCATCCGGGAGACGCGCGCATACTGGGCTGGCTCATCTGCCTTTTCGAGACGAGTCCCAGGAAAGCGCTGTTCGCATCGGACCTTGGAAAGTACGGCGACGAGGCTGCGCTTCCGGCGCTCATGCGCGCCCAGAGCGACCCGGGCATCAGTTATCTCGACTACATCGAGATCAGGAACGCGATCGAGCAGCTTGGCGGAGAGCCCGAGCCCGAGCGCGATTTTTCGGGAGACCCGTACTACGAATCGCTAAAAGGGGTATAAGATGGAGAATTCGGTATCACTGAAGGAGATACGCACCAACGAAAAAATCAGGATTCTAATCGACACTGCCAACCATGTCCTCGAAAGGGTAGGCTACACCGAGCACGGTACGCGCCACGTCGGGTACGTAAGCCGCGCGGCCGCCAGCATACTGGAGAAGCTCGGGTACCCGGAGCGCACCGTGGAGCTGGCCGCCATCGCCGGCTGGGTTCACGATGTGGGAAACGCGATCAACAGGAAAAACCACGGCATGACCGGGGCGCTGCTGATGCTGCCCGTTTTGCAGGAAATGGGCATGCACATGGATGAAATCGCACCCATTCTGTCGGCGATCGGGAACCACGAGGAAGAAACGGGAGTGCCGGTCAGTGAAATATCAGCGGCGCTCATCATCGCCGACAAGAGCGACGCGAACCGGACGCGGGTACGCAAGGGGAAGTACGATCCCTACGACATCCACGACAGAGTCAACTACGCGATCAAAAAGAACTGGATAGAGGTAAACGCCGCCAGGAAAATAATACGATTCGGGATACAGATGGATTCCACCTCGTCGGTCATGGAGTTCATGCAGATCTATCTGTCGCGCATGCGCATGTGCGAGAAGGCTGCCGCGTTCCTCGGATGCAGCTTCGAGATCGTCATCAACGGCACGGCGATCAACAACCAGTCCCCGCGCATCGGGGATATCGCTGAGAACCAAAGCGACGTCATTACGTGAACACGATTTCGATTGGTTGCCGGTATGATTCCGCCCCGGAAGGCGATCGGGGACAATAATATCGGAGAAACGGATACCCAATACGATTAAAAAGGCGCGCCCATTGTTGGCGCGCCTTTCGGCTGCGTACAGCAACCCGCTAGAGCGGGCAGTCCTCGCCCAGCGCGCGGTGCGTAAACGACATGGAGCCCGACGCGAAGTCCGCGACGATCTGTCCCGAGCCCAGCAGCTTGTACTTGTAGCTGAGCAGTCCCTCCAACCCGACCGGTCCGCGCGCGTGGAGCTTGCCCGTCGCGATGCCCACCTCCGCGCCGAATCCGTAGCGGTACCCGTCGGCAAAGCGGGTCGAGCAGTTATAGAATACGCCCGCGCTGTCCACCTCGCGCAGGAAGCGCGCGGCGGCCCCGTCATCTTCTGTGACGATCGCATCGGTGTGGCTCGAGCCGTGGGTATTGATGTGGCTGATCGCGTCGGCGAGCGAATCCACGACCCTGACCGACAGCACGTAATCAAGATACTCGGTATCCCAGTCTTCGTCGGTCGCTTCCTCTACGGGTATGATCCGCATCGTGCGCGGGCAGCCCAGGAGGCGCACCCCTGCGCTGTCCATCGCGGCCTTCAGGCGGGGCAGGAAAGCTTCGGCGATATCGCTGTGGCACAGCAGCGTTTCGGTGGCATTGCAGACAGCGACGTATTGAGCCTTGCCATCCACCGCCACCCGGATCGCCATATCGATATCGGCAGCCGCGTCCACATAGGTGTGGCATATGCCGTCGGCGTGCCCCATGACCGGTATGCGGCTGTGCTCCATGATATGGCGGACAAATTCATTGGAGCCCCGGGGTATGATAAGGTCGATGTACCGGTCCATCTTCAGCATTTCGGCCACGTCGGCGCGGCTCTCCATGAGCCCTGCCCAGCCGTCGGGCATCCCGGCTGCGGCGGCGCCGGCCTTGATCGCCACAAAGAGCGCGCGGTTCGTTTCCCGCGCTTCGCTGCCGCCCTTCAGGAGTACGGCGTTGCCCGACTTGAGGCACAGCGCGGCGATCTGCACCAGCGCGTCGGGGCGCGACTCGAATATGACACCGATCGTGCCGATCGGGCAGGTGACGCGGTACAGGTTGAGCCCGGGCGAAAGCTCGGTGGACAGCGTGGTGCGGCCTACCGGATCGGGCAGCGCGCGCAGCGACGCGATGCCCGAGAGCGCTTCAGCCATCTTTTTTTCGTTGAACGCAAGCCGCTTCATGAGCGGCTCGGACAGTCCCTCGCGCCGTCCCCGGTCCATGTCCTCCCGGTTGGCGGCGAGAATGCTCTCCTGCCGCCTTGACAGCTCACCGGCGACCGCTTCGAGCGCGCGGTCGCGTTCCTGTGCGGACGACGCGGCCAGGCGCAGGGCCGCCTGGTGCGCCAGCGCTGCGGTTTGTTCGATGTTGTGCATCGGGTTTCCTCCTTTGCTTTGACGGCGCTCCTACCCGATCGTGAAATCGAAATACGTATCGGGGTACGGCTCGCCGATCAGCGTGTAGTGCCACCATTCGCGGCTGTAGGGCTTGAAGCCCGCGGCTTCCATCGCGCTTTTGAGCGTGTTCCGGTTGGCGGCCTGCCGCTCTGTGATGAGCGGCGTGCCGTGGTGGGATATTTCTCCGAAGTAATCGAAAGGGCTGCCCATGTCCAGCTCTCTGCCGGTCTTCATGTCCACGAGGGTGAGGTCCACGGTGCTGCCCCGGGAGTGGCCCGATCGCCGTGCCAGATACCCGAGGTCAAATACCTTTTCCTTATTGACGCCGGGATAGAAGATGGACTTCATGCGCTGGTCATCGAGATTCCCGGCCCAGCGTATGAAATGATCCACCGCCCGCTGGGGCCGATAGCCGTCGTATATTTTTAGTATGTACCCCTGCTCGGCCAGCGCTTCGGCCGCCTTTTTCAGCGCTTCGGCCGCCTCTTTTGTCAGCAGCACGAGCGGCGCGCCGTATCCGTCGATCCGCTCGCCCACGAAGTTGTAGCTGGAGTAATACCGGACCTCCAGCAGCACAAGGGGCACTACGTCGCTTACGACCACGAAGCCGTGTTCGCGCCATACGCCGGGCGCGGGCGAAGGGTCGGGCGGCGCGGGCGTTTCCGCGGATTGATCCATCGTGGATACAGGGGAGGGGGGTGGCGAGGGCGCGCCGGCGGCTGTTGGCTCGGGTGTCATGATAGGCGTCATGGGCGTACAGCCGGCCATGAGCGCCAGACCGGTCAGAACCAGCGCGGCGCGGGAAAAAGCGCATCGGCGCATCGTCCATCATCCTTTCCCGAAGTTTCTGTGCCATTATACCATACGGCGGCGGATGATGAAATGGAAGAGAGGGAAATCGCAATAGGGCCGATAAGAGAACTCCCCCGCCGGTATGGCGGGGGAGTAGATACTGCCTATTATTCACCCGGTCGCTGCGGAGGCATCGGGCTCTTCGCGGGCTTACTCATTCTGCGGCGGCGCAGGAAGCGGACGAGCAATAGGATACCGCCTACGATCGCGCCGGGTATGAGCAGCCATCCGATCGCGATAAACAGCCACGATATGAAGTTAAGCGTACCGCGGCCTACGTTGATGAAGCCGCGCCGCGCGAGCTGCCAGGCGTCGCTCATCGCTATGACACGTATGAACTCTGGCGAATCCTCCACGTATGAGGGGGTAGCCGTGATGGAGATGGTCAGCGTCGAGTAGGCGACCTGCTTATCCCACATGCGCCGGCGGCCTTCCATGACATCGATTTCCTCGCGTATGTTACCGAGCTCCTCATATACTCTGAGCGTATCCTCGATGGTCTCGGCCTGCTCCATGAAGGTCAGCAATTGCTGCTCCTGCGCTTTGGCCTGCGTCAGCCGCGCGTCTAGGTCGTAGTATTCGTCGGTGATGTCGTCGCTGTTCATTTCAAAGGAGCGGACGGACCCAAGACCCGCGGCGTAGTCCCGGAATGCTTCCAGCGTGCCCGATGGGAGCCGCAGCGTGATTTGAGCCGATGTGACGCGGCTGCTCCCCTGCGTATCTGAGGAGGAGGCGGCGACGTATCCGCCCAACTCTTCGGCTTTATCGGTAAAAAACCGTAACGCGTCGCCAGGCTCGTCGCAGACAAAGCGCATTTGCGCCGTATAGATGATCTTGCGGTCGGCGGAAAGATCCAAATCGGGAATCTTCTCCGTCTCGCTTCCGGAGTCTTTGGTTTGTCCTTCCGCGGGCGGGACATATACATCAGCAGATCCTACCGCCGAATTGCTTGACGCGCAGCCGTACAGCAGTCCGGACATCGCGAGCAGTGCCATGAGTACGGCCAGCGGTACAATGATTCGTCTACTCATACCAATTCCCCTCCCCATATTTGTTTGTAGTTTCATTATCAGTCCCGGGAAGTGATTTGTCAAGATCAGGATGTATGTGATTGGAACAATGAGCGACATTGTATGGCAATTGTTAGTGTAAAATAGTTCTGGGTAAATAAGCAGGCATGACTACAGGTCCCGAAGGGAG
>JBMNNN010000210.1:0-3119 GCA_050942555.1 Christensenellales bacterium
GACACAGCCGAAGCCCGCAACCCCCTCTATCGAGCCCATCAGTATGATGACGCCGCTTTTTTGCTCCATCATCGTCCCTATGACCGCATGGGAAAAGTAAACGGGGCCCTTGAGGTTCACGTCGATACCCCAGTCAATGATGCCGATGTCCGTGTCCTTGAAGCCGCCGGTACATCCGAAGACCCGGCTCGAAGCGCCGCCCGCGCAGTTGATGAGTATGTCTATCGAGCCGTATTTCTCCCGGGTCCGCTCGGCCGCGTGCTTTACCTGCGCGTAATCGCGCACATCGACGGCTATGGCCATCGCTTCGCCGCCCTGCCGCCTGATATCCGCGGCAGCGGCCTCGGCCGCCTCGCCATTGACATCGGTCAGCACAACCCTGGCGCCCCGGGCTGCAAGCTGCTGGGACGACAGCAAACCCATCCCCGACGCGGCGCCCGTGATGATCGCCGTCTTGCCTAAAAACTCCATCAGAATCCCTCCCCGCGAATGCCGTTTGTGTTCTAGGAATCGGCGCGCTGCGATACCGCGCTGCGCGCAACCGTCCGATCCAGATTGTCATACACCGCCCTGGTCGCGCGCAGCAGCGTTTGCTCCCGGGAAGAGCCGGACGTATACGCCTGTACGCACAGCACCATCGACGAGCCGAACAGCGGCGCGATGGCCCGGTGTAGCTTCCCGCTCTGACCGCCGCATATATGCAGGAACGGAACCTTCAGCTCCCGTTTCATGAGCGTGGTAATGCGGAAGGCTTCGTACATTTCCTCCTCGCTTTGGCTGCTGACGACGATCTTGATCATGTCGGCGCCGCGGGACTCCATCGCCCGGGCATGCGCGATGGTCTCCTCGGCCGTCATGAAATCGCCGGTGTGGGACGACATCAGCACTTCGGCGCCCATCGCGTGGATTTTATCGATCAGCCTTTTCTGCCTGTCGACGATCTCGGGCTTCAGCGAAAGCTGCCGGGGAGACGGGTCAAATATATCGCCCATGACGTCGCACATCGACGCGCCCGCCTCCACGGCCATAAACAGCACCTCGAGGAGCTCATCATCGGTATACAGGGGCAGCTTTTTCCTCCTGTAGAAAAGGGCGATGACCGGTTTGTCGCCCGCGTAATCGAATATCTTTCGTAGATCGGCAGGGTTCCAGCAGCCGGGATCGAGATGATCCAAATGGATATAGAACGCATCCGCGCCGTCGTACACGGCGTTTCGCATGATGGCGATGCACTCGTCGGGATAGCGGACATCGTCCAGCATACATACGAGCGCCGGTTGTTTCGTTTTTAATCGCGCGATCATTGACGGTCTCATACCTGTTCAGTCCTTTCCCGCTGTTATTGCGCCTGTCGGACAGCTCCTGCTCCCTGCACGCGGAAGCGCTTTTACCTCATCCAAATCATACAAAATTGACAAACGCAATACAATACGGTATCCTACTGAATATGGTTACAATACTACTGCCATAGGGTATGCGATGGACTTTTCTTCTCCTGTGCTCAACCAGCTTCAGGCCGCGAAATATCAATACATGTCCGAGCATGTATGCGACTGGAGCGTGAATCCGCGCCCTTTTTCCACGATCGCCGTGATGAAAAAGGGGGGCGGACGCTTCGAAACCGCGCGCGGGACGATGGAGGTGCGCAGCGGGCAGGCCTTTTTCATACCCGCCGACTCGAAATACATATCCTACTGGCACGGTGAAGACGAAATCCTGTACTTCGCGATCCATTTCAATTTCAGCGACCGGCATGCGGAATATTCGCCGCAACGATACCTGTTGCAGACGATCGACGGCCTCAGCACCGATCTTTTTTTATCGCGGCTTGAAAGCATTCGCGAATATGTGTCCGCAAGCGGCGCGGGGCGCATGAAAGCTTACGGCGCGTTTCTTGACCTGTACGCCGATGTCATACCGCTGCTGACCCCCGACAGGGCACAAAATACGGCGCTGCAAAGCGTCAAAAACGTCATCGACTACATCGAGCGCAACAGCGATCAGGAGTTTACCGTGGGGCATCTGGCGCAAATGTGCCATCTGAGCGAGTCGAGGCTTTATACGCTGTTTCACCAGGCCACGGGACGCTCCCCGATCGGCTACCGGAACAGCGTGAGGATCCGCAGGGCCATGACGCTGCTGGGAGAGCCGTATACGATCGACGAAATTTCTGCGAAGGTAGGTTTTTCCTCCTCCGCTTATTTCCGCCGCGTCTTTAAAAAAATAATGGGAAAGCTGCCCTCCGAATACAGGGAGAACCTGCGGTTTGGCAGGTAGGGTCACGGTCATCGGCTCCGCTTCGTGAGCACGCCCGCGTCCATTTCGGATATCGTATCGCACAGCGCGCGTATGTCGAGCGGATTATGCGAGGCCATCAGGATCGTCACGCCGTCTTCGCGCAGTCCCAGAAACAGCCTGCGCATATCCTCGACGCCCCTGTTGTCTAGGCCGTTCATGGGCTCGTCCAGCACCAGCAGGCGCGGGCGCTCCATGATGGCCTGCGCGATGCCCAGCCGCTGGCGCATGCCCAGCGAATATTTGCCGACCGGCTTCCTGCTGGCCGGATCAAGCCCGACGACGCGCATGGCCTCATCCACGCGCCCACGATCCCCTGCGCCGCGCAATCCCAGCAGCCACCGCAGATTGCTGCGTCCGCTTTCGGTGGCGATGAATCCCGGCGTGTCGATCATCATACCCGTGTCGGGCGCGAACTCCGCGTCGCGGCCAATGCGCCTGCCCAGCACGACGACGTGCCCGCCTGTGGGCCGCAGGAACCCCAGCACGCATTTCATCAGCACGGTTTTCCCCGACCCGTTGCGCCCGACGATGCCGTGTATCATCCCGACCTCGAATACGGCGCTTATATCGCGGAGCACACGCTCCTTTCCGAACGACTTCGAAAGGGCGCAAATCTCCACGGCGTCAGGCATCGTGATCGCCTCCCGTAAACGTGAATTGGGCCGTCCGCACCCCGATGAAGGACGCGGCCATCAGCGCCAGGTTGACCCCGCCCATCAGAAGATGCGTCTGCGCGATCGTGGGAAGCTGGTCGTACCCGAAGCTGTGCATGATATAGGTCGCGTGCATGAGCGGCGACAGCCACGCCGCCAGCAGGTTGG
>JBMNNN010000211.1:0-3112 GCA_050942555.1 Christensenellales bacterium
TCGGGTGCCGGTGTTCGCTCTCAGGATAGCGGCCATATATGCGGGTAGAGGCCATCGGCAGCGCGCTCCAGCCGAACTCTCCCTCGTTGCCCCACTGCGCGTTGCGCATATACCCGACCTCGTAGGGTGTCTGACCGCATCCATCGGTAAAGCCCGCCCGGCACTGCTCCAGCCCGCCGCTCATCGGCGACACCTGCCCAAGGGCAAGCGCACGATCGCTCAGATTGTACACGAGGAGCGACCTTTCGAGCATCGCCGTGCCGTCCAGCCGCGTGCGCAGCGTGATGCCCACAGGCGCGCTCTCGTTTTTCAGGCGGAGGTCCACGGCCAGCCCGCGGTTGTCGCGGCTTTGTTCAAATCCCTCGAACATCCAGCCCGACAGCAGCGTTTGCCCGTCCACCTCCAGCCGGAATGTGTAGGGCCAGTTATAGCAGGTTGGTTCAAACCAGGCCGGTTGGTCGTTTAGTATCGTCGACAGGCCGTCATGGCCGGTACCTCCCGCCAGAAATCCGCAGCTTACAAGCCTCCCGTCCATGAGCATCTCGGAAAAGGACGCCATGCCGCTCTGATAGCAGAAGCCGCGATGACTGTCCCTGGCAAACTCGTATGCGCGTACAAAGGGCTGTGTCATAGGATATCCTCCCGAACCAATGCATCCCAGATGAGCCGGGCGATCTCCCCCATCCCGCGGTCGCCCGGATGCGCTGCCACTCCTTCGTGTTCAAAAAGGCCAATCGCCCTGTTCGACTCGTCGCAGCCGAGGCAGCTAATGTCCAGATAGCCGCAGCCGAATTCGGCGGCTGCCGCCTTCATCTGCCCGTTTACAGGACTGTCCCAAAAGCTGCCCACGCAAAGCGCGGATTTGCCTGTTGGTACGACAAAATCCAGCAGCCTCCGGTAATACAGTCCGAAGTTGCTGGCGGATGCTTCTGACGCGTTCACGTTTTCGCCGATTCGCACGATCGTCAGTTCCGCGAAGAAAGCGCGGGCGCACTCCAGCTGCGACATATCATACTCCCAGAATCCGCGCTCGAAATCAGCGATGTTCATTGCCCTATGCGCGGCGTCAGGGTTGATCTTCCGGAATCTCCGCATCAGCGTGTGCACGTAGTCATACTCCTCACGGCTGGCTGCCATGCCCCAGTTTCCATGCCAACCTATCTGCGGAGCAGGGGCGTGTATGGTGATGCTGTTGCCTAGGAACAAGACACGGTTTATGTTTCCCCGCATCGGTAGAATCCTCCATAATATTGGTATCCGCTTGCGAGTCTGAATGTTCCCGGTATAAGTGCGCAAGCAACTAGCCTAAAAATGTTGCGTTCATATCATCCAGGTAAAATAACAGGCCCGCCCGAAGACAGGCCTGTATGTCGTCATCCCGTTACCCGGCTACGTTGGCCAGATAGGCGTTGTACGCATCCTGATAGATTTGGAGAAACTCCTCTATGCCCAGTGATTTGAGTTGCTCTTTGAATGCGTCGATATTCTCCAGCGGCTCGTTACCCATGATGAATTTGGCTTCCATCGTCTCGATGTAGTCGTTGATGGGCGTGATGAGCTCGTTGGCCCGCTCCAACGTTTCCAAGTCCAGGAACAGCGTGGGCAGCGGCTGCTTTTCATAGGGAGCCACATTCGCCTGCATGCTTTCCCGCCAGATTAGTTCGTTTTCCGGCATGCGTGCGTCGTGCATACCGAGCTGGTCGTAGAGCTGCTGGTCCTTATACATGAAACCAACAGGGCCTCCATTGTAAATGCCTACATGGTTGTTGATGTACGTCCAGGCGTCTGTTCCATCAGGGCACTCAATACCAAATGCTCCGTCCTCATAATAACAGAAACTCGGATCCCATCCTTCGATCGGATATTGTGGCTCATAGCTTTCCGACTTGATCGGTCCCAGCCAGAATAGCAGCGGAATGCCCTCCTCGAAGAAAACGTTGGCCATGCGGATGGCGGCCTCGGGATACTCGGTGTCGTATGCGATGGCGAACGTTCCCTGCCCCAGCGATGTGCCTACAGGCCACACCCTTTCGCTGCTGTAGGCGCTGGTCACAGGGATCAGGGCCTCGTACTGTCTGTACTGCTCCGGCTCAGGCATGTTGATGAACGGAGCCGCCATCTGCGAGAGCCCCACGATGTTCCTAGCAAGCGTGGCATTTATCTGCTCGGTTGACATCGTATAGAAATCAGAATTGAAAAGCCCCTCATCCATCAGTTGTTTCATATACGTCAGATAGTGGATATAGTTGTCCTCCATTGGCGGTATGCTGACCGTCTTTCCGTCGCTCTTTACGAATATTTCCAGCGAACTGTTCGTATTCATCCCAAGCGCTGTCATTATCACGGTGCTTGTGCCGCCCGCAGAGCCCAGCCATGGGATTTCGTCGGCCTCGCCGTTCTCATTGGGGTCGCCGTCCCTGAAATACCGAAGCACCTCGACAAGGTCGTCCAGCGTAGCGGGCATTTTCAGATTGCCTTTATCCAGCCAGGCCTTGTTGATGAACATCCTTACCGTGTTGAGCTCCACATACTCGGCGGTAATCCTGGGAATGCAGTACATATGCCCATCCGGAGTTTTTGTCTCAAGGAGTATACTCGGATTCGTCTCGATAGCCATTTGGATAAGCGGAGCATACTGCTCTATCAGCTCTTCCAGCGGGTGCAGCAGCCCCTCGCCCTGCCCGTAGCGTACCATGTCGCTGGTGCTAAAGCCGCACTGGTAGAATATGTCGGGCAGGTCCCCGCCCGAGAAAACCAGGTTCCGCTGCTCAGCCCAGGAACCAGCCTGATAATAGGTTACGTCCAGGTCCAGATTGCAGTATTCCTTGAAGAACGCCCAGATATAGTGGTCTTCCGGAGAAGCTGTCACCCATTCCTGCTGTACCGCAATAAGCTCCAGCGTAAGCGAAGAGCCCTCTTTGACGATGGGCATCGTCGTGTCGAGATTGAGGTATCCCAGCGGATCATCTGTCGGCGCCTGGGTCGTATCGTCTTTTTTCGTCTGTTGCGGCGGCGGGCTGGTTGCGTCGGTTTGTTTTCCGGTAGTGTCGCACCCGGCCAGTGCGATCAGAACCATCGTGAATACCAGTATGCATGTCAGTAACTTTTTCAT
>JBMNNN010000212.1:0-3110 GCA_050942555.1 Christensenellales bacterium
TATCGTTGCCCGCCTGAACCGCCAGCTCGCGCATGCGCTGCAGTATCTCGCTGCTCTCCTGAAGCGCGCCCTCGGCGGTCTGCACCAGCGAGATGCCGTCCTGCGCGTTCTCGGAAGCCCGGTCGAGGCCGCGGATCTGCGCCCGCATCTTTTCGGAGATCGACAGACCCGCCGGATCGTCGCCGGCCTTGTTGATGGCCAGACCCGACGACAGCTTCGCCAGCGAACTGCTGGCCAGGAATGTGTTCTTGGACAGCTGATTGTAGGTATTGAGCGCCGAGATGTTGTGATTGATCCTCATTGTTAAATCCTCCGTGATTCTTTTGTGTCGAAATCCTTTTCGACAGGAGGCGGTCTCCGCCTTCACAAGCTATATCGGCGCACGGCGACAAACCTTGAGGACAACCAGGTCAGCTGCGGCTGAAAAGATTGCGGAACCACTCGACTGCGCGGTCAAAGAACCGGTTAAACGCGGTCACGAGCTCACCTGCTTTTTCCCCCGCCTGACGGAACCCGCGGATCATCCTCTCGTACCACCGGACCTGCTCGAGAATCGCCTCGGGATCAAGATCCATCTGCGCGAGCCGCCGGATGAGCCCGAGCAGCCGCTCGACCGATTCCTCGGTCAGCGTGATATTGGCGTCTTTGGCTGTGTCGCGGATGAGCTGGCGCAGCTCGTCGTCGGTCATGTCCTTGGAGCGGGCCAGCGCTTCCTTGAGCTCTTTCATGAACGCGACGGCTTCCTCGGAGCCCAATAGCTCCGCCAGCTCGCCGGTGAATACCAGCTCCTCTCCGGCGATGTCCTTGGCCTCCTCGTCGAGCGGCTTGCCGGTGACGCTCTCGTAGCACCGGAATATGCCGGTCAGCGCGGCGGTACCCGATACGCCGGTCGGAGCCGCCACCACCACGGCCGCGTCGGCGACGCCGGCGGTGGTCAGCGCCGATTTATACATGTCGGCGGTGACCCATGTGATGTTATGGGTATCGACCGTGATGCCCGAGCCGGGCTCCAGCTCCCGTATATAGACCGAGGAAATGGAGCGCGTACCCATCTTGTCGGCGGGAACGACGCCCTCCAGCTCGGCTCTTTCGTCATCTATCGTAACGATAAGCTCCTCAACCGAGCCCTGGCTGATGCCGAAGTAACCGTATACCGTTTCCTTTTGCGACTTGGTAAGATCCGCGCCCACCGCCACCCGCTCGTCTCCGGGCGCGGCCAGCGCGCTGGCGGGCATCAGCAGAAGCGCCGCCAAAGCGAGAATCAGTACGCGTCTTTTCACAGTGATAACCTCCTTTATGTATGGTTTCGTGTCCGTCACGACATTGTTGCCCCAAAGGCCCTTCTCCATTCCGGGGTTTAGCCGATGACCGCGGTGCCCGCCGCCCACTGCGCGGCGACGGTCCATATTTCGCGGTTGCGCTCCCACAGCGACGGAAACTCCCGTATCGACATCGGGCACGAGGTCGTGCCGATCTCGATCGTCAGGCTCGGTATCGACATTTTCTCTATGGCCCAGTCCTTGTATCCCCCGGCGGAATCCCCGCCCAGGATCTCCTCGAGCGGCAGATAGCCGCTGACCGACTGCACGAGCCACGCGAGCCTGCGCGTTTTTTCCCGCAGCGCTCCCTGCTGGCCGAAGTCCCAGAAATACCCCGATCCATACGCGTGGTAGCTGATGGTTCCCGCGAACCGATGCTCCCGCGTGTAGCGGGCGAGGGCCTGCGTCTCGGGCTCGGACTCGGGCGCTTCTCCCTTATACCCGCTCGACGACGGGTCCGATGGGCCCCCGATATCCTCCCAGCGGGCGTCGTAGTTGCAGTTGAGATCGACGCCCCGCGCGTTGGCCTTCCATTTGCTAAAGTAGTCGCGCTGCGAAAGATCGGTATTCCCGGCCTCCCTTTCGCGCTCGTAAATACGAACGAGCCCTTCGTGAAGCGCCGGGTCCAGGATCGCCTCCGGGCCCTGCTGGCTGATCGCCACGCCGTCGGGATTGGCCATCGGGATGACGTGAAAGACGACGTCCCGCAGCGCGGGGTCTCCGGTCTCGTACTCCGACAGGAAAGCCTCAAGCTGCTTCATAACGAGCAGCGTGCACATGTACTCGCGGGCATGAATCGATGCGTGGATCAGAAAATGCACCGACGCGTCGGGGTTGCCCGCCACCGCCACCGGGATCTCTCTGCCGTCGGGCGTGGTCCCGATGGAGCCCAGCGCCAAAAGATCCGGGTAGCGCTCCCGGAGCGCGGCCAGATCGGCGCGCATATCGTCGTAGCCGTACAGCTGCTGCGACACGTCGACGACGCCCTCGCGCGCAAGAAAGGCGTCTGCCTCAGCGGGCGCGAGGAACCCGCCCACCGCATAGCCTGTGACGCCGGTCCGGTTCGAGCGCACCAGCGTGTAAGCGCCGACCCAGTCCAGCACCGTCACCTGGTCGCCGGCCGTTATCCGGCCGATTACTTCGCTCTGCGCATCGGGGCCTGCGCGCAGCGGCAGGTACCGCTCTACCAGCAGATTGTAAGCGCCGGGACGCGTGTGCGGCGCGATCTGCGCGAGCGCCTCGACCTCGGAGCCAGCGGTCCTGGGCTTGAGCGTGGCGGGGGACACCGCGACATCGGCCGGGGGCTGCGCGAGGATCACGGTCAGGGCCGCCGCAGCCAGCAGCGCCGCCGCAATAAGAACATATCGCCTCCTCGCCGGAGCCGGTCGTTTCCTGCTATTTCTTTCGCGTCTCATATCCGCTCCTTTTCTTTCGCGATACAGCCGGTATCAGCTTTTCCCGGGCGAACCCATTATACCCTATGGGGCGCGCTCGGAGCAAGGAGCGGAAAAAGACCGATCGTGTCGAGTATGTGCAGGCATCAGGCACTACACTTCGATCGGGTGCTGTCAGGTTTATTTGTTTAGCCGGTACCGGAACAGATATCGTCGTTTTACCGGTCAGGATTAGAAACTGCAAACGCCGGGCCGGCGCATGATTATTCCGCCGCGGGGAACAATGTGAAACGGAAAAGTATCCATGGAGGGGTATTATGAACCGTAAAAAATACATATGGCCGCTCGTCATCCTGCTGGCGGCGCTCACCATATCCTGCCGCATGAACCCGCCGTC
>JBMNNN010000213.1:0-3104 GCA_050942555.1 Christensenellales bacterium
GCGATGCAGCGGCGGCACAGCACGCATTTGTTGGGATCGCGTATGATCGACGGGGAACTGTCGTCGATCTCCCGGTGGACCGAATGGCCCTCGTAGACGATTTCCTCCACGCCCAGATCCTTCGCCAGCGCCTGCAGCTCGCAGTTGCGGCTGCGCACGCAGGTGAGGCAGGTCCGCTCATGATTCGAAAGAATAAGCTGCAGGTTGATCCGGCGGGCCTCCCGTACCTCGGGCGTGTTGGTTTTTACAACCATGCCCTGCGTAGCGGGCAGCACGCACGAAGCCATCAGCGACCTGGCGCCCACGTCCACCAGGCACATCCGGCAGGCGCCGATCGCGTTGACGCCCTTTAAGTAGCACAGCGTGGGAATATGTATATTGACCTTGCGGGCAGCGTCCAGTACGCTGGTACCCTCGGGTACCGTGACCGTCTGCCCGTCAATCGTAAGCGTGACGCATTTTCCCTGCATGGGTTTCCCTCCCTCCGGTTATTCCGTATAGATCGCGCCGAAACGGCACTTCTGGATGCAAAGGCCGCATTTGGCGCATACGGCCGGGTCGATCTCATAAGGCCGGGTCTTGTCGCCCGATATCGCGCCGGCCGGGCAGGCGCGCGCGCATATGCCGCAGCGCTTGCATTTGTCCGGATCGATGATGTAGCGCATGAGCGCCTTGCAGTGACCTGCCGGGCAGCGCTTCTCATTGATATGCGCCTCGTACTCGTCGCGGAAGTAGCGGATCGTGGACAGCACCGGATTGGGGGCCGACTGGCCCAGTCCGCACATCGCGGTTCTCTTGATCGTGCTGCCCAGCTTTTCGAGCTTCTCGATGTCGCCGGGCTCGCCCTTGCCCGATACGATCCTCTCGAGTATATCCAGCATGCGCCGGGTTCCTATCCGGCAGGGCGGGCATTTGCCGCAGCTCTCGTCCACGGTGAACTCGAGGAAGAACCGTGCGATATCGACCATGCAGTCGTCCTCGTCCAGCACGATGAGTCCGCCCGAGCCCATCATCGAGCCGATGGCCGCCAGTGAATCGTAGTCGATCGGCGTGTCCAGATGCTCCGCCGGTATGCAGCCGCCCGAAGGTCCGCCTGTCTGGGCCGCCTTGAACGCCTTGCCGCCCGGCAGGCCGCCGCCGATGTCGTATACGATCTCGCGCAGCGTGGTTCCCATCGGAACCTCTACGAGGCCGGTGTTGTTGACCTTGCCGCCCAGCGCGAATACCTTGGTGCCCTTGGATTTCTCGGTTCCCATCGCCGTGAACCATTCCGGACCCCTGATTATGATCTGCGGGATGTTGGCCAGCGTTTCGACGTTGTTGATGATCGTGGGCCCGCCGAACACGCCCTTCACCGCGGGGAACGGGGGCTTAGGCCGCGGCTCGCCGCGCTCTCCCTCGATCGAGGAGAAAAGCGCCGTTTCCTCGCCGCACACGAATGCGCCCGCGCCCAGCCTAAGCTCGATGTCGAAATCAAACCCGGAGCCGAATATATCCTTGCCCAAAAGTCCGTATTTACGCGCCTGTTCTATCGCGATACCCAGCCGCTTGACCGCGATCGGGTACTCGGCGCGCACATAGATATATCCCTGCGACGCGCCCACCGCGTAGCCCGCGATTGCCATCGCCTCCAGCACGGCGTGCGGGTCGCCCTCCAGCACCGAGCGGTCCATGAACGCGCCGGGATCGCCCTCGTCGGCGTTGCAGACGATGTACTTGGGAGCCTGACCGCCCATCGCGAACTTCCACTTAAGTCCCGTCGGGAAACCCGCGCCGCCCCGGCCTCTGAGTCCCGACTCGAGCACCGTGTTGACGACGTCCATCGGCTTCATTTCGCCCAGCACCTTTGCCAGCGCCTGGTAGCCGTCCATCGCGATGTATTCGTCGATATTCTCCGGATCGATGACGCCGCAGTTGCGCAGCGCGATCCGCTTCTGCTTTTTATAAAACCCGATTTGATCGAGGGAGCGCGCGCGCTCGGGCGCTGCGCCGTCGCCCTTGTAGAGTAGGCGCTGCACGATGCGTCCCTTGAGCAGATGCTCCTCTACGATCTCGTTTACGTCCTCGGGCTTCACCCGGCTGTAGAACGCGCCCTCAGGATAAACGATGACCACGGGGCCCGCTTCGCACAGGCCGAAACAGCCGGTGCGAACGACCTTGATCTCGTGCTGCAGCCCGCGCTCGGCGATAAGCTTTTCAAACTGCTCGATGATCTGCGCAGATCCGGAGGAAGTACATCTCGTGCCTCCGCATACGAGCACATGGGAACGAAACAGCTCCATAATCCGCACCTCCTCTATTGCCCGTCGGCAGCGCCGATGGTCCATTCGTCGACGGGATTTCCATTGACGATGTGCTCGCTCACGATGCGCGCCACCTGCTCGGGCTTCACGTTCACGTATGTTACCTTATCCTCTCCGGGAAGGTATACCTCAACCAGCGGCTCCAGGCGGCAAACGCCGATACAGCCGGTCTGGGTCACCGTCACATCGCGCAGCGCGCGCCGGGCCACCTCGTCGATAAACGCCATCAGCACCGGTCGGGCGCCCGCGGCAATACCGCATGTGGCCATGCCCACCACAACGCGGCTTCCGGTCCGCTGCTTGCACAGATTGACCGAATCCAGCGCCTTCGCGCGAATTTCGTTAAGCTCTTTTAGTGTTTTCACAGCGCTTCACCTCCAAACAATGCTTCCAGCGATTCCCTGATATACGAGGCGATCCACCCGACGGCCTCCGGATCATTAAGGGGCGTGTCGCCCAGCTCCTTTTTTTTGTTGCGCCGGCTTCCAGCGCGTTGTTGGCCAAATCCAGCACATGGAGCGAGATTTCCTTCATGCGCTGTGCGCCCTCCGGTACTTATCCAGTATGCCCGGTATATCGTCGGGCGTCAGCTGGCCGTATACGTCGTCGTTAATCATGATGACCGGCGCCAGGCCGCAGCAGCCCAGGCACCGGGTTCCCGACAGCGTGAACAACCCGTCGGGGGTTGTCTTCCCCTCCTCGATGCCGAGCTCTTCCTTGAGCCTGTCCAGCACCTTCTGTGCGCCACGAACGTAGCAGGCCGTGCCCAGGCACACGCTCACTGTGTTCTCGCCGTTTGGT
>JBMNNN010000215.1:0-3064 GCA_050942555.1 Christensenellales bacterium
GCTCCCGGACGCAGCATGTATTGACGAGCACAACATCAGCCTCGCGGGCAGACCTGCGCTTTGCAA
This sequence comes from Christensenellales bacterium, assembly GCA_050942555.1. Lineage (GTDB taxonomy): Bacteria > Bacillota > Clostridia > Christensenellales > UMGS416 > JAAYXU01. The sequence continues at coordinate 67 of JBMNNN010000215.1, forward strand.
GGCCCATACTCTCCAGCATTCCGGCCAGACTCTCGGAATCGCGCACATTCATCTGGCATCCAAACGTTTTGATATAATAACCGGCGTTTCTTTCCGAAAAATAGCTCCTGAGCCGCTCCATCGCGCTCGCAGCCGGTTCATACCGCGAAAAGTTGATATCCGAAGGCTTCATACTCACTCCTTTTTGCTTATTATATCCGCTGGGCGCACGATAAGCAAGGACGGGGTTTCCATAGGAATTCCAGTTGCGCAGGAAAGATCTGGGTGCGCTCCCGGAGCGCACGGCTCCGGTACGCAGGTCCCGCATGGGATCCTCGAACCAGAGGGTTTAAGTGTTTATTAAGTCGAAATACGAAATGGCTGCAGTCCGGCAGCTATATCATTTGAATCCCAAAAACTGTGACTGATACCGGATGGGGCTTTTTCCGAACCTGCTTTTAAAGGCCCGGGAAAAGTAACTGACATCCCTGTAACCCACGCTGGCCGCTATCTCGGTGATGGTTTTGCCCGAGGTGCGCATCATGCCGGCCGCTCTCGTCAGCCTGTAGTCGATGATGTACTGGTGCAGCGGTTTTCCCGTATGAAGGACCATCAGCCTGTTGATATAGTTGGGATGGAAGCTGAATATCCGCCCGATTCAGTTCGAGGGGCTGCTCGACAACCTGATGGGTTACTATGCGGTTTTCATCGATATGGTGCGCGAAAACGGCGTGGAGGTTCTCGATTTCGGCATGTCTGACGACAGCATGTCGGCGTACCGGATACGCACCGCGATGCAGGCGGAGAATCTGGACCTGATATTCTGCGACATGGTCACCTACGCCACCTCCTCATCCTTCGCGCCCATCATACAGGGCCTGGGAGTGTCCCCATCGTGCTCGTGGCAGCCCAGCCGATGCCCGCGATGGACTACACGAAAGCCAGCACATTCATGCAGCTCGAAAATGACAACATCTGCTCGGTTCCGGAGTTCACCAGCGTTGCCGCCCGGATGGGCAAAAAGGTAAACAATGTGATCATCGGCACGCTCTACGGCGATGAGCGGGTAAGGGAGGAAATCCGGGAGTGGTGCGACATCGCAAGGGTGCTTCACGACCTCAGAGGCGCCCGGATCGGGCTCATGGGGCACGTGCTGGAGGCCATGTACGATATGCACGCTGATCGGGGAGCTGTTCGACGGGAAGGCGTTTTATCCTGAGAAGGCCGAAAAGGCACGCCGATTTCTGGACGCAGTTCCGCAGGGAATGCCCCGATATCCGGATCGAAGTCCGGGGCACCAACATGGGCGTCGGGATCGAAATCGCCACCGACGGTATCAGCTTCAAGGATCTCTATGGCGGCGGTTTCAATTTTCAGCCGCCGCCCAACTCGCCCTGGGCGGCGCTCAATGGCGACTTCGGGCTGAAACTGACAGGCTACATGTCCCGCATCGCCGAGCTGCCGCCGGGCGAGGGGTATCCGTTCCGCTTCTACAGCCACGATCCCTGGTGGATGAACAGTCCCTAGATCGACCGCTACGAGGGACAGCCCCACGACATATATATGCCGCTGGCTCTGTCCCGTATCGACGCAGATGGGAATGTGCAGCATTCCGACAGCCTATATTTTCTGTCCATCGACAACACACTGGGCGGGATGCCCGACTGTGTGCCCAACGAGATAACGCCCCATATAATCCGAGGGTATGCCGACGCGCCCGACGCGCCGCCGCCTTTCGTATGGCTGTATCCCTTGGACGAGTACGACGCACTGGGCAAGGGCGGAAAGCGCCTCGAGAAAATGTACTTCGAGGACTGGTACGTTCGCAGCGAAGTCAACCACGGGCTTCCCCTTTCGGGCGTGGTATCAAGCGCCAACTTTCTGTCGTCGCTGGCGAAGAAACCCGCGCTTTACTCGGGCTCTGTGCTGGTCGCAACTGTTCCCGCAGCCGGGTCCCCCTGCGAGGAGGAACTGTGCGCCCACGTGGAAAGCGGCGGCCAGGTGATGCTCTACGGGGCCCTCGCTCCTGCCGGAAAGCGGCTGCTCTCGCTGCTGGGCCTCTCCTGCGGCGAACCCATATGGGGAGAATGCGAGCTGCATACCGATGGGCTTACGCTGGATCCTGTCGATTCCCCCTGCTCGCGCATGTTCCTGCATGATCCGCTCGTATCGGACGGCGGTCTGTGCGCGATGATGCCCGGCGACCGATCTGTCCGGACGCTGGCCCGGGCGCAGCAGGGCGGGCAGGGCCGGGTCATAGCCGCATCGCGCTCTCTGCCCAGCTGGCAGGGCGGCAAGGTCGTGTGGCTGCGGGGCACCGGCTCTCATATCGTCGACACGCATTCAAATCTGCCAAAGTCACACGATCCGCGCCGGTACTATCCGATAGAGTCGCTGGCCCGGGCGGCGCTGCGGGAGTTCGGGTACGGGATTACCTTTGCCAGGGCTCTGCCCGAGCAACGGGTTCCTGCGATAATGCTTCACCGCTGCGAGAACGCGTTCTTCTTCTCGGGCTACTGCCCTGATACGACGGTTGCGCTTTCCCTGCGGTTCCCGCTGGGCGCGCCGCTACTGTTGGGGTATGAGACATTCCTCCGCGACGGATACTCGACGTACCACCTGCCCAGAGCATGGCGTCACGAGTGCAGGGTATTCGTCTCCCAGCAGGATAGCGCGGAGCCACTAAAGTGTGTGGAGGACACCTGCTGCGACAGCCGCTACCGCCGCCATCTGCGGGTGCGGGGACTCAATCACGCCACCGTATACGTATTCCCATATCCGGGCTATGAGGAAAAGACGAAGCTCATATGTGGCGTGGAGCGGTATGATGCCGATAGGGACGGAGCGCCCTTTGAAAAAGAGCTGGTGCGCACTCCCTGGGGCTTTGCCTGGAAATGCAGCGATATAACCGGGACGCTAAGTTACTATACCGAGCTCAGGGATGATGTGTTGTGGTAATCCCTCTATCCATATTAAATCAGGCCGGGCAGCTGCCCGGCCTTACCAATCCGCCGAAAGA
>JBMNNN010000214.1:0-3064 GCA_050942555.1 Christensenellales bacterium
GCCCAGATCGGCGCCGACCGCAACCGTCGCCCGGCTGACCGCCTCCATCGCGGCGCGGTCCTCGGGATTGGGTATGTGGTTCGGGAAGCGTCCGTCGGGCTCCAGGTACTGGCTGCCCGTCGTATCCGCGCCCAGCGGCTCCAGCACGTCGCGCACGAAAAAGCCTCCCGCGCCGTTGCCCGCGTCGACGATGATGCGCAGCCCCTGCAGCGGTTCGGCTTCCCCGGCCTTTTCGCGGATGCCCTTCACTAGCCCCGCCGCGTACCGGGACAGATAACGGGTTTTCACGATCGGGCCCGGAGCCCCGTCCTGAGCCTGTCCGCACATCCGCAGCACAGCCTTTATGTCGGCCTTTGAAAGTCCCCCCGACGGGGCAAAGAACTTTATGCCGTTCCGGTACCACGGAAGATGGCTGGCCGTAATCATGACCGCGCCGTCGCAGCCGAGCTCCGACGGGAGCGTCGTCATGAACATCGCCGGCGTCGTACACAGCCCCAGATCCAGCACCCGGCATCCCTGGGCCGACAGCCCCGCCGCAGCGGCGGCCGCAAGCTCGGGCGAGGACAGCCGCGGGTCGTGCCCCACCGACACCGTCAGCGCGTCCATCGGGCGGGCCAGCGCGGCGGAAAGCCAGCGGGCAAAAGCCGCCGCGATGATACGGGCGTCCTCCCCGGTCAGCGTGACGGGCTGCCCGGGTACGCCGGGCATCGCGACGCCGCGGATGTCGCTCCCGCTTATGAGACTGGTGAAGTCCTTCATACGCTCCTCCTTGCCTCCGCTTCCCCGGCCTGTCCGCTCCGGCATTCGTTCACGTACCGGTAAAGCGGCGCTAGGCCCGTGAAATCCTCGGTCAGCCGTCCGGGAAGATCCGGGCTCATGCACGCTTCGTGGGAAGCTGTCTTCTCGAGGTAAAATGACTTTTTTCGTATCCATGGCGCAAGCGCCTGCGGCAGTTCGGGCGTCTCGGGCGGGCGCTTGTAGTCCTCGCCCTCCAGCGAAAAGGTTGCGGCCGCGTCCGAACCGGCCAGCGCAAGAAACCCGTCCGGGTCGGCGATCACGCGCTGCCGGAATGCCGCCATCCATTCCCGTATCTGTCCGTAGAAGCCCATGCCCCATCCGCACTCGCGGGTATTTACATAGAAGTAATAGCTGAATGATTCCCCGGCTGAAGCGCCCATCGGCTTCCAGCCCAGCCAGAGATAGTCCCGGTAGGGTATGCCCCGGCTGTAGCGGGCGTCCCGGTATATGCGCGCGACCACGCGCTCGGGCCGTAGCTCGAAGCGGTCGTCGATCCCGGCCATGACGGGCGCCATGTCCCGGGCCAGTACGCACAGCGGCTCGCGCAGCGCGCGCATATAAAGCGCACGGTTTTCCTCAAAAAACGGTTTGTTGTTGTTGAACTGAAGCGCCGCCAGGAAATGAATCCCCTCGAGCGGCAGCCCCCTGAATTCCCAGCCCAATCGACTACCTCCTCCGCCTGAACCGTTCGGCGCGCCCGCGCTCCCGGTCCCGCTGCATGAGTACGAGCAGCACGGCGACGGCCGCCGCCAGGAGCGCCACCGCCACGAGTATGGGTTTGAGCTCCCGGGTCAGCGCGCCTCCCGCGCCCGCCGGCGCCGATGTTGTTTCCGGCAGAGCGGACGCGTCGGTGATCACCGTGGTACCGGTCGGCTGGGGCGTAGGCCGGGCGGCATCGACCGTGATCTCCACGGGTTCGCTGATGACCTCCCGATGGGTGCCGTCGGACATGAGCAGCGACAGCTTAAAGTACAGCACTTTTCCGGCACTCATAGCAACCGTGCAGTCGAGCGTATGGCTGCCGGGCGCGAGCGTGTCGAAAGTCTCCAGTATCCGCCCGTCCTGGTCGATGAGCTGCACGTTTGATAGCGGCTGCTCTCCCAGGTTGGCGACGGTCAGCCGCACGCGCACTTCCCCCGGCGCGTCCAGGTGCCGCCGGTCGCATTGGGCCGTGACCTGCATGGGCACAGGCTGCCCGGCGTCCTCGACAGTGAGCGTGACTGGCTCTGTCGAGCACGATGTCTCCGCGCCGTAGCTGTCCCTGCCCCACACATCGAACGCATACTGGGCGGTTTCGGACGCCGTGATCTCGTGCACGTAGACGCACGACGCGCCGGTCTGCAGGTTTGTGGCGGTGTACAGCGGCTCGCGGTCCCCGCCAAATACCGTAACCCGCGAAAGATCGGTGTTGCCGGTATTGGTAATCGTGCACAGCAGCGATACCGTTTCGCCGGGCGCTGCGTGGGTGCGGTCCACCTCCAGCACGGCTGTAAGCCCCGTGACCGCCAGCGCCACAGGCACCGGGTCCAGCGTCGTTGAATACGTCCTGCCGCCCGCCGTGTAGGTCAGCGCGGGCTGCGACGTGAAATCGCCGGTCATCCTGTGGGTGACCACGGTTTTCCAGACTTCGCTTCCCGGCGACAGACGCTCCAGCGTTCCGACAGGCTCCGCAGCGCCGTCGGTGATCGAAAGCCCGGTAATGTCGATCACGCCGGTGTTGCGCACCTCGTAGGTGATGAGCACATCCTCATTCATCCGCGCTACCTGCGCGGGCAGCGTCCGGGAAAACGCGACTTCGGGCGGCGTGTCGTCGGTCCCGACGGTGACCGAGAAACCGGCCGTCCTGGCCTCGCCGTTCTCCTCCCATGCGAGCTGAAGCGCGATCTCCCGCCCCAGCTCGGGAGCCGAAACCGTCAGATCGGCCTGTCGGGTCTGGCTGCCCCCGGGGTAAATGAGCCCCAGCCTACAAAGCTCCGCATCGCCGCGCAGTACGCGCACATTCTCCAGCGGATACGGCGCGTTATAGCTGCACGAGGCGGTGACGGTCAGCGTCACGCTTCCCGCACCGGGAAGCGTCTGGGGCAAAACCGAAGCGGTTACCGAGACGTCCCCGTCGGCAAGGGCATGCGCGGCGGGCAGAGCTGCTGTCAGCATGACAGCCAGTATGAGGACGAATGCTTTGCTCATGGCGCATTCCTTTCCGCGTGTTCAAACCCAGAACCATTGTAGGGGAACGCACCCCAAATGTCAAATGAAAAGTCGGCTC
>JBMNNN010000216.1:0-3056 GCA_050942555.1 Christensenellales bacterium
ATCGAGGAACAAAACCGGATACCCGTACTGGGAAGTTACGATGTGTTGGTCGTGGGAGGAGGCGTCGCGGAGGTTGCCGCGGCCGGGGCGGCGGCCCGGAGCGTCGCGCACGCTGCTCATCGAAAAATCGATATCGCTGGGCGGACTGGCGACGATCGGTCTTATCGATATCTATCTGCCGCTGTGCGACGGCATGGGACACAAGGTGACGACGGGCATCGCAGAGGAACTGCTGCTGCTGTCGATCCGCCACGGCTATAATACGCTGGATCGGGCATGGCTGACCGGGCAGGCGACCGGGACGGCCGCCGCGATGATCGCGCTGTCAGGACATATCGAGAGCGCGGCGAACACGATGAACGTGCCGGTATACAGGAGATACCCTCCGGCCACCGCGCACGCCATCGTCAGCAGCCGCGCCGCATTGGGCGTAATCCCCAGCATCGGGAAGGCCGCGGCGGCGCACCCCGCTCCGACTATCACCCGGCCGAATCGGTTTATCTCAAAGCTGTGCCCGATGACCTGCACAGTCAGACTGCGGGGGCGCGTGAGCATCCGGTCGAGATCGCCGCTGCGCACATACCAGGGAAGCGTGTCAAACCTCCGCGAAAACCACTCGGCCAGCCCGAACGCCGTTGTCGTCAGCCCGAAGCACAGCAGCGTATGCCCCGCCGTCCAGTCGCCTATGGCCCCGAAGCGCGCAAACTGTATCATAACGCCCAGGAAATCGACCGCGGTATTGAGCGCCGTGGCCCCGACATTGAGCATCCAGTGCCGGTACGCGAGCGCGCAGCGCAGGTTCATACGCGCATAGCGGAGATAAAGGCGCAGTCCGTTCATACTATCCTCCCTGTATCACGGTTCGTCTGAGACCCCGGGCCATCAGCCACCGGCCAAAGAGCACGAGCGCGGCGATCCAGACCAACTGCCGCAGCCGGCAGCTTCGCCTATGAGCTGTGCAGGCCGCTCGATCTGTACGCACATTGGTTCGCCCGGCTCACGGCTGACCGCCTGACGCCATTTGTGATGAAGTCCGGGCCGTTTTTTGGTGGCCGTACTGCTGCCCGCACCATGGGGACTGTCGGCTCCCGCGTCGGCTGCGGGCGTCGCAGCCGCCGTGGGGGCGCTGGCTGTACCGCTCTCGTGCGCGTTTGGTATGCTGCTGGTCATCAATATGCTGTGGATCGAGCGGGGCGCGGGGATTGGGCCGCTGCTTTCATCGGCCGCCTATGTGTTCTCGGGCACCGTAGTGCCGCTGTCGCTGTACCCGGGCGCGGCGGGGAATGCGCTGCGGTTGCTGCCCTTCGCCGGGCTCATGGACATTCCCTGCGGACTGTATACGGGCATGCTGCCGCCCGAGGCCGCGCTGGGCTATGTCCCAGTGCTTTATCAGCCTCGTCCCCTTTTCGGTGGATCCCGAGATATCCCGGCAGATCAATCAGTATAGGCTGTGCGATGGACACGGAGTCTGTTTCTTACAGCCTTTTTTTATTCCTGTCTGCTGTTTCCTCGAGATATTTGTCCGCTTTGGGCGACGGATGGGCCCGCGCCCGCAGGCATTGATCCGGATGGCCTTGCGGATTGCGGCGTCGCGCTTTACAATCCTCTGGGAGGGATACTTCATGAATGGTATCTATTATTTCGGGGACTATGTGCTCCTCAAAAGCCAATCCATGATCGACATGCGCTATGTTTTTTCAGGGGCGCAGGCGCTGGGAGACGGGTGGTTCACCGTGAATTTTACCGTCACGACCCACACAGGCTATGCCGGAGGCGGCGCTTCCATTACGCTTACCGTGCGCCCCGGCGATACATACCGGCTGGGCGCGGGTTTTGTGGCATATATCGACCAGGGCGGCGGCTACGGCAAAAAGAAGCGCTCGGCGGTCGCGGCGATGCGCTTTGACGCGATCGCTCCCGACTGCCTGGAGGCTTCGTTTGAAGCGCGGTATTGATCGGCCGACATGACCGGGCATTGCCCCGGTTTTTTGGTTCGCGTTTACCAGTACAAATGGCATATCGATACTTTTTCGTTGGGTTTCCAGTAAAAACCTCGACCGTGCGCCCCGGAATATGATATACTGTCCGTTGGAGCATTCCATCGCAGTGCGAAAACCCGGCGTGCAGGGAGGCGGAACATGACCCGGTCTGCATACACGACATTCGACGACCAGACGCTGTTTCATAACATGCGCCTTGGTACGCTGCCGTTTAGCCAGGTATTTGAGGCGATACTCGAGTTTCTCCTGGAGGATCCCGCCGCGCACTACTGCATATCGGTAGGCAGCGACTCGCAGTCCTCAGGACGCGATACGCTTTTTGTCACCTGCATACTGGTTCACAGGGTAGGAAAGGGCGCGATCGGCTTTTATTCGCGCAACCGCGTCAAGCGGTCCATCCGGAACCTGCGGGAGAAGCTGTCGCTGGAAACGCTCTCCTCGCTTCAGCTTACCTACCTGTTTGACGATACTCGCATCGCGCGCATATACGACGTGCTCCACCGCGGCACCGGGGACATTTCGTTCGAGTTTCATATCGATATCGGCCGCAACGGCCCCACAAGCGCTTACATCACCGAGATGATGAGCATGGCCCGCGGTCTTGTGTTCATACCGCGCATCAAGCCCGAAAGCTACTGCGCCAGCAGCTACGCCGACCGGCACAGCAAGGCGACTTAGCGCTGGTTTTTCGCATACATTTTTATTCTAATGGGTTTTTAATGCAATTCTAATTTATTCTCAATGGATTCGCACGACTTTTCGGAGTATGATGGGCGTATCATCCCGAAGGGAGCCAGAACCATGAAAAAAAGCTATGAGTCTATCGAAGCGCTCCGGCAGAAAACAGGCGTTACGTTCGAGCAGGCCGACCGCGCGCTGGCAAAGGCCCGCGGCGACGCCGATCTGGCGGCCTACTACCTGATGCGAAGGAAGGCAAAGGCGGGAGAAGGCGGAACGGGCGCGGATATATGGGACCGAATCGCGGGCATATTTCTCTACACGCTGCGGGTGGAGCGGCGGGATCGTGTGTTTCTGCACATCCCGGTCTGGATCGTC
>JBMNNN010000217.1:0-3045 GCA_050942555.1 Christensenellales bacterium
ACGCCGCTTCCGGCATAGATGCACTGGGAAGCGAAATTTGTGCAGTCTCCTCCCAACGCGGAGAAATCATAGTAGGCGGGATTCCGGCGATATGCCCACTCGTGGGCGTAGCGTACCGCGCCCGGCCGGTCGTATGCAGCGATCATATGCCGATGCCCTCCTTTTTCCCGATGGTTCATACTATGCGTGCGGGATACAAACGGTGGTACGCGCGGCACAGAAAAATCGCTCGGAATACGTCTCCCGCATAGAATGGCATAGGACCGTCAGCCGCGTCCAAATTTGCTCATACAGTGGCTTTTATTTGTGGTATACTCATATCCGTTACAGAAAACCGCTGAAGAAAGGAACGGACCATGATCGCAGAAAGCGTACTGGAACTCATCGGCAAAACGCCGATGGTCAGCCTGAAAAAGATGACCGGCGCGGAAATCTACGCGAAGGCCGAGTACCTCAATCCCGGCGGAAGCATCAAGGACCGGGTCGCCCTCTACATGATCGAGCAGGCCGAGGCGCGCGGGACGCTCCGGCCGGGCATGACGCTGATGGAGCCCACCTCGGGCAATACCGGCATAGGCCTTGCGCTGGCCGGGACGCAAAAAGGGTACCGGGTCGTCATCGTGATGCCAGAAAACATGAGCGAAGAGCGAAAAAAGATCATATCGGCGCTGGGCGCGGAGCTGGTGCTGACCCCCGCCGCCGCCAGCATTGGCGGCGCGGTGGCCGAGGCCATGCGGCGCAAGGCTGAAGATCCCTCGATATTCATACCCCAGCAGTTCGAGAACCCCGACAATCCAAAGATCCACTATCTGACCACCGCGCCCGAGATATGGGAGCAGATGGACGGCCAGGTCGACATATTCATATCGGGGCTAGGAAGCGGCGGCACGCTGCAGGGCGTGGGCCGCTATCTGCGCGAAAAGAATCCGCACGTCGGAATCATCGCGGTGGAGCCGAAAAACGTTTCGGCGCTGCTGGGCCACGAACCTGGGTTTCATAAAATCCAGGGCATCGGCGACGGGTTTGTCCCGCCGGTGCTGGACACGAGCATGATAGACGAAGTCATCGAGGTCAGCGACGACGACGCCGTCGCGACCGCGCGGGAGCTCGCCAGAGCGCAGGGAATCCTCGCGGGCACATCCGCAGGCGCCAACGTGTGGGCTGCGATGCACGCGGCCAAGCGCACGCTGCCCGGCCGGAAGATCGTTACGATACTGCCCGACCGGATGGAGCGCTACTTCAGCACGTCGCTCATATAGCGACGGCTATGCCTGCGCGAACACGTCCTGTATCACCGACACGGCCCGGTTGATCTGTTCGCGCGTGTGCGTCGCGGTGTAGCTCGTACGCAGCAGGCACTGGCCCTCGGGCACCGCGGGAGGAATCACCGGGTTGACATATACGCCGCCCTCCAGCAGCATCCGCGTGATCACGAACGTGCGCTCCGCGTCGCAGGTGAATATCGGCACGATCGCCGTCGTTCCCTCGATCGTGGGGATACCGGCCCTCTTAAGCTGGCTGCGCATGTACCCGCTGATAATAACACATACGGGCGGAACGCACAATCGGAATTCGGGTGAGTTCGCTAAAGTACCGGAAAGCGCCTGTACTATCTAGGAGCAGACATACGACAGGTTAAGCGATCAATAATACGTTAAAAAATACGGTACATCACCCTTATATTGACGCACCTGCCGGGATAGGCTATACTCGTGTACGTAAACGGACATGGGGGCTGTGCGCGGGGTAACGCTGACCCGGGAACCAATGAGCAGGGGGGATCGGTATCGCGATCACGAGCAAGGATCTGGCGGCGCTGTGCGGGGTTTCGCAGGGCACCGTGGACAGGGCGCTTCATAACAGGCCCGGCATCAGCCCCAAAACGCGCCAGAAGATACTCGAGACGGCGGCGCGCCTCGGGTACCGGGCCGACCAGCGCGCGCGAAGCCTCGTCAAGGGAAGGACGATGACGCTGGGCCTTGTGCTCCCCGACCTTGACAGGCGGTTATTCACGGAAATCGCGGGCTCTGTCGAGGGCAATGCGCGGCAGCGCGGGTATCTTACATATATGACGCTGACCCGCTGGGACCCCGACGAGGAATTCATATGCGTCGAGCGGCTGGCCGGGATGCCGGTCGACGCGCTGATCCTTTTTTCAGTCCGCGAGGATCCTCTCTACGAGAGCTATCTGGGCGGGCTTCCTATGCCGGTGGTCGCGCTCGGCAACCGCCTGCCGCGCACTTTTCCGTTCGTCGGTATCGACGACTACGCCGCAGCCGGGGACGCGGTCCGCTATATACTCTCGCGGGGATACCGGAGGATACTGTATCTGAACCCGCCGCTCGCGTGGCAGAATTCCGAAAACCTCTACGCCCCAAGAAGGCGGTTTATGGGATGTGCCGACGCGCTGCGGCAGGCCGGCCGGGGCGTAGAATCGTGGATCGTGGACACTCCCGATTATCTTATGAAGCTTGACATGATCGGGTTTGACAGGGAGCAGCCGACGGCGATACTGTGCTCGAGCGACCTGAATGCGCTGGAGGTCATCTACCATCTCGCGTCGCGCGGCGTGCGGATCCCGGCCGAGGCCGGAATCATGGGCCTGGAAGCGATCGACCTTATCGGCCATGTCCGGCCCACGCTCTCGACCGTCGCCTATCCGGCCGAAAGGCTGGGCGCGCGCGCGGTGGACCTTGCGCTGCAGCGGATACACGGGCGGGACGACTGGTCCGACGCGATACTCGGGCACCGCATCGTCGAGGGGGAAACGCTCTGACCGCCATTTCCTCGCTTCGGTCATAATCGTCGCCGGTGGTCTGCGGGGGATTCGCGATCGGGAATAAAGCCGCGCGAGCATAATAGCGTCCAGCGCTGCGCACTGCATTTCTCGCATCATTTCAGGGTAGCAGAGTCCAAACAACCGCGCATCGGGGGCCAATGCCGCAGTTTTGGCATTCGCGGAGCAGCGATACCCGTACGATTGTCATTTTTCGGTTTTCATTGGTAAATTTCTGTGGTACAATACTTTTCGGAATGAAATGCAGG
>JBMNNN010000218.1:0-2967 GCA_050942555.1 Christensenellales bacterium
CGCAGCGACGGAATCGCAAACTCCGGCGTACCCAGCAGCACGACTCTCACTCGTCCACCTCCCAAAGCGGCCCTTCGACGATATCGATATAGAGCCTGCCGTCCAGATGATCCAGCTCGTGGCACAGTGCCAGCGCCAGGAGCCCCTCGCCCTCGATGCGCACGGGATTGCCCCTGTGGTCGAATGCCTCCACCGTCACCCGCGCCGGCCGGCGCGTTTTGCCGCGCTTGCCGGGAACCGACAGGCAGCCCTCGACGCATTCCTGCTCGCCGCTTTTCTCGACCATAACGGGGTTGACAAGCTCAAAAGCGCCCTCGCCGATGTCGATAACGACCACGCGGCGAAGGATACCCACCTGCGGCGCGGCAAGCCCCGCCCCCTCGGCGTGCCGGAGGGTCTGCTTCATATCCTTAACAAGCTCCCGCAGGCGGCTGTCAAATGCCGTCACCGGCCTGGAGACCCGGCGAAGCATCGGATTTCCTTCGGTCAGTATGTCACGCAATGCCAATTCCATCACTCCTCGGCGCTTTCGATTATAGCATGGACGCGGGGTTCATTTCCAGCGATACCACCGAACCTGACGCCGGGTTTTGCGCGATCCGGCTGAGCGCGCGGGCGATGTCGTCGCCATAGAGCCTGGGATAGATCCTGAGCAGCAGCTGCTCGCGGTAACGGCCCCGGAGCCTCGATATCGGCGCGGGCGTACGGTCCATGCGCAGTATCGACGTGCGCCACTGGGGGTGCTCCTGCAGCGCGCGCTGCATCGCACGCTCGGCATCGTCGGCGTCATGCGCGGCGCACCCTGCGTCCTCGTTTGTGTATACGAGCCGGAGGAACTGCGTAAAGGGCGGATACAGCGCGGCTTTCCGGGCCTCTATCTCCTGCCTGTAGAACGCCTCGTAGTCCTGCGCGGCAGCCGCCTCGATGCTGTAATGGTCCGGATCGTATGTCTGTACAATCACCCGTCCGGGTCGCTCGTCGCGGCCGGCCCGTCCGGCCACCTGCAGTACCAGCTGGAATGTGCGCTCCACGCTGCGCCAGTCGGGAAGGTGCAGCGTCAGATCCGCCGCCACCACGCCCACCAGCGTCACCATCGGATAATCCAGGCCCTTGGCGATCATCTGCGTGCCGATCAGTATCTGGGCCTTCTGCAGCCTGAAGGCATCCAGTATCATAAGGTGGGAATCCTTGCCCCGGGTCGTGTCAGCGTCCATGCGCAGCATCCTGACGCCCGGGAAAAGCTTCGCGACGGCTTCCTCGACGCGCTGGGTGCCGCCGCCGAAGTACTTGATGTAGCGACTGCCGCAGGCCGGGCACACCGTGGGGACGGGCTCGGTCTGTCCGCAGTAATGACATTGGAGCGACTCGTCGCCGCGGTGGTAGGTAAGCGAAATATCGCACAGCGCGCACCTGCACACATACCCGCATGCCCGGCACGACACAAAGCTGGAAAACCCTCTCCTGTTGAGAAAAAGGATGGCTTGCTCGCCCCGTCCCAGGCACTGCTCAAGCTCCGTATAGAGCTTCCGGCTGATGACCGACCGGTTGCCCGCAGCCAGCTCCCCGCGCATGTCCACCACCTCGACAAACGGCATCGGGCGGCCCTCGATGCGGCTCATGAGCCGCAGCAGCGTATAGCGCCCCTGCTCGGCGGCGTAGTAGCGCTCTACCGACGGCGTGGCGCTTCCCAGCACCAGCGCGGCTCCCTCGCGCGCACAGCGGTATTCGGCCACGGTAACCGCGTCGTAGCGCGGCGCGCTTTCCGACCGGTAGCTCATCTCGTGCTCCTCATCGACGACCACCAGCCCCAGATCCGATACCGGCGCGAATATAGCCGAGCGCGCCCCGATCACGACGGTCGCCCGTCCCTGCCGGATCCTGCGCCACTCGTCGAAGCGCTCGCCCGCCGACAGGCGGCTGTGAAGCACCGCGGCGCGATCGCCGAAGCGCCCGGTAAAGCACGCAACCATCTGGGGCGTCAGCGATATCTCGGGTACGAGTATGATGACGGTACGGCCCCTTTCCAGCGCCCTGTGCGCGCACAGCATGTATACCTCCGTCTTGCCGCTGCCCGTTACCCCATGCAGCAGGAAACGTCCCTCTCCGCGCTCGATCGCCCTGCCGACGGCCTCGACGGCCTGCCGCTGCGCCCATGTGGGCTCGGGCGGTTCGCCCGGCTCAGCCTTCAGCCCGGCATAGGGGCGGCGGTCCGCCGCGCGGTCTTCGAGCGCGAGCCATCCCCGTTCGCACATGCGCCTGAGCGTCGTGGAGTCGGCGCCGGTTTCCCGCGCGAGCTGCGCGGTGTCGGCCTGTCCGCCATTTTGCATAAGCCACGAAAGCGCCGCCCGCTGCCTTGCCGCGCGTGCGGGAAGGGCGTCGATCACCTGCTGCGTCTCCTCATCGGACTGCGCCAGCGTCACGGTGCGTACGCTCTTGACGCGCACGCGGTCGCCCCGCATCTGCGCGGGAAGCATGACGCGCAGCGCGTCCACCAGGCGGCAGTATGTCGTGTCGCGCAGCCAGGCCGCCATCTCCAGCATCGAGGGCAAAAGCGGCGGCTCCTCGTCCAGCACCGCCTCGATATCCCGGACGCGGGACGCCTCCACCGACGGCGCGGCGGCCAGCGCGATCACGTAGCCCTCCACCCTGCGGCGGCTGAACGGTACCGATACCCGCGCGCCGGGAACCACCCGCCCGGCCAGCGTGCCGGGAATCCGGTAATCGAATACGCGGTCCACCGATGCGCTCGCGATATCCACGATGATCTGGGCATACTGGGCCATCGGGCGTTCCTCCTCCTTACAACGAAACAAACCCCCCGCGGCTCTCCCGGAGGGGCGTCGATCAGTACAGATCGCGTGCGGCGCACGCGGTCGGTCCGGTTACGGATTCCGCTTCCGGTAAAGCGCCAGCGCCGCGCTGAGGATGCGGTCGGCCACATCGTCCTTTTTGAGCAGCGGAAGCGAT
>JBMNNN010000219.1:0-2955 GCA_050942555.1 Christensenellales bacterium
GTCGAAGTCGTCGCCACCCAGCCGGTTGTTGCCGTTTGTGGCCAGCACCTCAAACACGCCGTCACCGATCTCCAGTATTGACACGTCGAACGTGCCGCCGCCCAGATCGTACACCATGATCTTCTGGTTGTGTTCCTTGTCGAGACCATAGGCCAGAGACGCGGCCGTAGGCTCGTTGATGATTCGCAGCACCTCAAGACCGGCAATCTTGCCCGCGTCCTTGGTGGCCTGACGCTGGCTGTCCGAGAAATATGCCGGGGTTGTGATGACGGCCTGCGTGACTTTTTCCCCGAGGTAGCTTTCCGCGTCGGCCTTGAGTTTCATGAGAATAAACGCGGATATTTCCTGGGGGCTGTAGTTCTTTCCGTCGATCGTGCTCTTATGATTGGAGCCCATCTCCCGCTTGATCGACATGACGGTCCGGTCGGGGTTCGTGATGGCCTGCCTTTTGGCGATCTGCCCCACCAGCCGTTCGCCTTCCTTTGTGAAAGCCACCACCGAAGGAGTGGTGCGGCCGCCTTCCGCATTCGGGATGACCACCGGTTCGCCGCCTTCCAGAACGGCGACGCAGGAGTTGGTGGTGCCCAGGTCGATTCCAATAATCTTACCCATCGTATTTGCCTCCTAGTCCATTCGGGTTTCAAGATTCATGCGCCACGCTGACCATGCTGTGGCGCAATACCTTATCATTGTGCATATATCCCTTTTTGATTTCCTCTATCACCGTGCCCGCCGGATGCGCGTCGTCCGCAGGGCTCTGCATGACAGCGTTATGAAACACCGGATCGAACGGCTTCCCCTTGGCCTCGATCGGCCGCACTCCCAGCGCATTAAGCGCGTCGCGCATCTGGCGCACGACCATCGCGATGCCTTCGACCACCGATTCTGCGCCGCCGGTGTCCCGGGCGGCCGCTTCGGCACGCTCGAGATTATCAAGGACCGGCAGCATCGACAGGATCACCTCTTGCGCGCCCTCGCACAGCGCTTCCTTTCGCATGTCCCTGTTCCGCTTACGGTAGTTGTCGAACTCCGCCTGTATGCGGCGCGCCATATCCAGATACTCGTCCCGCTCGCGCATCAGCTTTTCGATCGTCTCGGGCGTCACTTCGGTTTGTTGCTCCTCCGCCGCGCTTTGCGCGGCCTCCGGGGCTTCGGCAGGCTGGTTCTGTGCTTTCGGCTCTTTTACCGGATCCGTATGGTTCATCGTATATTGGGTCCCCTTTCGGTTATTCGTCGATATAGAGCGATATGAGCTCGCCCAGGTTGCGCCCGATCAGGTCCAGTACGCCCACTACATGGCCGTACTCCATCCGGGTAGGGCCGATGACGCCGATGGATCCCATCGGGCGCCCTGCGACCCGGTATGTAGCCGTAACGACGCTGCAGTCCTTCAGCTCTTTATCCTCGTTTTCATCGCCGATCGTGATCGCAGTTTCCATTTTCGTACGCCGGGCCAGTATCCGGTACAGTTTCTCGCGGGTTTCCAGCATCGTCAGGAAGGACCGAGCCCGCTCGATGTCCCGATACTCGGGGAAATTGAATATATTGATGGCCCCTTCCATTACCAGGTCCTTCCAGTCGGGCTGGAGTATCGAGTCGCCCATCGCGTTCATAAGATCGGTGAAGAAGCGCCTGTACTGCCGGATATCGCGTTCCAGCCCTTCCATCAGGAAAATGTCGACGTCCGCTATCGAATGGCCCGCAAACCGCTCGGTCATCATTCGGGATATCGCGTCCAGCCTATTGATGTCCA
Organism: Christensenellales bacterium; assembly: GCA_050942555.1. Classification (GTDB taxonomy): domain Bacteria; phylum Bacillota; class Clostridia; order Christensenellales; family UMGS416; genus JAAYXU01. Next base: position 1,754 of record JBMNNN010000219.1, read on the forward strand.
TGCCCTCCGGGATGCGGATAACGGCATCCTTCACCACGGCGGCATCGGTCACGATGACCACCAGCGCCATTTCCCGGTTGATGGGCACGAGCTGTATGCGACGCAGCGTGGTCCGCCGCATCTGGGGCGCCAGTACAAGCGATGTATACTGCGTCAGGTCGCTGATGATCTGCGCCGTCTTGCGGATCACCTGCTCCATCTCGTCCATATGGCGGAAGAAAACCTCGCGAACAGCGTTATTCTGTTCCTCGTCGAGGGGCTTTATTTCAAGCATCCGGTCAACATACATCCGGTAGGCCTTATCGGTCGGAATGCGTCCCGCGGAGGTATGGGGCTGCGTGAGATATCCCATATCCTCCAGATCAGCCATCTCATTGCGAATGGTAGCCGCACTCAGACCGCTCATGTATCGGCGGGCGATGGTACGCGAACCTACAGGAACCGCGGTAGCTATGTAGTCCTCGATCACTGCCTTAAGAATTTCCATCTTCCGATGATTCGGCAACTCCATAGACTCACCCCCCTCCTTTTGTTAGCACTCTATCTTGTTGAGTGCTAATGCCCTGTATAAGATAGCACTCCCGCGCGGCTTTGTCAATATAACTACACAAATTCCGCTAAAATCATGGATCCTCGAGCAGTACGAGGAGCGCCCGGTTTTGCAGATCCAGCCCGCGGTCGGTCAGGGAAAACCGCTCCGGGGTCAGCTTTGCAAGTTCCCAGCCGACAAGGGTCTCGGCCCGCGCGCCGAATCGTTCGCCAAAGTCCATGCCGTGCCTTTCCCGGTAACGCGCCAGGTCCAGCCCGGCCGTCGTCCGCAGGGAGAGCATCACCGTATCGGCGGCCTCCTCCTGCGGCGTGAGGGGCAGCCATTCGTCGTACGCCGGGCAGCCACGCTCCATCGCCTCCATATACGCGTCAATGTCCTCCGTGTTTTTATACCGGACAGACTCCCGGTGGGACGCCGCGGCGCAGCCAAGCCCGATATAGAAACCATTGTCCCAGTAGTTCAGATTGTGGCGGCACGCGCGGCCGGGCCGCGCGTAGTTGGAAATCTCATACCGGCGGTAGCCCAGCTCCGCGAGCGTATCGCGGGCCAGCATGGTCATATCATACTCCTCGTCCTCGCCGGGCAGGGGGAGCTCGCCCAATGCCATCCTATGCGCGAAGGGCGTTCCCGGCTCAATTTTCAGCGTATACAG
>JBMNNN010000220.1:0-2939 GCA_050942555.1 Christensenellales bacterium
GGCTCATCGCAGTCCTCCTCGTCGGAATCTCGCACCCTTAGTTTATCACCGGAAAGCGGTAAGTCAAGCGGATGTGCGAGGTAAACGCATGCTTCCGGTAAATAATTGCTGGTATTTCTTGGTGTTGTGCATCCCTGTCGGGCTGTGCTATAATGAACCCGGTCCCGCAAAATGAATAGTGCTCACAGGTGTCCGCCGCAAGGCGGATGAAAAGGGAAAGCGGTGCAAAGCCGCGGCAGCCCCCGCTACTGTAAGGATTGACGAAACCGGCACAATGCCACCCATTCGGGGAAGGCGCCGGCAGTAGGACGAGATCCAAGCCAGGAGACCTGCCTGAGAGCCGGACGATGAATCCTTCGGAGGGAAGGATGGCCGCTATCTGATTGACTATGAGCGCCTTCCGAATGGAAGGCGCTTTTGTGGCCTCCCCGGATCCCGGATCCATGTATTCCTGCAAGCGGGACACAATCACATGGGAGGTTTTATCATGAGAAAACCTATGGTCATCACTTTGCTGCTCGTCGCGGCGCTGCTTATGGGCTGTGCACGAAACGCGCCCGCTCCGAGCGCAACGCCGCCGGATACCGACGCGCCCGCCCCGACTGCCGCGCAGACCTCGGCCGCGACTCCCGCACAGGAGCAGGAGTATCCAATAACGGTCACCGACAGCCTGGGCCGCGAGGTGACGCTGACCCAGCCGCCGCAGGTCATCGTGTCGCTGACGCCCGCTAATACCGAGATCGTATTCGCGCTGGGCGCGGGAGACAGGGTAGCCGGCGTGGACATCGTATCCGACTATCCGCCTGAGGTGGAGGCGCTGCCCGATGTGGGCGACTTCAGCGGCCCCTCCATCGAGGCAATCGCGGGCCTCAAGCCCGATCTCATACTGTCGGGCAACAATCTGCAGGGCGACGCAATCGACCGGCTGACCGAGCTGGGGCTCACGGTAGCCGCCGTCGAAGCGTCGCAGTGGGACGACATACTCGTCACGATCGAGATGGTGGGCGCGCTCATCGGCGAGCCCCAGGCTGCCGCCGCGCTCAATCAGAAGATGGCGGAGGATCTTGCGGTCATCACCGACGCTGTTGCCGGGGCCCAGCCTGTCAGCGTCTATTATGTGCTGTCCTACGGCGAGTACGGCAACTGGACGACCGGCCCCGGTACGTTCCTGGACACGATGATCACGCTGGCGGGCGGGGAACTGGCAACCCGCGACGCGCCTGCCCGATGGCTTGAATACAACATGGAGGATATCATACGGAAAAATCCGTCGGTGTTGCTCGTGTCCAGCGATCTGGGCAGCATCGAGGACTTCTGCGCCGCCGAGGGCTACAAGGAACTAGACGCCGTCAGGGAAGGCCGCGTCTATCTCGTGGATGCCGACAAGACATCCCGGCCCGGACCGCGGATCATAGAGGGACTTGAAGAGATCGCAAGGGCCCTTCACCCGGAATGCTTTGAGTAAAGCGAGGTACCGATGAATCCGCACTACTCCCGCCGCCTGGCGATCGGATATGCGCTGCTGCCGCTGCTGCTGGCGGCAGCAGCGTGCTGGGCGCTTCTTTCGGGATCGGGGGCCTCGGCAGCCGAAAGCCTCCGCACGATACTGGGGCTGCCTGGGGCAGACGACGGGCTTTTGCTCTTCCGGATCCGCATGCCCCGGGTTGCGATGGGGATCATGGTGGGCGCGACGCTGGCCGTGTGCGGCGTGATGATGCAGGGCATGTTCCGCAACCCGCTGGCCGATCCGCATATCCTTGGCGTGTCGTCGGGCGCGGGACTGGGCGCGACGGTCGCGATCGCGCTGGGGCTGGGCAGGGCAACGCTGGGGCTGGGGTATGTCACGCTGTTCGCTTTTGTGGGCGGCGCGGGAAGCGTCGTGCTCGTATACCTCTTATCCCGCCGCGCGGGCCGCTTGTCGACGACATCGCTGCTGCTGGCCGGCATCGCGGTGGGATCGCTCTTTAGCGCGGGCACGACGCTCATCATGCGGCTCAACCACGACAAGATGGATCATATCATATTCTGGACGATGGGCAGCTTGTCCACCGTGGGCTGGAAGCAGGTGCTCTGGTGCCTTCCCTTCTGCGTCACCGGATCCCTCGCGGTGCTCCTTTTTGCGCGGGATCTGAACCTGCTGTCCCAGGGCGAGGAAACGGCGCTGCATCTGGGCGTCAACGTGGGCCGCACGCGGATGCTGATCATGATGCTGACCGCCATCGCCACGGCGGGCGCGGTATCGGCCACAGGGGTCATCGGTTTCGTGGGGCTTATTATCCCTCATGTGTCCCGGATGATTTTCGGGCCCGACCACCGTCGCCTTGTGCCGCTCTCAGCGCTCGTGGGCGCGGTATTCATGCTGATCATGGACACGCTGGCGCGCACGCTGGCCGCTCCGCTGGAGATCCCGGTGGGTATACTGACGGCCATGTGCGGAGGTCCCTTCTTCCTGTGGCTGCTGCGCCGCAGCGCACTGTAGAAAGGGGATTCGATGAAGATCACTGTCGAAAACCTGACGTATTCGTATAACGGGCACCCCGTCGTCAATGGCGTTTCGCTGTCGCCGCGCGAGGGAGAGGTTACCGCGATACTCGGTCCCAACGGCGCGGGGAAGACCACGCTCTTACGGTGCATCACGGGCGCGCTGCGGCCCGTCCGGGGCACGGCGCGCCTGGACGGACAGTCGATCGACACGATGTCCCCGCGGGAAAAAGCCCGGCGGGTGGCGCTGGTGCCGCAGGGCTCGAGCCTGGAGTTCCGGTTTACGGTGCTGGAAACCGTGCTGATGGGCCGCTATCCGTGGCTGGGCCGGTTTGCCGCCGAGAGCGCGCGCGACCACGAGATCGCCCGGCAGGTAATCGGCGAGGTCGGTCTCGCGGCTTTTTGCGACCGTCCGGTCACCGCGCTTTCAGGCGGCGAGATGCAGCGCGTGCTGGTAG
>JBMNNN010000221.1:0-2914 GCA_050942555.1 Christensenellales bacterium
ATTTCGACTCGGCGCTGACGATCGACGACGAGATGCTCCGGCAGGCGCTTGCGGGAAGCAGCGACGCGCACATGCGCACGATCGTCAATACGATTCAGCAGAACCAGAACAGCGTCATCCGTATACCACTTGGGCACCGAATCGTGGTCGAGGGAACGGCCGGAAGCGGGAAAACGGCTGTCGCGCTGCACCGTGCGGCCTGGCTTCTGTACCGGTACCGCGACGATGGACTGTCACATGAGAACCTGCTGCTATTAACGCCGAATCAGGTTTTCGTCGAATATATCCGGGAGGTTCTCCCCGAGCTTGGGGAGCGGAACGTCGCGACCGCCACGATGACCGACTGCCTGCGCGGCCTTGTGCCCAGGCAGTACAGGATCCAGACCGCCTGGGCGGCGCTCGACTTCGCGCTCAGCCTCAGCCACCGTGACCGGACCCGGCGCGAGCAGCGCATGCGGGGCATACTGGGCAGCGGGAGCATGGCAGCCTATGTGCGCACATATGCTGAAAAGCTTGCCGGGGAGCGTACGTTTTTTGATTTGCGCTTTGAGGGAGAGCTGATCGCGTCGGCCGATGAGATGGCCACGCTGTACGCGGTGCGCCCCGCGATGCCGCTGCGAACGCGGCTCAACCGGGTGGCGCGCATGGCCGCCGGGCGGATCGGGGAGCTGTACCAAAAAAAACTCGCATCGATGACCGAAGCGCTGAAAAAGCAGGGCGAGGACGAGAAGGACGCGCGCCGCATGGCCCGCAGGGCGTTACGGAGGATTTTTGCGCCCGTGGCTGACCAGCTTCGGGTGATGACGGTGATGCGCGTCGACGAAGCGTTCCGCGATATGTGGAGCGAGGGCGCGTTTGTATGGGCGACCGGGCAGCCGCCCCGTGTCGGGTGGGACGAGCTTTGCGGGACGGTGCTGGCCCAGCTAAGGGACAGGGCGCTTACGAGCGAGGTAGCGACGCTGTACGCGTATCTGCGCGTACTGCTTAGCGGCGCGCCCAGGAGCGGGATTCGGCACCTGATGATCGACGAGGGGCAGGACTACTCGGCGGCCGAAATGCGGCTGCTGGAGTCGCTGTACCCCGGCGCCGGCATGACGGTGTTGCGGGACGCAAACCAGCGCATACAGACCCATCTGACCGGGGACAGCCTGCCCACCGGCGCCGAGACGATCCGGCTGCAGCGCAGTTACCGCTCCAGCAGGCCGCTGTGCGACTTCACGCGGCACCTGCTGCGCGATCCCGATTCGGTCATACCGTTCGATCGCGACGGGGAAAAGCCGCGGCTCATCCGGGTCCGGGAGGCCGAGCGGGCCGCGCGTATCGCACAGGATATCGCCTCGCTGCGGCCGATGGGCCCGGTCGCGGTGATCGGTCGGACTGCCGCTGACTGCAGGCGGATATTTGAATCGCTGAAGGCGCTGGTGCCGGACGCGGTCCTCCTCGAGCCCGACGAACCCCGGCCGTCCGCAGAGGTTACGGTGCTCCCCTCGTGGCTTGCAAAGGGGCTGGAATTCGACACGGTCATGCTGTGGGAGGCGGCTGACTACGGCCGCGGTGAAGAAAGCCTCTTTTATGCCGTATGCACCCGCGCGCTGCACAGGCTGCGCCTGTATACCGCGCAGAACGGATACGCGCCGCCGGTGCCCGCTTCGCTCTACGAGGAGGACGACGCTCCTGCGGGTGGGACGCAGTGAAAATAGCCTGCTTCGCGGCTACGACAGGGCGTAAGCTTTAATACCAAACAATATGATTACTGGCAAAATAGTAAATAGGTTATCTTATTTTTATGGCACTTTTTTGAAAAAAGTGCCCAAAAGCCCGGGGGTCGAGAAGCGCCGGGAATCCGGCACTAAACAAACCGTCTACTTCTTGCGCAACCGTCTAGTTTTATGTTTAGTGCCGGAGCGCCTCAAGACCCCCGGAACCCCCGACTGCCGATCAAGCTTTCCCGCTCTTCCTTACCTTCTGTTACGACAATAATTTCATCCTATTGAGTTTGTTGTGTGTTACTCTAGTGTTCGAATAAGCGTATCTATATCTCGACAGGAGCGCACGTCCGCGCTGACTCGTAGACCGCCTCCATCACGCGCTGTATGTACGCGCCGTCGGCCAGCGACGGTTGGCCGGGCAGGCCGCGCGCCACGCGGTCGATGAACGAATAAAGGCAGTGGATATGGCCGCGCTCCCAGCCAATGGGCGCCTTTCCGCTGGGGAACGATCCGCCCGGTGAAGGATAGCGCTGCACGCATTCGACGCGTGTAAACCCGCGGCTGCCTCCAAGCGGCGCTTCGGGAATCCGGTTGTCGAACACATAAAGCCAGTTGGGATCCATCAGGTTAAACCGGATCGCGCCCCGCGTTCCGTATATTTCGAATATCAGCTCGTCGTTGGTGCCGGTCGCGATCTTCGTGGCCTCGATCGTGCCGACGGCGCCGTTTTCCATGCGCGCAAGGATCACCGCGTGGTCCTCGGCGGTCACGTCCGCCATCGCGCCGTTGGCCCCCGGGCGGCGGGGATAAAGCACGCGGGTCATGGCCTGCACCGACCGGTATCGGCCCATCAGGTGGTATAAAAGATCCAGCACATGGGAGCCCAGATCCAGCACGACCCCGCCGCCACCCAGCCGCGCATCCTGCTTCCAGCCCATCGGGCGGCACGCGTCGACCGAGCCCGAGTGCCGGTACGCCGCGTTGAAGCATGTGATGTCGCCCAGAAAACCTTCGTCCACCAGCTCCCGTGCGCGCATCGTCGCCGTCAGGAAGCGGTAGTTCATGCACATCTGGGACGTGACCGGCGCGGCCTGGGCAGCCTGCGCCATTTCCTGCGCGTCGGCCGCGTTGGTGGCCAGCGGCTTGTCGCAGTAGACGTGCTTCCCCGCGGCAAGCGCCGCGAGCACCGCGTCCTTGTGATAAAG
>JBMNNN010000222.1:0-2911 GCA_050942555.1 Christensenellales bacterium
CGCAGCATCTGGTGCTCGGCGTCGCGCAGCGTCTGGGAGGGGGCCACCACGATCGAGTCGCCCGTGTGGATGCCCACCGGGTCGATGTTTTCCATATTGCAGACCGTGACGCAGTTGCCCTTCGCGTCCCGGATCACCTCGTACTCTATCTCCTTATAGCCCGCCACGCTCTTTTCAATAAGACACTGGCTTACCCGGGAGTAACGCAGCCCGTCCGCGCAAATGCTCGCCAGCTCCATTTCGTCCCGGGCGATGCCGCCGCCCTCGCCGCCCAGCGTGTAGGCGGGGCGCACGATCACGGGATACCCGGCACGGGCCGCGAACTCGAGCGCGGTATCGACCTCGTGCACGATGACTGAATCGATGCATGGCTCCCCGATCTCTTCCATGGTCTGCTTGAACGCCTCGCGGTCCTCCGCCCTGCGTATCGACTCGGCCGGTGTGCCCAGCAGGCGGACCCCGTACTCGGCCAGTACGCCCGACTCGTGTAGCTCCATCGCCAGATTAAGTCCCGTCTGGCCCCCCAGCGTGGGCAGGAGGCTGTCGGGACGCTCTCTGCGGATGATGCTGCGTATCGAGTCGGGGCAGAGCGGCTCCATATACACATAGTCGGCGATGTCGGGATCGGTCATGATGGTGGCGGGGTTGCTGTTGACCAGCACGACCTTAATGCCCTCCTCGCGGAGGGCGCGGCAGGCCTGCGTGCCCGCGTAGTCGAACTCGGCTGCCTGGCCGATGACGATGGGCCCGGATCCGATGACCAGTACCTTTTTGATGTCCCTGTTAAGCGGCATGCTGTCTACTCCAATTCCGCGTAGAGCGTTTTACCGGCGCCACCGCATCCGGTTTCAGAACCAGAAATGCCATCCTTCGCTCCGTTTCAGGTTATCGGGCCGTCAGGCTGCCGATGAACTCGTCAAACAGGTACCCGGTATCCTTCGGGCCGGGGCTTGCTTCCGGATGAAACTGCACCGTAAACGACGGATGATCCTCATAGCGGATCCCCTCGATGGTCTGGTCGTTCCAGTTGCGGTGGCTGACCCGCATATTCGCGGGCAGCGACTCCTCGACGACCGTATAGCCGTGATTCTGGGAAGTGATATACACACGGTCCCTGTCCAGATCCTTGACCGGGTGGTTGGAACCGCGGTGGCCGTAGCGCAGCGGCTGCGCATCGGCGCCGCAGGCAAGCGCCAGCAGCTGGTGCCCCAGGCAGATGCCGAATATCGGCAGCCGGCCTGCAAGACCGCGGAGATTTTCTATGATATCGGCGTTGTCCTTCGGGTTGCCCGGCCCGTTGGTGAGCAGCAGCCCGTCGGGGCGGTCCCGCAGTATCTCCCCGGCAGGCGTGTGCGCCGGGTATACGAGCAGGCGGCAGCCGCGCCTGCGCAGCGACGTGAGTATGCTGGCCTTAAGGCCCAGGTCCAGCACGGCGACCGTCGGGCCAGCGCCCGGTATCTCGAACCGCTCAGCGCAGGTCACCGCGTCGACCGGGCGCACAGCCGTGTAGCTTCGCATGGCCGCCAGGCTGCCCGGACCGGGCATCCCGGCCGACAGGATGCCCCGCATCGTGCCGCGGTCGCGCAGTTTGCGGGTCAGCGCGCGCGTATCGATGCCCTGTATGCCCATGATGCCAAAGCGTTTGAGGTAGTCGTTGAGACTGCCCTCGCTGTGCCAGTTGCTGGGCACCTCGCACAGCTCGCGGACCGCAAAAGCCTTCACCTGCGGACACATCGATTCGGGATCCTCCCAGTTGACGCCGTAGTTGCCGATAAGCGGGTAGGTCATGAGCACGATCTGCCCGTAGCAGGATGGATCGGTCAGTATTTCCTGGTAGCCGGTCATGCCGGTATTGAATACCACCTCGCCAATGACGTCGGCGCGCATCGCGCCAAATCCCTCTCCCTCGTAGACCGATCCGTCCTCTAGCACCAGATAAGCCATACAGCCGTTCTCCCTTAATGGTACCGGACGCGCCCCAGCGCGCCCGTGATGTCTTCCCGCATCGATATCGCCTCGTCGCGGGCCGCCGACGCGAAGTCGTCGGTTCCGCGCTTCCTCCAGGCGGTCAGCAGGCTGCGGGACGCGTTGACGACCGCGCCCCCGCCCTTCCTGTCGAACATGCCGGCGATGTCGGCTCCCGTCGCTCCCTGCGCGCCGTATCCGGGCAGCAGGAAGAACGTGCCGGGCATCCGCTGCCGCAGCGCCGCACCCTGCCCGGGATGGGTAGCGCCCACGACCGCGCCCGCGGCGCTGTAACCGTAGCTTCCCATAAGCCCCTCGCCCCACATGGCGACGCGGTCGGCCACGGCCTCGTATACGGCGCGTCCGTCGGCAAGGCGCAGATCCTGCAGCTCCGACGCGGAGGGGTTTGAGGTCTTGACAAGTATGAAAACGCCCTTTTCGTATCGGCGGCAGTCCTCGAGAAACGGCGCGATGCCGTCGGTGCCGAGATACGGATTGACGGTCACAAAGTCGGCGTCGAATACCGGCTGTCCGCCGCTGCGACCGATCCAGGCCGCCGAATACGCGGCAGAGGTAGATCCGATGTCTCCCCGCTTCACGTCGGCGATGACCAGCATGCCCCGGGAGCGCGCGTACCCGGCCGTGTCCCGTAGCGCCGAAAGCCCCGCCTCGGCATACAGCTCATAGCAGGCTGCCTGTATCTTTATACATGGGACGATTCCCTCGAGCGCGTCGATCACGCGGCGGTTGAATGCGGCGATAGCCTGGGCCGCGCCGGCGGCTGTGCCGGTATCCCATTGTTTTTGGAAAGATTCGGGCATATGCTCGATCCGGGTGTCCATTCCGGCGGCCGTCGGGTTGCCGAGCGCGCCGATCGCCTCGATAAGCCTGTCGATGATCACGGGGAGCCTCCTTCCGGTTTCTTCAGTGTATCATATGAATAATT
>JBMNNN010000223.1:0-2899 GCA_050942555.1 Christensenellales bacterium
GCTGCGCTTTGCGCCCATTCACCGGGTGCTCTTCCATGTCGACCCAGCCGGGGCGCTGGCGTCGCTGTGCTGGGAGCTCAGCAGGGCCGGAGAGGTCCGGCTCGATAGCCCGCTGCCCGGCGCGTGGTGCATACCCTACTGTCACAGCGAAGGGCGGGGCGCGCTGTATGTCCGGACCGCCGACAGCCTTGCGGTCGAGGCCGTTTCGCGCGCGCTGGACGCGATGCTGGCCGCAGATGCGGAAATGGCCATCGACTACATACACGGCGAGGAAGCGGCGCTCCGGCTGGGCGCGCAACCCGGATGCCTCGGGCTCCTGCTGCCCGAGTTTGACAAGTCTGGGCTGTTTCCGGCGGTGAGAACCCGCGGCGCGCTGCCCAGAAAGAGCTTTTCGATGGGTGAAGCGCATGAAAAGCGGTACTATATGGAATGCAGACGCATCCGCTGACCGATCAAGGAGAAATTACCGTATGTCTGTCAAGGTTTCAAAATTCGGAGGCACATCGCTGGCCGACGCCGCGCAGATTCGCAAGGTGATCGATATACTGCGCTCCGACGCAGAGCGGCGGTTTTTGGTGCCCTCCGCCCCTGGAAAGCGCCACGCTGACGACGAAAAGATCACCGATCTGCTGCTAACCTGCCACCGCATGGCGGAAAACGGGGAGGATACCACCGGAATATTCAACTATATATGCGGGCGATACGACCGCATCGTGGAGGACCTGGGCCTGAAACTCGATCTGAGCGGCGAGTATGCGCTGATCGCGCGCAACCTCAAGCGGGGCGCAAGCCGCGACTATCTGGTCAGCCGCGGCGAGTACCTGTGCGCGCGGCTGCTTGCCGCAGCGCTTGATTGGGAATTTATAGACGCGGCCGAGGTCATACTGTTCGACGCGCGGGGACGGTTTAATCCCGACGGCACGCACGAAAAGCTGTCAGCGCGCCTGCGCGTCGCGAAGAATGCCGTGATACCCGGATTCTACGGCAGCATGCCTGACGGCAGGATCAAGACATTCTCCCGGGGGGGATCCGACATCTCGGGCGCGCTCGTAGCCCGGGCAATATCGGCGTCGGTGTACGAGAATTGGACCGACGTACCGGGCTTTATGATGGCCGACCCGCACATCGTATCGGGCGCGCGGATCATCGACATCATTACGTACAGGGAGCTGCGGGAGCTTGCCTATATGGGCGCGCAGGTGCTGCATGAAGATTCGATATTTCCCGTAAGGCAGGCGGGTATCCCGATCCATATCCGCAACACAAACTATCCGAAGGCTCCCGGCACGCTCATCGTGAGCAGGGCCGAGTCCCGCCCCGATCGGACCATCACGGGTATCGCCGGGCGCAAGGGTTTTGACGTCATCACGATCGACAAGGAACTCATGAACAGCGAGCTGGGGTTCGGCCGACGGGTGTTATCGGTATTCGAGCAGCACGGCGTATCCTTCGAGCATATGCCCACCGGGATCGATACGCTGTCCGTAGTGGTCCGGGACAGCGAGCTGGACGGGAAACTGGACACGATACTGGCCGATATCCGCAAGAGCGTCGACCCGGACCGGGTGGAGGTCACAAGGGACCTGGCTCTCATCGCGACCGTGGGCGAGGGCATGATTCGCAAACCGGGAACCGCGGCTCGGCTTTTTATGGGCCTTGCTTCTGCGGGGGTCAACGTCCGTATGATCGACCAGGGCTCGAGCGAACTAAATATCATCGTCGGCGTGGACAACGCTGATTTCGAAAAATCGATCCGAGCGATATACGACGCGTTTCAGATGGGAAAGAGAAGTTATCCGTAAATGCTTACCGCTTTTTTAGATGGCACCGCCTGTGTGCTTACAGTTTGTATCATGTTGGCAGCAGGTTACTGGTTTGAGAAAAAGGGATGGTTTCATGGTGAGAGGGAGGACATACTGGCTCGCCTGGTGGTGCGGGTAGGTCTTCCCTGTACCGTTTTTTATGGCTTCGTCAGCAATTTCAGCCGCGCCGACCTCCTTTCGCTGGGCTGGGGACTGGGCCTCCCGCTGATCATCGTGTTGTCCAACATCGCGCTCTCGGCGCTTCTCGTCCGCGTTTTTCATGTCCGGGAGGGGCGGCGGACTCCGTTCATCATCGCATTCAGCTTCAGCAACGCCGTGTTCATCGGCGTGCCGGTGGTGGTGGCTCTTTTCGGGCAGGAAGCGCTTCCGCTGTCGATGCTGACATTTATGGTCAATACGAGTATTTTCTGGACGCTGGGCATCGCGCTGCTGCGCAGGGAGAGTGTGCAGATCCACGGAGAAGGCGACATCCCGCAGGATGAACCCTTCTACCGGAAAATCGTCCGTCTCGTACAGCCCGCCACCGCGATGTTCGCGCTGGCTATCGCGATCATACTGATCGGATGGACCCCGCCGGTCTTTTTGATGTCGGCCGTGCAGTACCTCGGGAATCTGGTCACGCCGCTGTCGCTCGTCTATTCGGGCGCGGTCATCGGCCGCGTCGGGCTTAGGGGACTTAAGCCCGACCGCGATACCGCGCTCGTGCTGATGGGCCGGTTCCTGTGGGCGCCCGCGGCGGCCCTGCTGCTGACGCAGTTTGTCCCGCTCCCGGCGCTAACCGAGAAAGTCATCATCATGCAGCTTGCGATGTCGGTGCAGACGCAGTCGACGATCGTTACGGGCCTATACAGGCTGGACGCGCCGTTCGTCATACGCTGCTTCACGATCAGCACGCTGATGACGTTCGCGATGATACCGCTGTATATGATGCTGTTTGAGTTGGTTTTTTAGGTAGGTTCCGCCTCTGACAGGCGGCTGACCGGCGCGGAGTGTTTGCCTGCCACTCGCTTCGTTAGTGTAAAATAGTTCTGGGTAAATAAGCAGGCATGACTACATGTTCCGAAGGAAGCCTCCCG
>JBMNNN010000025.1:0-16514 GCA_050942555.1 Christensenellales bacterium
TCCAGCGGATGAAAGAGCCGGTTGGCCCGCTTGAAGGGCTCCTGTATCCGGACCACCTTGTGGACGATGTCGTTGGTCTCGATCGGATACTGGCTGACCTGCGTGGTATCGCCTATGAGCGCCAGCACCGTGTAGTCCACGCCGTTGTTGCGCTGTACGATAACACCCAGCGCCTCCAGCATGGATATGAGTTCCTGTATCCTGGCTTCCTCGGTACCCGGTTTTAGTACAATGATCATATTGGTTCCTGCCTTTCCTTCCTTACTGCCGTACTACATCCCGTATTCGGAGACCCCGTAATAAAAAGGGAGTTCGTCTCCGAACTCCCTATACCATGGTCTAAAAATGTGGTTATACTTTGCTCGGATGGACGCCCAATATAAATTTGTAGTACGTAAAGTAACCGAAGCAATAATAGCTCCGGCTGCTAAAGCCGTAATACCGCTGGGCGCACAGTCTATCCATCGAACACTTGTCTCCCTGTTGGTTTTGTTCATTATAACAGTATTCCCGCAGGGTGTCAATTGTTCGCGGAATTTCTCATTCACACCCAAATAACCCCATTTTGCGAACCTGCGCGCTGCGCTTGATAAAAAAGCGCGGATGAGATACAATAAAGTCCGATCAAAAGTTTGCCGTGCTGGACGGGGAGCTGGCGGTGCCCTGTACCTGCAAACCGCCATAGCAGGGTCGATCCCCGGTCCGAGGCGTCCGCCTGTCGGGTCTGGTCCGGATAAGGGACGTTGAAGGTTGGGTCCCGTGCAACAGGCCGCTGTGAACCATGTCAGGTCCGGAAGGAAGCAGCATTAAGCAGTATGGACTGTGTGCCGCGGGTTCGCCTGACCGGAGTTACCTGTTCGGAGGCCGCCGGGAGGCGCGCGTCGAAGTCCGGGTGCACGGCAAAGCGTATGAGGCTGTCACGTCAGGGATTCCCGGCGTGGCAGTCTTTGCTTTTTGGAAAGCAGCGAAAACGGTATTATATATGTTTCTTTTCCGCACGTGCCGCTTGCGGCGCCCTCTCTTTGGTGCTATGATGAACCGGAGAAAAAATGCCAAAGGAGGTAGACGTATGAAGGCGGTATTTTTCTGCAACAGCGAAAGCATCCCGGACGTATATCCTCCCGATGTGCGCGGCAGGATCGCAGAAATGACAGAGCTGTATCCCGAGGTGGTCCGGCAGGATGACATGGCCAGCCACGCTGAGGCGCTCGCCCAGGCCGAGATCGTGTTCTCGACATGGGGCATGCCCCGCCTTACCGAAGAGGAGATCAAAAAGTGGCTTCCCTCGCTCAGGGCGGTATTCTACGGCGCGGGAAGCGTGCAGTACTTCGCGCGGCCCTATCTTCAATGCGGCATCGCGGTGTTCAGCGCGTGGGCTGCCAACGCGGTTCCGGTCATCGAGTATGCCTCGAGCCTCATACAGCTGTCTCTCAAGGGCTTTCTGCCGGTCGCGCGCATGACGCGCAGGGACTGGCGCGCGGCCCGCGAGCTTGCCCAGCGGTATCCCGGCGCGTATGCGGGGGTGAAGGTGGGCCTCATCGGCGCCGGGATGGTCGGACGGGGCGTGATCGAGCGCCTTGGAGCGCTGGACGTGACCGTGCAGGTGTACGATCCGTACTGCCCCGAAGGAGTCGTCGAGTCGCTGGGCGCGCACAGGCTCGACGATCTGAACGCGCTGTTTGCCACCTCGCAGGTGGTATCGAACCATGCCGCCAACCTGCCGTCCACCCGCGAGATGCTGCGGTACGAACATTTCGCGTCGATGCCCCGATACGGCACGTTCATCAACACCGGACGCAACAGCCAGGTTCATGTATCGGGTCTCGTGCGCGCGCTCGAGGTGCGGCCCGATCTGACGGCCTTCCTGGACGTGACCGATCCCGACGAGCCGCCCTCCGCAGGCAATCCGCTTCTTGGCTGCCGCAACATATTCATGACACCCCATATCGCGGGCAGCTCCAACCTCGAGCGGGGACGACAGGGAGCCTATATGGCTGACGAGTGCGCGCGGTGGCTTGCCGGGGAACCGGTTCGCTGGCAGGTTACGCTGAAAATGCTCGAGACGATGGCCTGAATGCCGCTACGGCTCCTTCAGATGCCGCAGGAACGACTCGGGTCTCTCAAGAAAATCCCGCATCAGGCTGATGCCCGGCAGCTCTCTCCAGTCCGCCGGGGCCGGGGGCGTCCGGTCCAGGTCGTAGACGACGGCCCCGGGCATCGCCAGCAGGATCGGCGAATGGGTAGCGATGATGAACTGGCATTCCTCCTCGACGGCCATTCGGCGAATGAGGGCCAGCAGCGCCATCTGGCGCAGCGGTGAAAGCGGCGCCTCGGGCTCGTCCATCAGGTACAGTCCCCGGGGCGCGATCCGTTCCTCGAAAAGGCGCAGGAAGCTCTCCCCGTGGGAAGCCGCTTCCAGCAGATCCTGCCCGTACCTGCTCTCCATATCGGCGATGACCCCGGCGTACGCCATTTTTGCCTGGTTTTCCGCGAATGCAGACCGCCCGGCATATTCAGCCTTGACCCTGCGCAGCTCCTCGCGCATCTGCTCCCGCTCGGACGAGAGGTTTCTGACGAAATTGAAAAAGTCCTCGCTGCGCAGGAAGAAGCGGCTCCGTGGCCGCGCCGCGAATACCGTGCCCATCGCCCTCGCCAGGGGCCGTACCGCCGCGAGCGTGTCGTCTCTCCCCGCGTCGACGCGGCCCACCGCCGGAAGCTTCAGCCGCACCGCCAGTGCTTCGAGCAGCGTGGACTTTCCCGAGCCGTTGTCACCGGCCAGCAGCGTCACCGGAGCCGGGAACGGAAGGCGCGTGAGCGCCGCCACCGCGGGGATCGTAAAGGGCCACCCGGCGGGCTTATCGGACGGAAGCGTGATGTGCGTCAGGTAAATCATACCGTCCACCTCGCAGCCAGTATACCACAGGTTATCTGTTTTTCCCACCGCGCCGCGCATTCAGCCGACCAGGTCATCTCTTCCTTCGTTCAAAATCTTTATATAAAAAATGAAAGACCCGCCCGATAGGGCTTGCTTTACAGGTAAAAATATTTGTGGCATTTGGGCGTTTGAATGGCATACCTGTGCGCATCCCGCGGCTCCGCGTCAGGGCACGGTTCGCGGCCATCCCGTGTTATATAAATTTATGTTGACTTTCCCCTCATAATATGATAAAAGATATACTGCGTTTGTTTAGTAACCCTAAACTCCGGGTTTAGTTTTGCGGCTACTTCCACGGGAGGAAACGTATGGATATCGGCAGGAAAATATACGAGCTG
Organism: Christensenellales bacterium; assembly: GCA_050942555.1. Taxonomy (GTDB): domain Bacteria; phylum Bacillota; class Clostridia; order Christensenellales; family UMGS416; genus JAAYXU01. The sequence continues at coordinate 3,274 of JBMNNN010000025.1, forward strand.
CGCACGCTCCACGGGCTGACCCAGAAAGAACTGGCAGACCGGACGGAGCTGTCGAAGGGATTCATATCCCAGCTGGAGCGGAACCTTGCCTCCCCCTCCATCGCGACGCTGCGGGATATACTCGAGTGTCTCGGCACCGATCTCAAGGGCTTCTTCAGCGATTTTGCCGATGAAAAGATGGTCTTCCCGGCCTCCGAAACGTTTGTAAAGGAGGATCCGGATACGGGCATCACGGTCCGCTGGCTGGTTCCCAACTGCCAGAAGAATGCGATGGAGCCCATACTCATTACGCTCGCTCCCGGAGCCGCGACTCCGATGGACGATCCGCATGAGGGGGAGGAATTCGGATATGTGCTCTCGGGCTCGGTTTACGTGCACCGCGGAGCACAAAAAAAGCGGGCCCGGCGGGGAGATTCGTTCAGCTACCGGTCAGGCGCCAGCCACGGACTGAGCAACGCCGGAAAAACACCGGCACAGGTCATATGGGTCGCCCAACCGCCCAGCTTTTAGTCTTTGGAGGCTCGGAAATGGTAGAGGATGTTCGGCTGATCGAGCTCGATCACGTAACCAAGACGTTTGATGACGGCGTTACCGCACTCTCCGACGTCAGCCTGTATATACGGCGCCGCGAGTTCATTACGCTCCTTGGCCCCAGCGGCTGCGGCAAGACGACGATGCTCCGGCTTATCGCCGGATTCGAGTACCCGACGAAAGGCAGAATACTGATCGGCGGCGTCAACGTGGAATCGGTCCCCCCCTACCGCCGCCCGGTCAATACGGTATTCCAGCGGTATGCGCTCTTCCCCCACCTGAATGTCGCCGAAAATATCGCGTTCGGTCTGCGCATCAAGAAGATGAGCCGCGATGTCATAGAGACCAAGGTTCGGGATATGCTGGCGCTGGTGGGCCTGTCGGGCTGCGAGAAGCGCTCGGTGAGCGTGCTCTCGGGCGGTCAGCAGCAGCGCGTGGCCATCGCGCGCGCGCTCGTCAACGAGCCCGAGGTGCTTCTGCTCGACGAGCCGCTGGGCGCGCTGGATCTCAAGCTGCGCAAGGATATGCAGCTCGAGCTCAAGTCGATGCAGCAGAAGCTGGGTATCACGTTCATATACGTTACACACGACCAGGAAGAGGCGCTGACGATGTCGGACACGATCGTCGTCATGCGCGGCGGGCGGATCCAGCAAATCGGCACGCCCACAGATATATACAACGAGCCCAGGAACGCGTTTGTAGCCGACTTCATCGGCGAGAGCAACATCATTCCCGGCATCATGCGCGCCGACCGCAGGGTATTTCTGTCGGGCAGGGTATTCGACTGCGTCGACGAGGGCTTTGCGCCCGACGAGGCGGTCAACGTCGTCGTGCGCCCCGAAGACATCATGCTCACCGATCCCGACAGCGGCATGATCCGCGGTCTGGTGCGGACGGTCACATTCAAGGGTGTGCATTACGAGATCATCGTGGACGGTGAGGACGGCTTCGCGTGGATGGTCCACACGACCGCCCTGTGGAATCCCGGCGACCGGGTGGGCCTGCGCATCGCGCCCGATGGCTTTCATATCATGCACGCGGAGGCCGAGCAATGAAAATGCGATGGATTGCCGTCCCGTACATCGTATGGATGGTGCTGTTTACCGTGGTCCCGATATTCCTGATCGTCTGGTACGCCATTACCGGCGCGCCCGGGGGCGGGCTGACACTCGCGCACCTCATCCGCTTTGGGGACTGGGTGTATGTCAAGGTTCTGCTCAGGTCGCTGGGAATGGCCATTCTGTGTACGGCCATTTGCCTGGTACTCGGGTATCCGGTCGCGCTCATATTGTCGCGCAGACCTTCGGGGGGCATGCTGGCAGTGCTTTTCATACTGCCCATGTGGATGAATTTTCTGCTGCGCACCTACGCGTGGATGTCGCTTCTCGAGAACACGGGACTCATCAACCGCTTTCTCGAGCTTATCGGCCTGGAACGGGTACAGTTTCTTTACAATCCCGGCGCGGTGCTGCTTGGCATGACGTACAATTTCCTGCCCTTCATGATACTGCCCATATATACGGTGCTTCAGAAGATCGACCCGTCGCTGCCCGAGGCCGCCCGCGATCTGGGCGCGAACGAATACGGCGTGTTCCTCAAGGTCATACTACCGCTTTCGGCCCCGGGCATACTCTCGGGCATCGTGATGGTATTCATGCCGGCCGTCACCACGTTCGTCATATCGCGCCTGCTGGGGGGCGGGCAGTATATGATGTTCGGCGACCTGATACAGAACCAGTTTCTGTTCGTCGGAGACTGGCATTTTGGCTCGGCGCTGTCGCTCATCATGATGGCGCTTATTCTCCTGAGCATGGCGATCATGAACCGCTTCAGCCAGGATGCCGAAGGGAGGCCGCTCCTTTGAAATTACTGCGCCGTATGTACCTGGGGCTGATACTCCTTTTCCTGTATGCCCCGATACTGATACTGGTCGCCCTTTCGTTCAGCAGCGGGGAGTCGCGCGCGAATTGGGGTCACTTTACGCTGGATTGGTACCGCAGGCTTTTTTACAGCGCCGAAATCATGCAGGCGCTTCGCACGACGGTGTTCGTCGCCGTGCTGGCGACGATCATATCGACGGTCGTCGGCACGCTGGCCGCGATCGGCATATTCGGATATAAGCGGTCGGTGCGCGGGCTCATCCTCAACATCACGTACCTGCCGATACTCAATCCCGATATCGTAACCGGCGTTTCGCTGATGATCCTGTTCGTATTTATGAAAATGCAGCTGGGATTTGTCACGATGCTCCTGGCCCATGTCGTGTTCTGTGTGCCGTATGTGATTTTCTCGGTGCTTCCCAAGCTCATGCAGATGGACCAGAGCCTCTACGAGGCGGCGCTGGACCTGGGCGCGACGCCGTCCTATGCGCTGCGGCGGGTGATCCTGCCTCATATCATGCCCGGCGTCATTACCGGCGGGATACTGGCATTCACGCTCTCGATCGACGACTTCGTCATCAGCTTTTTCACGACCGGAAGCGTGCAGAACCTGTCGATACTGATATTTTCCTCAGCGCGGATGGGCATCGACCCGACGCTGTATGCGCTCATGTCGATTATGTTCCTGACGGTGCTCTCACTCATGCTGATCGTAAACCACCGTATCATAAAAATGAACAACTCCATGAAAAGAAAGGAGATCTCCCGATGAAAAAGAAACTGCTTCCTCTGGCCGCGACTCTCCTGGTTGCCCTCCTTTTCTCCGGGTGCGCATCGCCGCAGAAGACCATAAATGTATACAACTGGGGCGAGTACATCAACCAGGACGTCCTCAGGATGTTCGAGCAGGAAACCGGCATTCATGTCGTCTACACGACGTTCGCGAGCAACGAGGAAATGTACGCGAAGATCAAAGCGGGCGCGGGCGACTACGATGTGCTCATCCCGTCGGACTACATGATCGAGCGCCTGGCCTCCGAAGGCCTCCTGCATCCGATCAATTGGGAGAATGTACCCAATGCCGCTCTTATCGACGATCTGTTTAAAAACCCCGGATATGACCCCGAGGGCCTCTATTCGGTGCCCTACATGTGGGGCACGGTGGGCATCTGCTACAACACGACGATGGTCGACGATCCGGTGGACAGCTGGGATATACTGTGGAATGAAAAGTATGCGCGCAAAATACTCATGTATAACAGCTCCCGGGATTCGATGATGGTGGCGCTGCGCCGCCTGGGATACGATATGAATACGCGCAACATCGACGAGCTGAATGAGGCGGCCCAGCTGCTGGCCCAGCAGAAGCCGCTGGTGCTCTCCTATGTCGAGGACGACGTGAACGACAAGATGATCGCGGGCGAAGCCGCGCTGGCCGTCATGTATTCGGGCGCCGCGCTCGAGTCGATCGACCAGAACCCCGACCTGGCCTATGCGGTTCCCAAGGAAGGCACCAACATTTGGGTCGACGCGATGGTGATCCTCAAAAGCGGGAAACACAAGGAGGAAGCCGAGGCCTTCATTAACTTCATGTGCCGTACCGACATCGCCCTGATGAACGTAGAGGAAATCCACTACTCGACGCCGCAGGTGGAAGCCTTCGCCGCGCTGGACGAAGAAACGCGCAACGATCCGGGCGCGTATCCGCCCGATGAGATCCTCGCGCTGTGCGATGAATTCAAGGATCTGGGTGAATTCGCGAAGGAGTACGACGAGCTGTGGACACGAATTATCGCGCAATAGCCCAAAAACAGCACCACCGGAAAGAGGCCGCGACGCAGCGGCCTCTTTCCTTATTCCAAACGCTGGATACGGTGAACCGGGAATCAATTCGACCCTTGCATGAAATACCACTATGACGGTATACTGATATATAGTTACGAAAGGTGATGAAAACCTTGCTTAATTGTTCCGTCCGGGAATTCGGCGCCGTGGGCGACGGCGTAACGATGGACACCCAGGCCATTCAGAAAGCATTGGACGCCTGCCACGCCGCCGGAGGCGGCCGGGTAACCATCGAGGGGGGCCGCTATCTTTCGTCCACGATCCAGATCAAAAGCGGCGTAGAACTCCATCTCGCGTCCGACGGCGTGCTGGTGGCTAGCGACCGCACCGCCGACTATCCGGAAATCAAGTCCGACATCTGGAACTGGCAGCTGGCGCCACGGCGCAATTCCCGGTGCTTTATTTACGCCGAGGGCGCAAGCCGCATCGCGATCACCGGGCGCGGCATGATCGAGTGTCCCGGAGCGCGCGTGTGCGAGCTTTATAATTCCACGCTGTGGAAGTACCGCCGTAAGGAGGAGCATTTCCCGCCCCGGATGGTTTTACTCGTTTGCTGCACCGACGTGGTGCTGCGGGACTTCACGATCAAGGACGCTGCCGCGGGATGGGCCACATGGATACTGGGATGCCGGGACGTGAACGTCGATAACGTGACGATGGACGCGGACCTCGATCTTCCCAACTCCGACGGGCTGCACATCAACTGCTGTCAGGACGTCACCGTATCCAACTGCCGGATCCGCACCGGCGACGACGCGCTGATCATCCGCGCCTACACGTCGGTACTGAAAAACCCGACCCCCTGCGAGCGCATCGCGGTCACCAACTGCACGCTGACCAGCCACTCCAGCGGAATCCGCCTGGCATGGGCCAACGATGGCATCATGCGCAACTGCGTGCTGTCCAATATCACAATCACCGACTCGATGGTGGGCATCGCGGGCGTGCTTCCCTTCCCCCTGGATCCCGCAAATCCGAAATCCGACCAGGGACCCGACGCGACGCTCATCGAACGCATCTACTTTAACAACATCATACTCAACAGGATCTGGGGCGAACCCATCAAGCTGGCTGTCGCTCCCGGCGCCGACATCACCGCGATCCGGGATCTGTCGTTTTCGAACATCCACTCGGTCAGCCGCCTTGCGCCGCAGTTCCTTGGCGCGGAGGACTGCCCGCTACAAAACATCACCATCGACAACGCGGTCTTCACACTGAGCTCACTCGAAGACTATCCGGGCAGGAAGTCCGACACGAGCGGGTACGGCAATCTGCGCAAGGAACCGGTCATCCGCTACGTCGAAAACCTGCTGCTTCAAAACGTGCGCGTGAACTGCTGATAAACGGTTATCAGTCTGCCGGATAATACCCTACCCGGTTGCCGTCCTGTCCGCGGGACGGCTTTTTTCTTTCCCGCGATGAATAAGCAACGGAAAGGCCGCTCCGTCCCCGCTTGCATTCCGCTCCCCGCCTGCTATAATTCGGATTAGACACCGGGAGGATCGCTATGACATCCGTTTCAGCATTGGCAAGCCGTATCCGGGAGAGAAAATGGGCGCTCCTGTCCTTTGCCCTGCTGCTGGCTGCGGTCATGGCCGCGGGCTGGCCTTCCAACGCGCGCCGCTCCGAAGTGCCCGACCTCCCCCGGCGGGAAATAGCCGCGCCGGTCGGCGGGAGCGCGCTCGTCCAGTCGCTTCCCTCCCCGTTCTCGCATATTGAAACGCTGCACCTGCTGGTGCGTGGCGGCCGGGCGGATACCGGCTGCCGCGTCCGTCTCATGGCCGGGGATACGCTGCTTGCCGAGAGCACGCTGGTCCCGGGCGGCGCGGAACCCGCGTGGGCCGACGTCCCGGTGTCTCGCGCGGTGCCGCCCGGCGGAGCCGCGCTGCGGATCCAGATCGAGGGCGTCGGCGGATCGGACGCCGTGTTTTTTATTTCGCCCTACCCAAGCGCGGCAGAGCCCCTGATGCTGGACGGAGCAGCGCAGGACGGCCGCCTTGTATATGCCCTGACCGGGACCGTCGATTCGGCGGAAAAGCCCGTGCTGTGGCTTATAATCCTGGCGCTCGGGCTTGCGGCGCTGCTCATGTTGGGAGAGGATATCCGCAGGAATTTTTGTGTTCTGGCGGCAGCGCTGGGCATGATCGCGCTCATTGTGCAGCCCATCGGCGCGGGCTTTGACGAGCACCGGCATTTCGCGCGCGCCTGGCAGCTTGCGGGGGACGGACTGGCCCCGCTGCGCACGCAGGACGGCGCGGCGATACCGGTCCCGCTGGACGTGACGCCTCTTACCACAGCGGGCAGTTACCGCATTGCGCAGGCCCTGTCCGCGTTCGGTCGCAGTCCTTCGGGCGAAACGGCGCTAAGCCGCGAGTACGCTGTGGAAAACACGCTGTTCATCGGGTATCTTCCCAGCGCTGTGGGCGTGGCGCTGGGCAGGCTCGCCGGGCTGCCGCTTTGGCTCATCTATTACCTGGGACGCCTGACGAATCTGGCCGCGTATATCGGGCTCGTTTACGCCGCGCTGCGCGTCGCTCCGCGTTTCCGGTCGGCTATTTTCGCGGTCGGGCTGCTCGCGCAGGCGGTGACGCTGGCCGCCTCCTATTCGACCGACCCCGTCGTAATCGCGCTTACCCTTCTCTTTACAGCCCTGTGGCTGCGATACGCATATGACGGCGGGCTCAGCCTCAGGCGTATGGGCGCGATGGCGGGAATACTCTGCGCGATTGCGTTCATCAAAGCGCCGTACGCGCTGCTGGCCCTGCTTTTCCTGTTCACGCCCCGGAGCGCATTTACGTCACCCCGGCTCCGCTGGGCCGCGGCCGCGATGGCTGCGGCGGTCTGGACGCTCGCGGCAGCCTGGCTGCTGGCGGTCAACGCGCTGTGGGGCGGCGTCCCCAACTCGGCGATGCGCGACGGAGCGGCCAACGCTCTGGCCCAGCTACGTCATATGGCCGCGCATCCGGGAGGCGCGCTCATCATGCTCGCCCGCTGCCTGACATCGCTGACGGGCGGCTGGCTGGCGGAGCTTTCAGTCTATGACAGCGGGCGGATGAACGCAGGGATATGGCAGGCGCTCACGCCGCTGGCGCTTGTCTGGGCAGGTCTTGGCAACGGCGCGGCGCTGCCCGCCGCGCAGCGCCGCTCGCTGCTCGTCACGGCGGCGCTTACGGTGTGCGGCCTCATACTGTTCCTGTATATGGCGTGGTCGGATGTCGGGGCGGCCCTGCCCTGGGGAATACAGGGGCGCTATTTCATACCGGTCTTCGCGCTCCTTTTGCCCGCGTTGGGCCGCAGGGAGCGCGCGGTCAGCCCGGTGCGGCTTGGCTGGGTCATGGCGCTGATGGGCGCGTGGACGATGGCGGCGATGGTGGGTTATTATTACTGAGCGAATGGCGGGTTAAGGTGTTTCAAGTAATTATATACCCATCCTTCCCCTTGCGCGGGTAGGTCAGGTTTTGTATAATGGTATAGACATCAAATATATGGGTAAGACGCCCGCAAAGGAGAATACCGATGAAATCGTTTGCCTTTCGTCCCAAACCGCTATGCATTCCTCCCCTCGATCCGGATTTTCAGCCCATCAGCCTTGGCAACCGCGAATTTCGCAAATCAATCGCCGCGACCAACGACAGCGTGGAGATCGTGATCGCGCTGGAGCGCGAGCGGGGCTTCCGCTCGGTTCACAGGGCGCGCGTGTTCGGCCCGTCAGCCGGGATGGACGAGCAGAACTGCATCTATGTAGAGCGTCTTGTAAAATCGCTCCTGTGGGTGCGGGGTGGCTGGCGCATCATGTTCGGCGGCCCATCCTATATCGGCGAATACCTGCGCGCCGCATACGCGGACGGCGGTTCCCGCGAGTTCGACGCGCGGTTCATGGCGCGCGTATATGAAAAGCCGTTCACGGTGGAAATCATGGATCCGGCGGACGTACCGCCTGCCCGTGAATCAGCCCAGCCCCGGGGCCGCAACCTCGACGGCTGCCGCATCGGATTCGACGCGGGCGGCAGCGACCGGAAGGTATCGGCGGTCGTGGACGGCGAGGCTATCTACAGCGAGGAAGTGGTCTGGCACCCGAAGCTGATGAGCGATCCTGCCTACCACTATGAGGGCATACTCGACTCGATGAAGACCGCCGCGTCCAAAATGCCCCGCGTGGACGCGATCGGCGTGAGCGCGGCCGGTATCTATATCGACAACCGCGTCATGGTCGCGTCGCTTTTCATCAAGGTCCCCGAGGACGTGTTCGACAAAAAGGTCAAGAATATGTTCCTCGACATACAGAAGGAAATGGGCGGCGTCCCGCTGGAAGTGGCCAACGACGGCGACGTGACGGCGCTGGCCGGCGCGATGGAACTAAACGAGAACCGCGTGCTGGGCATCGCGATGGGCACGAGCGAAGCGGGCGGATATGTCGATAGGGACGGCAATATCACGGGCTGGCTCAATGAGCTTGCATTTGTGCCGGTCGACTACAATCCGGACGCGATGGCCGACGAATGGTCGGGCGATACGGGCTGCGGCGTCAAGTATTTCTCCCAGGACGCGGTCATCAAGCTGGCCCCGGCCGCTGGGATTCCGCTGCCCGCCGATATCTCCCCTGCCGAGAAACTCAAGGTCGTACAGGAACTGGAGGCGGCGGGAGACCCCCGCTCCGCCCGGATATACGAGAGCATCGGCTGCTATCTGGGCTACGCGCTGGCTTACTACGCCGAGTTCTACGACATCGCGCACGTGCTGCTGCTGGGCAGGGTCACATCGGGAACGGGCGGCTCCCGCATGCTCGACAAGGCGCGCGAAGTTCTTTCGTGTGAGTTCCCGGAGCTTGCCCGGACAATGACGCTGCATCTGCCCGACGAAAAAAGCAAGCGCGTGGGCCAGTCGATCGCCGCGGCCAGCCTGCCTTCGTTGCGGTAAACCGCCGCACAGGAAGGCTTTGGCCATCCTTTTACAAACGAAAAGAGCCCGCCGGATGTCTCCGGGGGCTCTTTGCTTATATGCCTTTTATCCCGCCGCTCTCGATCGCGCCGAGCATCGCCGCGCCGATGATGCCCGCATCGTTGCCGAGAGGCGACAGCTCCACGGTCGCGTGGGGCAGATCCTTGTAGAATATATGCTCCTCCACATGGCGGCGCAGCGGTTCCAGCAGGAAATCCCCCGCCGCGCTGACGCCTCCGCCCAGCACGATGACCTCGGGGTCGAACGCATTGATGATCGTGATGATGCCGAGCGCCAGATAGTGGATATACCGGTCGAATATATCGATCGCCATCGGATCGCGCTCTCTTGCCGCGTCGATGACGATCTTCGCGGTTACATTGTCGATGTTCCCGCCCGCTTTGGTCGCGATGATGCTGTCGGGGTAGTCGATCAGGGCGCGCCGCCCTTCCCGCACCAGCGCGGTAGCCGATGTATAGCGTTCCAGGCAGCCCTTGTTGCCGCATGTACACTGCTCCCCGTCCATCTGTACGCACAGATGCCCCAGCTCGGCGCCCACATGGTGACTGCCTGCAAATATGCGCCCATCGATCACGATCCCGCTGCCCACTCCGGTACCCAGCGTCAGCAGCACCAGATTCCGCCGGCCCCGGGCCGCCCCGGCGATCATCTCGGCCAGCGCCGCGACGTTCGCGTCGTTGTCGGCGAACACCGGTTTGTCGTAGTACTTCTGAAGCTCGCCGCGGACGGACACATGGCGCCAGTACAGGTTGTTCGCAAAAACAACCGTACCCCGCGAATCGTCCACCGCCCCCGGAGAGCCGATGCCTATGGCCCCAATGTCATCGACGGTGTGCCCCGTCTCCGAGAGCACGTCGCCGATGAGCGACGCCATGTTTTTGAGGATCTGCTCATGGGGCAGCCCCACCTGCGTGGGTGCGCTGGCCTTGCCCAGTATGACCCCATCCTGCGTAACGAGCCCGGCTGCCATTTTCGTGCCGCCAAGATCCACTCCGATGTACAGCATTGTTGACTGTCCTCCTACATAGGCCTAAATTCGTCGCTTTCCCTAATGCGCCTGTCCAGTTCCATCGCCGCGTTATAGCCCATCTTCTTGAGCCGGTAATTATGGGCAGCCACCTCCATGATGATAGCCAGATTCCGTCCCGGCCGCACCGGCACCGTCAGCTTGGGCAGCTTCACGCCCAGTATCGTGGTCCATTCCTCGCTAAGGCCCAGCCGATCATACTGCTTGCTGTTATCCCAGTTTTCCAGTTCGATGACCAGATTGATGTTTTTCCGGGCGATCACCGAGTCGATGCCGTACATCTGCTGGATGTTGATGACCCCCACGCCCCGTATCTCCATGAAATTCTGTATCGAGCCCGGCGAGCTGCCCCGCAGCTGGTCCCTGGATATGCGGCATATTTCCACCACGTCGTCGGCCACGAGCCGGTGCCCGCGCTTGACGAGTTCCAGCGCGGTTTCGCTCTTGCCGATGCCCGACTCGCCCACAAGGAGCATCCCGACGCCGCCCACGTCGATGAGCGAGCCCGGGCGGGTGACCCGCAGCGCCAGCAGCAGGTCGAGATAGCTCACTGTGTCGTGCACGAGCTTGGTGGTCACGAGCCGCGAGCGCAGCACCGGCCGGCCGTACCTGCGCGCCATCTCGAGAAGTTCTCCGGGCGGCTCCAGGTTCCGGCTGATGATGACGCAGGGAATCTCGTAGCTAAAGAACCGCTCAAACACTTTCAGCCGCTTTTCGCTGTCCATCGTCTCCGCAATATAGGTCATCTCGACCTTGCCTATCACCTGGATGCGATCGGCGGCGAAATAATCGAAATACCCGGCGAGCTGCAGCCCGGGACGGTTCAGGTTCGTGGTCAGGACCTCGATCTGTCGGCGGCCGCCGTCATAGAGTATCTCGAGCTCCAGATCCCGCGTGAATTTGTCAAGAGCAATGATCGCCATCTGCTCACCTGCCCAGTACGAAGCGATTGATCGCAAGCGCCACGCCGTCGTCCTCGCGCCGGGCCGTCACAAAATCGGCCTCGCTGCGAAGCTCGGGCGCGCCGTTGCCCATCGCGACTCCCAGCCCCGCCACGCGGATCATCGACAGATCGTTAATGCCGTCCCCGATACACATGACCTCGTCCAGCGGTATGCCAAGGTTGTCCGCGAGCCGGGCGACGGCGTTGCCCTTTATCGCATCCCTGTGGTTAAACTCCAGATAATTGACCTTGGAAATCGCGACCTCGAGCCGGTCTCCGAAGCGCTCACGGGCCTCGGCGTACGCCCTGCGGATGACCGGAGGCGGCGCGATGTAGAGTATCTTCGTCGGGTCGAAGTCGAGCCGCTCCCATATCGGTTCGCCCACGGCGCTCCCCTGTACGCCCGACATGCGCGCATAGTATCGGCTCTCCTCGCACTCGGCCGCGAAGAAATAGTTGTCCAGCGAATAATACTGGCTGTAAATGCCGCGCTCCGAGGCGAAGCGCAGCACCTCGACCGCGTCCTCGCGGGGCAGCGGCAGATGGTACAGCAAATTCCCGGTATCCGAATCGACCACCGCCGCGCCCTGGCAGCAGATAAGCGGCACCGATATGCCAAGCTGGCAGGCGAAGGGGAGCATCGAATCGTACATCCTCCCGCTGGCCAGCGAAATGATGGCTCCGGCCGCCGCCGCGTCCCGGATCGCGCTGCAGTTCGCCTTACTGATGACAAGGTCGTTTCCAATCAGGGTGTCGTCTATATCCATTACGATCAAACGGTACTTCATAGCTTCCTCTTACGAATCAATTGTTCCCATTATAGCGGAAAATCGCGTCTGTGACCAGCCCGCGCACGGTAATACCGGCAGCGTCCGCATCGCGCGCCGCGCCGGACCGCACGAACTATAATACGGGACGCTGCGGCTATCCAAGCCGGCTCAGTACCGCAAACCCGCCGGTGATGTCCACAACCGCCGCGCCGCAGTTGTCGAACCTGTACCGCAGCGCGCTCTCAGGCGGCTGACTCAGGAGGTGCGCGAGCATGCACGCGAGCGCGCCCCCGTGGGAGACGACCAGCAGGTTCTCCGCCTCGGGATAACCTGCCAGCAGCCCGTCCGCTGCCCGGCCGCATCGTGCGTACACCTCCAGCAGGCTTTCGCCGTCCGGGGGCGCGTAGCCGACCGGATCCTCCGACCACGCGTCTGGCGCGCCCGGATAGCGGTGGCACACCTCCTCCCACGTCAGGCCCTCGAATGCGCCCATGTTTCTCTCGCGCAGCGCGTCCACGGCAAGCACCGCTCTGCAGCCTGCCACGATGCGCGCGGTTTCGCTGGCCCTCCTGAGGGGACTTGTGAATATCTCGTCAAACGCGACGCTCCCCCATCTGTCCCGGGCCGCCTCGGCCTGCGCTGTGCCGGTCGGCGTGAGCGGCACGTCGGTCCATCCGCACAGCAGGCCCTGCCGGTTTCCCTCCGACTCGCCGTGGCGCAGCAAATAGAGCTTCATGCGCCTCCCTCCCTGTCCAATCAGTCTTCCGCGGTCGTCATAGCCCGCCGCCGCGCCCGCATGGCTTCCTGCGGGTTGAGTATCCGCTTCCTCAGCCGGTACGCTGCCGGCGTAACCTCGAGAAGCTCATCCTCCTCAAGATAGGCCAGCGCTTCCTCCAGCGTCATGCGCAGCGGCGCGCTGAGTATCACGTTCTCATCCTTGCCCGCGGCCCGCATGTTGGTCAGCTTCTTGCCCTTGCAGACGTTGACGACGATATCCCCGGCCCGGCTGCAGCTTCCCACGATCATTCCCTGATACACATCCTCGCCCGGCCCGATGAAGAGCCTGCCCCGGTTCTGCGCGGAAAAGAGCGCCGCCGCAATCGCCTTGCCCGCCTCGGAGGCCACCAGAGAGCCGACCTTGCGCCCGGGCATCGGGCCTCGCACCGGTCCGTATCCCTCGAAATACGCGTTCATGATGCCCTCGCCCTGCGTCAGCGTGAGCATTTCCCCGCGGAATCCGAACAGCCCGCGGGACGGAACCCTGTATTCCAGGCGGCCGCGCCCGT
>JBMNNN010000224.1:0-2868 GCA_050942555.1 Christensenellales bacterium
ATATTATGAGTATTGTCCCCCATATTAAAAGACTACTCCCAAAGTCAATCTTTGATTTTGCTCTCATTCAGTTGCCTCTTCAAGCCCATATTTACTGTCTTTACAATAACAACGTTTTCATTGTGCCGACAATCAATGATGATATAGCAAAAACAGCGGGGGAGAGTCCTCCGCTGTTTTTTGTTTCGTTAGTCTACCGGATCCTTCTAAAGAGGCCGGTCACCTTGCCAAGTATCGTGACGTCGCGCGTGATGATGGGCTCCATCGCAGGGTTCTCGGGCTGCAGGCGGACGTTTTTGTTCTCGTAGAAAAAGCGCTTCACGGTCGCCTCGTCGCCCAACAGCGCGACCACGATGTCGCCGTCGTCTGCGTAATTCTGCCGCCGGACGATCACATAGTCATCGTTCATGATCCCGGCACCGATCATGCTATCGCCCCGTATCTGCAGCACGAATGAGTTCTCGTCGCGCACGAGCGAAGCGGGCAGGGGAATATATTCCTCTATGTTTTCATAGGCCAGTATCGGCTCACCGGCTGTCACCCTGCCCACGATGGGCACGGTCATCGACTTGGAGCGGGCTTCAGCGTCCTCGTCCAGTATCTCGATGGCCCGGGGTTTGGAGGGATCGCGGCGTATCAGGCCTCTTTTCTCCAGCCGGTTCAGATGGCCGTGGACCGTCGACGTGGATTTTGCGCCGACCGCGTCGCATATCTCGCGGACAGACGGGGGGTACCCCTTCTCCTCGATAAACGTTTTGAGGTACAGAAAGACTTTCTTCTGCTTGCCACTGAGCTCATCCAGGTCGAATTTCATAAAGCAACACCCCTTGGGGGTAGTATAGCACAAAAGATACCGGAAATCAAACCTTTGTTCGATAAATCAGGAAAAATATATGAAAGAATAGGGTGCACAGCGGCGTGATCATCGCGCGCATAATGTGCCGGGTTTCGTACGCAGAAGGCGAAGGGCTATCGCCACCAGCAATGCGATAAGAGCGATTCCGATGCTGAAACCCGGTATGAAACCGGCGTGGTCGGCGATGATCCCGACAATCCACGGGATGGCCATGGCGCCCAGGGACATCGATGCCGACAGTGTACCCGTGATGGTTCCCGCCATATGGGGAAAGAGCGTGTTGGCGTATGCCAGGCCGGTGGGATGCAGGCCCGAGAAGAAGAACCCTGAGAAGAAAACGCCCACGGTGATGACGAGGGGCAGCTTTGCCAGCACGGCCACAGGATAAAAGAGCAGGCTTCCCAGCGAGCAAATAAGAATAGTCTGCGGGAAGCCTATTCTGTCGGAGAAAAATCCGCAGGCAAACCTGCCGGCCGTGAGCCCCGTGTAGAATACCGTGATCATGCCCGCGCCCAGCAGCGCGGAAAACTCCAGATCGCCCAGATAGGTGTTGATCCATCCGACAAGACCATTGGCCACGCCGTTATAGATAAAGCTGACCAGTATGAGCATCATCAGTATCGGACTTGCCGCAAACGATCTGACCGGAAGGCTCTTGGGTTTTGCGCCTTTCGTTTCGCCAGGCTGGGTGGACGGATAGGGGAGAGGAAGCGTTATCAGCATGTACAGCAGCCAAAGAGCCGCCGCAGCGTAATATGCCATCCTCCATCCGTAGCGCATGAGTACCAGCCCCACGGCCAGCGGGCCAGTGAGGGCGCCGATGCCATAGATACCGTGAAGGATATTCATGGCTGCGCCCCTATGGCGCGTATGGATCTCCGCCACCAGCGCATTGAGGGATGAGTTGACAAAGCCTCCGGCCATGCCCGCGACGGCGAAGAGAAGCAGCACCCATATCCAGCTGCCTGACGAGGCGATGAAAGCCATTGCCGTGCCCTGCAGCAGGCATCCGACGACGATCAGCGGTTTTCTGCCCAGTTTGTCCGACAGGATTCCTCCCAGGAATACGCCTGCGAGCGTTCCGGCCGCCCGTGTCGAGTAGGCGGCTCCGGCGGTAGCCAGAGTCAGGCCGAAATCCTCAATCATATAGGAAAGCGCGGTGGCCAGTATGATGGATAAAAAGCCGATCAGGAAATATCCCAGGTAGCTGGTGACGGTTAACAGGCGCGTACTCATCAGCCGTTTCCTTCTTTCTCGCTTACGTTTTTTTATCTTCTCTGAGCCTGACGGCTTCCGCCGCCGCTTTTCTCCGCTCTTCGATCATGTCGGCGTAGTGCCTGCGGGTGGTATTGACGTCCTTATGGCCCAGGATGTCGGCTACCAGATAGATGTCGCCGGTCTTTTTGTAGAGCTCGGTTCCGTATGTGCTGCGGAATTTGTGCGGGGTTATGTGCTTGAGAGGCGTCACGCGCTGAGCGTATTTGCTGACCAGATTCTGCACCGCTCGCGCGGTGATGCGCCTGTTTTGCATGGACAGGAAAAACGCGTCCTCATGGCCTATCCTGGGCTGCATTGCTTTTCGCACCTCCGCATAATCCCGCAGCACCGTCTCGACCTCGCCGCTGAAATAGAGTATCGACTCGTTGCCGCCCTTGCGAATGATGCGAAAAGAACGGTTGTCGAAGTCTATATCGCTGCGGTTAAGACCGATGCACTCGCTGATCCGGATGCCCGTTCCTAGAAGCAGCGAGATGATCGCTAGGTCGCGCAGACGCGTATATCTGTGGTAGGTGCTCTCGTGTTTCGTGAGTCGATCGCCGCGCTCCACGCTCTCCAGCAGCTCGGACACCTCGGAGGGCTCCAGGCGCACGATCGGCTTTTCCCGTATCGGCGGCGTATCCACGACCGCTGCCGGGTTACTTTCCAGATACTGGTGCTTCAAAAGGTATCGAAAGAATGTGCGCAGCGCGCACAGCTTGCGCTTTTTGCCCGCGTTCTCGTTGGTGCGTTCC
>JBMNNN010000026.1:0-16127 GCA_050942555.1 Christensenellales bacterium
CCCGCCTTCTCAAACAGATTTACCAGGTCTTCTCTTAAAAAGCATACCACCGGTTTCCCAAAAGCCATAGCTTCTGTTGCAAAGCTTGCGTACCAACCAATAATAATCTGATCAATAACGATATCAGCTTTTGCAATGTACTCCATTACCAGACTGTTCGGTATTCCACTTTTAAAAATCAGTTCAATTTCATATCCTTCTTCCTTCAATTCCTGTATGGCATCATAAATTGCACCAGAACCCTTACATGCAGGGTGATTATAAATGTGTACTATTTTGATATTGCCGTCTGGTTTGGGGTAAGCGGGCTTTACGCTGTCCATATCGATAGTATGAAGTGATTGGCGCATATGGTTCCAGAAAGGGAGATAATCCACATGATCCATTTGTCCTACAACAGCATCTGCATATTTGCACCACATATTAACCTTGCGAATAATTTCTTTGTTTGATCGAATTGGCGCATCCTGCAGAATTGTGTATGCATACAACTTATTCGGCGTCCTCTCCAGTATCCGACAGTCGCTACCATAGGGAACAGCTATTGTTTTTACGCCTGCTAGTCGTAATAATTGCGGCTCAAGATATTTAATTATGCTTACGCATTTCGAGAGTACTCCTCCATTCATCCTTACTATTTGTAATTTATATTTTCCTGCGCATTTTAGGAAATAGAACATTGGAAACAAAATGCTCAGGCGGCCAGTATATATGTAATCAAAGTCATCGGTAATATAGAACGGCTTCCCTACTACAAAAGTCTCAACAGTATATCCGTATTTTCTCAAAGCTTTCGCCCAGCGTATATGGTTGATGTTCGGATTTATCCCAATACCGACATCGATTCTATTTTTGCGTATTCTGATTATTGCGCATGCAACCAACAAGATTGGTAGAAATAAAAATTCAATGACAACTAAAAACAACTTTATCAGAAATATGACTGTCTTTTTTATCATTGTTATTTACCTTTCATAGTTCTTCTCTAACTAATAGCAACGCCTTTGTTCTACGCATAATTACAAACTATAATAATCTTTTTTAAGTTTCGTATATTTTCCAATATCGTTCAAATTCAAACCGTTTCCCATCTCGGTTAGCCCCTCTTTATTGTGTATAAGTCTCTGGACATAACCTCCTGCTGGTGTAAAAGTCAGCTCTCCGAATACCGGTTTCTGGTTGCATACATAAAGATCCACCCTTACAAAAGGAAAATCCTTTGACAGTTTTCTTGCGCATTCAAGCATTTCCTCGTAACAAACAGGTTTTTCCGGTATTCTGCCGCTAGAGTCTTTGTAATAACTGCTCCTTTCATCAAAATCGGCAGTCATAAACACCGCCTGATAACCGGATTTCTTTAAAGATGCACCGGGGAAGGCACGGTTGTATATATATAAAAGGTATTTCGGCTCCCCATTAAAACAATAAAATTTCCAGTCATCTAATCCTTTATCAGATAGGGAATTACTCAATAATCTCTCGCAAATCACCCTTTGTGGGCATTTTAGTGCATACAAGTCTCCAGAAGCCCTATATATGATTGCTCGTTTCTTTGCGGGCTCGCGTAAAGTCTTTCTACAATAGTCAATGTCAACCTTCTGTCCTTTTCGTTTAAAAACATGATAAGCACAACCATTCGTTACTTTTATGACACATTCTTCTGGTGTTTTATCCCACTCCACATCATTTATCGAGTCCCAAACACCATATAACTCATTTAAAATATGTCCACAGCCACATTTCTTTACATATTCACGAACCAAAAACTTGTCATAGCATTTTGCAATCAAAGGGCTTTGGTTATACACATAGTATTTGAGCCAAAGCAATTTTTCATTAAAATAACGTGGATTATCAAGATTAATTTTAAAGGGCGTTTCCTTCCTGCCTCCAGGTCTTGTCATAAGCCAACAATGCCTTTTAGGAAAATACTTTGCTAGAAAACCGTAACGCAAAGATCGAAAAAATTCTTTTTTTTCATTTATGAATTTTCTAATTTTTGAAATACAGCTATAAATATTAGGGTATTTTTTTACCATCTGGCGCAATTTATTCTTCATATTCTTTACCTCCAACTATTTTGGCATGTCAATTTTTGAAAATGTATGTTTGATTATTTCTGACAAATATAAAAAGTTTCTGTTCTTTGTTAAATAAGATAGTGTAAAATAAATTATAATCCCAGCCACTACCTGTAATATCAGTAAGATCCATGGCTCTACTGGGAGCAGACCGACAGCCAGAACAACGACTGACATTATTAATGTAAGTATTAATGTAAATTTCACATCATAAAACAATTCGCTAAGTGTGTAATTTATCAGTTTCTTGTTTGGTAAGTAATATAGTAGAAACTCTATAAATACAGTAAATAAAACACCAACTGCAATCCATAGCACCCCAAACCAGACTGTTACTGCCAGCACCGCTGCATCGGCAATACCTCTTATCACTTCACATTTTAGAGTAATATCGCTGCGGCCAAGAGCAAGCAGGGATCGGAATTGTATACCTGTAAGCGGTCTGAACAAAAATGCAATGCAAAAAATCTGCAGAAAGGGTACGGCGGGAATCCACGCTTCCGTCAATAGTACCACAACAAACTTCTGCGAGACAATAGCAAACCCGGCAAGCATGGGAAACGTTAGATACGTGCATACTTGTAATGTCCGCCGTACCCTTTTTTTAAGTGTATCTACGTTATCTTGTGCGTTTGATAAAACTGGAAATAAAACGGTACTGATCGAATTGTCGACCGTCTTTGCTATGGTCAGCGGATACTGTCTGCCTCTGTCATAAAAAGCAAGGTCTCCCGGGGCATATACTTTGCCGATAACAAGCTTTCTAATATCTGTGCTAAGCAAGTTCAGTACGCCTTTTAAAAGGATTTTCCAACCGTAATCGAACAATGGTTTAATCGCTTCTTTGGAAAATATAAGCTTTGGTCTCCATCCTATATAGAACCACATACCTGCGGTTACTAAAACCGAACTTAGGACATTCTGTACAATTAGTGCCCATATTCTTTCGCCCTGTGGAAGGGTATACGCTAAAACGATGCCGGTAATCCCAGATACTGCTCCTGCTAGGAAACTAATAGCGAAAGCTTTTTTAAACAATAGATTTTTAGCGACGTATGCATTCTGGACAGAGTTGATGCCCAACAGTATCAGAGTGACGCCTATTATACGAATATATTCCGTTAAATTAGCGTAGCCTTTTTCATAAAATTTTGCTATAATAGGAGCCAAGAAAAAAAGCCCTATATATACAATAAGAGAAATTATAATGTTAATGTAGAAGACAGAAGAGTAGTCTTCCTGTTTGGGATTCTTTTTCTGTACCAGGGCACTTCCCAGTCCAAAATCGACAAAGACCCCGCAAAATGCGATAACTATCAAAACTATAGCCATAACGCCATAGCTTTCGGGCAATATCATCCTGGCAAGTACAATGGATACTATAGCATGTGTAAACTGCGTAGCTATACTTGACCCGAATTTCCAACCCATATTAGAAAATATTTTATATCTGTTATTCTCATTCACAATTCACAATTTCCAACCTCCGTCTTTTTTTGTAACAATTAATTGTTTCCCTAAATTCTCTTATATAGTATCAATTTCTAACGAACGTATGTTGCATTGGTTATACATTAGGATTGATCGTATTATAGAATACATTCATTGTTCTATCAAGACATAGAATCTTATCCCGCACGACTTAACGCTTCCCCATCATTTACCATACATTGCATTTGTACATCAATCGTGTATAATAACTCTAATGTAGCCCGTTGCAGTACGGAAGCGGGAGTGCGCGCCGGGGCGGAAAAACCCGTGCGCGTCAACCAGAAAGAGGGCGTTTTTTATGTTTTTTGAGCCGGAAATCGAAACGGCAGGCAGGGACCGAATTGAAGCGCTGCAGCTAAAAAGGCTGCGCGAAACGGTCCGAAGGGTCTATGAGCATGTACCGATGTACCGCGGGCGGCTGGACGAGGCGGGAATCGGCCCCGATGGTATACGGAGCCTCGACGATCTTCGCCGCATACCGTTCACGGTCAAGGACGACCTGCGGCAGAACTATCCCTTCGGCATGTTCGCGACCCCGATGCGCGACGTGGTGCGGATCCACGCAAGCTCGGGAACGACCGGCAAGCCCACGGTGGTGGGATACACGAAAGAGGATCTTTCGACCTGGTCCACGTGTATGGCGCGCCTTATTACCGCCACAGGCGTCGGGCCCGACGATATCGCGCAGGTGGCGTTCGGATATGGGCTCTTTACGGGCGCGTTCGGCCTTCATTATGCGCTGGAAAAGGTAGGCTGCGCGGTGGTCCCGATCAGCGCGGGCAATACCGAAAAGCAGCTGATGCTGATGCAGGATTTCGGCGTAACCGTGCTCATCAGCACGCCCAGCTATGCGCAGTACATCGCCGAAACCGCGCAGAAAATGGGCCTCGTACCCGGGCGCGATTTGAAGCTGCGGGTGGGGCTCTTTGGCGGGGAGGCATGCAGCGACGCGATGCGGCTGGACATCGAGCGCCGCCTGGGTATGCTGGCCACCCAGAACTACGGACTATCCGAGGTCATCGGGCCGGGCATATCGGGGGAATGCGAGTGCCAGTCGGGCCTGCATTTCAATGAAGACCACTTCATACCCGAGGTCATCGATCCGGATACCGGCCGCGTGCTTCCGCCGGGCGAAAAGGGCGAACTGGTGCTGACCGCGCTGACCAAGCAGGCGCTCCCGATACTGCGCTACCGCACGAAGGACCTGACCCGGCTCATCCCCGAGCCGTGCGCCTGCGGACGCACGCACATGCGGATGGAAAAGGTGATGGGCCGCATCGACGATATGCTCATCATCCGCGGGGTCAACGTTTTCCCCTCCCAGATCGAGGAAGTGCTCGCGAGCGTCGAGGAAGTGGGGCCCAATTACGAGATCGTGGTCACCCGCGAGGGGTACCTCGACCACATGCTGGTCAAGGTGGAGCTAAACGACAGCAGCCTGCTGGAGCGGTTCAGCCATCTCGAGGGGCTGGAAAACCGGATCCGGCAGCGGATCCGCACGGTTCTGGGGCTGGACGTGTCGGTCCGGCTGGTCGAGCACCAGTCATTGAAGCGGTTCGAGGGAAAGGCCAGGCGCGTCACCGATCTGAGAAAGCTGTAACGACAAGGAGTTGGAATAACCGGAATGAAAAGCATTCTGCTGGGAAACGAAGCGATCGCCCGGGGCGCCTGGGAAGCCGGAGTACGGGTAGCGACGGCTTATCCGGGAACGCCGAGCACCGAGATCACCGAGACCCTCGCAAAATACCCCGAGGTGTACGCCGAATGGTCGCCCAATGAAAAGGTGGCGCTGGAGGTCGCTGCCGGCGCGTCGGCAGCCGGCGTGCGCGCGATGTGCTCGATGAAGCACGTGGGGCTCAACGTCGCCGCCGATCCCCTGTTCACACTCTCCTATACGGGCGTAGGGGGCGGGCTTGTCATCGTCGTGGCCGACGATCCGGGTATGCACTCCTCCCAGAACGAGCAGGACAGCCGGTACTATGCGCTGGCCGCCCATATACCGATGCTGGAGCCCTCGGACAGCGCCGAGGCCCGGGCATTCATGATGAAGGCATTCACGCTCAGCGAGGAACGGGATACGCCGGTGCTGGTGCGCATGACCACCCGCGTGGCCCACGCGAGGAGCCTCGTCACGACCGGCCCGCGGCAGGAGGCGGCGGTAATTCCCTATGCGCGCAACATCGGCAAGTTCGTGATGATGCCGGCCATGGCCAGGCGGCGCCATGTCGTCGTCGAGGAGCGGATGCGCGCGCTGACCGACGACGCGAACGCGATGGAGGATATGAATCCGATACTCCGCCGTGGCAGCGAGGTGGGCGTCATCACCTCGGGCGTCGCCTACCAGTATGTCCGAGAGGCGCTCCCCGAGGCCTCGATATTAAAGCTCGGTATGGTCTGGCCGCTGCCCATCGAGCGGATACGGCAGTTCGCCGGGACGGTGGACGCGCTCTACGTCGTAGAGGAACTGGAGCCTTTCCTGGAAACGCATCTGAAGGCCGCAGGCCTGCGCGTGCGGGGCAAGGAGCTTTTTTCGGTGCAGGGCGAGTACTCGGCGCGAAAGATCGCCGCGGCGATCGGCGGCGCGGCGCCCGAAGCCCGGCCCGCCGCATCCGACCTTCCGGCGCGCCCTCCGGCGCTGTGCCCGGGCTGCCCGCACCGCGGCATATTCTATGTGCTCAGCAAGCTCAAGGTTACCGTGACAGGCGACATCGGCTGCTATACGCTGGGAGCGCTGCCGCCGCTCTCTGCGATGGACACATGCGTGTGCATGGGCGCGTCGATCGGCATGGCCCTCGGCATGGAGAAGGCGCTCGGACCGGAAAGCGCCCGGAAAATCGCGGCGGTCATCGGAGATTCGACGTTCATACACTCGGGAATCACCGGGCTGATCGACACCGTGTACAGCGGCGGACGCACGACGGTTATCATACTCGACAACGCGACGACCGGTATGACCGGGCACCAGCAGCATCCGGCGACCGGGCTTAATATATACGGAAAGCAGGCGCCCCGCGTGGATCTGGAGGCGCTGTGCCGCGCTGCGGGCGCCACCGATGTCGCGGTCGTCGATCCCTATGATCTGCGGGCCGCCGAGGCGGCGATTCGCCGCGCGCTGGAGCATGACGGGCCGTCGGTCGTGATCGCGCGGCGGCCGTGCGCGCTGCTCGACAGAAAAAGCCGCGGCACGCCCGCCAGCGTCGACGCCGCGCGGTGCGTGGGGTGCAGGCGCTGCATCGGACTGGGGTGTCCAGCCATCTCGATGCGGGACGGCAGGGCGGCGATCGACCCGGCGCTGTGCACGGGCTGCGGCCTGTGCGCCGGGGTGTGCCCGGCGGACGCCATCGGGGGAGGAAACGGCTCATGCGGGTAATGAATATACTGATTACCGGCGTAGGCGGCCAGGGAACGCTGCTCACCAGCCGGATACTGGGCGCGCTGGCCTGCCGGCTGGGCCGGGACGTAAAGGTTTCCGAGGTGCACGGCATGGCGCAGCGGGGCGGGAGCGTTGTCACCTATGTGCGCATCGGGGACGAGGTAGCCTCCCCGCTCATCGAGGAAGGCGGGGCCGACTTTATGCTCTCCTTTGAGCTCATCGAGGCGCTGCGCAACGTGCACCTGGTCAAAAAGGGCGGCCGCGTGATCGTCAGCACGCAGCAGATCGCGCCGATGACGGTCGTCACGGGCGCGGCGCAGTATCCGGACGATGTGCTTTCAAGACTGCGCGCCTCGGGCGTTGCGGTGGACGCCGTGGACGCGCTGGGGCTGGCGCGGCAGGCGGGAAGCATCCGCGCCGTCAATACCGTGATGCTGGGGCGGATGGCCCGCCTGACCGGCATCAGCCGCCAGACCTGGTTCGACGCGGTGGGCGAGTGCCTGCCGCCGGGAACATACGAAGTGAACCGCGCGGCATTTGACGCGGGATACAATCTGCGCATCGAGGGGGATTCATAATGTACTGGAACCCGTCCGCCGAGTGTATGGAGCGCGAAGCCCTGCGGGAGCTGCAAACGAAGCGGCTGATCCGCACGATCCGTCACGTGTATCAGAATGTCCCCTATTACCGCAACCGCATGCAGGAGGCGGGCGTCGCCCCCGGCGACATCCGGTCGCTCGAGGACCTGTCCCTTCTGCCCTTCACCACCAAGCAGGACCTGCGCGACAATTACCCGTATGGGCTGTTCGCGGTGCCGCTGTCGGAAATCGTGCGCATACACGCAAGCTCGGGCACCACGGGCAAACCCACCGTAGTGGGCTACACGCAGCGCGACATACAGACCTGGGCGGAGCTTATGGCCCGCACGCTGACCGCCGCCGGAGCCGACAAGCATTCGGTCATACAAAACGCGTACGGGTACGGCCTTTTCACAGGCGGCCTGGGCGTCCACTACGGGGCCGAGCTCATCGGCGCTTCGGTCATACCGATATCGGGAGGCAACACGCGGCGCCAGATCATGCTCATGAAGGACTTCGGGACGACGATGCTGACATGCACGCCCTCCTACGCGCTGTATCTGGCCGAAGCTATGGCCGAAGAGGGCATCGATCCCACGCGGGACATCGAGCTTAAGTACGGCGTGTTCGGCGCGGAGCCGTGGACCGACGGCATGCGCCGGGAAATCGAGCGCAAGCTGGGCATCCGGGCTACCGACATATACGGGCTGTCGGAGGTCATCGGCCCGGGCGTAGCCTTCGAGTGCGAGATACAGCGCGGCCTGCATATCAACGAGGACCATTTCCTGCCTGAAATCATCGATCCGGCCACCGGCCGCGTGCTGCCCGACGGGCAGGAGGGAGAGCTGGTCTTCACGACGCTGACGAAGGAAGGGATCCCGATCATACGCTACCGCACGCGGGACCTGACAAGCCTGTCCCGGGAGGTCTGCGGGTGCGGACGCACCCATGTGCGCATGAGCAAGGTGCTGGGCCGCACCGACGATATGCTGATCATCCGCGGCGTCAATGTCTTCCCGACGCAGGTGGAAAGCGTGCTGGTCACATACACCGAGGTGGAGCCGCATTACTTGCTGGTCGTGGACCGCGTCAACAACCTCGACCGGCTCGAGGTATGGGTCGAGATGAGCGACCGGCTCTTCTCCGATGAGGTGCGGCGGGTGGAGGAAATCCGGCACCGCATCATGCGGGACCTGGAATCGCTGCTGGGGCTGTCGGTGGGCGTTAAGCTGGTGGAGCCCAAGTCCATCGAGCGCAGCCAGGGCAAGGCCAAAAGGGTGCTGGATAAGCGGACGCTTACCTAGACAGCCTGTTGTTTTCTGTAAACGCGGCCTTTTACCGGGCGGCGCGGGTATGATATACTAATGATGGATGATCCAATGATTGCCGAGGAGGACAGGAGTATGGTCAGACAGTTATCGGTATTCCTCGAGAACACAAAGGGACGGCTGGCGCACATGACCCGCGTACTGGGCGAAGCCGGTGTGGATCTGCTGGCATTATCCATCGCCGACACGACCAACTTCGGCATCCTCAGAGCCATCGTCGATGACAACGAGAAAGCGCTCGCTTCGCTCAGGGCTGCCGGATATACCGTCAATCTGACCGAGGTGCTGGCCGTCACGGTGCCCGATAAGCCGGGCGGATTGGCCGAGGTGCTGGAGATGCTTCTGGACGGGGGCGTGAACGTCGAGTATCTGTACTCTTTCGTCCGCAATCCCAAGGAATACGCGCTGATCCTATTCAAGTTGGACGACGTGGCGGCAGCCCGGAATATACTCGAATCGCGGGACGTGCGGATTCTCCAGCAGGAGGATCTGTATGACCTTAAGTAAAGGGCAGCCCGCATGAGCGCGACCCGGGTCATCGTGGATCTGTCGGCCATCGAGCACAACATCGGTTTTGTGCGGCAGGGGCTTGGGCACGAGACCGGGTTGATCGCCGTGGTCAAGGCCAACGCATACGGCCACGGCATGCTTGAGGTGGCCCGCCGGGCGCTGGGGTGCGGCGCGAGCATGCTGGCCGTGGCGACCGACGCCGAGGGCGCGCAACTCCGCGAGGCCGGGATCGGCGCGCCGGTGCTGGTGCTGGGAGGGCTGCTGCCCCAGTGCGCCCCCGCGCTGGTCAGGCACCGCCTGATCCCCGCGGTTTATACCTCCGAGATGATCTACGCGCTATCCAGGGCCGCCGCGCCCGATCGCACCGTGCCGATTCATATCAAAATCGAGACCGGCATGAACCGCAGCGGCGCGCGCCCCGGACGTGAGCTTGCGGCGCTGCTGGAAGCGCTGTCCGAGTGCCCCCGGGTGCGCCTGACCGGTATGTTCAGCCATTTGGCGGCGGCAGAGCAGCCCGACGACTCGTTCACGCGCAGGCAGTATGATGTGTTCCGGCAGGCGGTGGAGCAGGCGCGCGAGGCGGGATTTTCGCCGCGCCTTCATATCGGCAACAGCGCCGCGGCGATGCGCCACCGGTTCGCGCATATGGACTGGGTGCGGCTGGGCATCGCGATGTACGGTCTGGATCCGTCGGGCAGCGCGAATCCCAACCTGCGGCCGGCCCTTTCGTGGGTCACGCGCATCGTGTGCCTGAAGCGCATCGCGGCGGGCGAAACAGTCGGTTACGGGCGCACGTACACGGCCCCCGGCCCGCGGATCATCGCGACGCTCCCGGTCGGATATGCCGACGGATACCGGCGCGCCTTTGGAGGGGCCGACGTGCTCATAGGAGGACGCCGGGCCCCGGTCGTCGGGCTTATTTGCATGGACCAGTGCATGGTGGACGTGTCGGGCATACCCGGCGTGAAGGTGGGAGACGAGGCGGTGCTGCTGGGAAGGCAGGGCGTTGAGGAGATCACCGCCGGAGAGCTTGCCGCCATCGCGCATACCATCCACTACGAGGTCGTCACCTGCATCGGCTCCAGGGTACCCCGGATATACCATGGCTGACCGGGAGCTGCGCGACGAGCTGCGCCGCCGCGCCCTCTGCTGGCGGCAGGCGCTGACCCCGGAGGTACGCGCCCGGCATTCGGCCGCCATCGCCGGATATATCGCGGGGCTTGACGCCTGGAGCGCCTCAAAGGTCGTCATGCTGTACCGCGCCTTCCGCTGCGAGGTCGATACCGGCGCGCTGCACGCCGCCGCGGCCGCCGCGGGCAAGACCGTCGTTTATCCCCGCTGCCTTATAAGGGAGTATGCGCTGGAGCTGCGCGCGGTTTCGGATCTGCGGGAAATGATACCCGGCGCGTACGGGATTGCGGAGCCCGATCCGCGCCGCCACAGGCCTGTGGATCCCGCTGTCGTCGACCTGGCGGTGATTCCGGCCGTGGCGTTCGACAGCCGCGGGTATCGTTTGGGCTACGGCGCCGGATACTATGACCGGTTTCTGCTTTCGCTGCGGCCCGAAGCCCCGGTCATCGCGGCGGCATTTGCCGGCCAGCGGGTTGAGCGGATCCCCGGACGGGAAGACGAGCGCCCGGTTGTGGTCGTCACCGAGGAAGGCGCGCAATATCCCGAGCCGGAATAAACGTCTGGAGGATGCGATATGCCGTACAACATGTGGAAGAAAGCACTGCAGCTCCTGGGCACGAACGCGATCATCGCCGTCATATGCCTGGTCATCATGTTCAGCCTGGGAGGGCTGACCGAGGCCGAGTGGCTTGGATTCACGCTCAATGGTCTGTGCACGTTCATATTGCTGCTGTTTGTCTGGGGATCGCTTTCCGAGATGGGGCTGCGGGATATCACATCCGACGAGCTTGAGAAAAAGAGACTCGAGCGGATAGGGCACGAGCCGCTGTTGGGCGTGCCGGTTCATTTTAAGCCCGCCAACGGCTTTATCATCGGCGCGGCCGCGCAGGCGCCGTTCGCGCTCATTGCCCTGCTGGCGGCCATCCCGGCGCTGGGCGATGCGGTGCGCTCGTCGCTGCGGATCATACTTAATATCTGGTATGTGATGTTCTCCGAATTGAACGCGCTGACGGGCTACGCGTGGTGGACGTATATCCTTTACGCGGCCGCGTATACGGCGCTGGCGGGACTCGCGTACCGGAGCGGGCCCGCCAAGAAAAGACGCATCCGCACAATCATCGCGCGAAACGAGAAGAAAATCAAAAGCCGGCAAAAGTCTCAACCGGAGGGGCGCGGCTCTGCCGGCAACCCCCAAAAAGGTTGATGCCGGAGGGGGGCCTCCGGCACTGGGGAGAGGAGAATTTGAAGGAAGAACGTTTCGGAGAAGCTCCGGCGGTGTGACGTTGGGGTGTCGTCGCGTTCCGCATCCTCATTATGCCCGATCTGCGCATCTTTATACACAGCAAAGAAAAATTTTCCGCGATGGAACGCTTTCACGGTATGGCGCGACGCAGGACGCGATTTCGCCAAATGCGGCGTCGCCGCGGGCTCATGAAAATACGCGCAATACTACCCGACAATATCCGGTGTCGGCCCGATAACCTTCCTGTCCTGCTTGTATCCTTCCCGCATTTATTGTACAATGTTGGTAAAATGCGAGGGGGCGGCGCATTGCGCATCATAGCGGGCACGCTGAAGGGCCGCCGGTACAGCATTCCCGGGAGACTTGCGGCGCGGCCCACCGCCGAGCGCGTCCGTGAGTCGCTCTTTTCGATACTGCGCGGCCGCATAGAGGGCGCGTCGGCGCTGGATCTTTTCGCGGGAAGCGGCGCGCTGGGCATCGAGGCATTGAGCCGCGGCGCGGCCCGCGTCGTGTTCTGCGACATCGACCGCCGCGCCGCGGCGGTGATCGGCGCGGTGCTGCGCCGTTTTGGTATGCCTGCCGACCGCTATGAGATCGTCCAGGCGGATTTCCGGCAGGCGCTGGCACGCTTTGGGCGGGAGGGCAGGCGCTTCGACGTCGCGTTCGTCGATCCGCCCTACGGTGCGGGTTTTGAGACGGCGGCGCTCGCGCCGCTTTGCGGTCAGTTCATGGCGCGGGACGGGGTCGTCGTGCTGGAGCGCGCCCGCAGACAGCCGCCGCCCGCGATACCCGCCGGATGGATCGCCGACGAGAGGCGCTACGGCGACACGGCGCTCTTCATACTACAAAGGGAGGAAGCCCCATGAGCCTGTTGATATACCCAGGTTCCTTCGATCCGGTGACGGTGGGCCACATGAACATCATCGAGCGGGCGGCCTCGCTGAGCGGACGCCTGATCGTGGTGGTGCTGCGCAACACCAGCCGCAGCCCGGTATTCACGATGGAGGAGCGCCTCGAGATGCTGCGGATCGCGACAGGCGGCATGCCGGGCGTCGAGGTGGACTCGTTCGGCGGACTGCTGGCCGAATACGCGCGGTTACGGGGCGCATCGGCAGTGGTGCGCGGCGTGCGCCGGGCATCGGACTACGAGTACGAAACCCAGATGGCGCTCATGAACCGCCGCATCAATCCCAGCATGGATACGATATTTCTGCCCGCTGAGCCCGCATACGCGCCGCTGAGCTCGTCGCTGGTGCGCGACGTGGGCATGCTGGGCGGCGACCTGACCGGTCTTGTGCCCGACGCCATACTGGACCGGGTTCAACAAAAACTCAGAGCGATGATATAGCCGAAGGAGGATCTCCCGATGAACGTTATGGCCCTTCTTGATTACCTGCAGGAAGAAGTGGAGCAGGGCAGCAAGGTGCCCCTGTCCTCAAAATGCATGGTGGACCGCGAAAAGTGTTTGGATATCATAAACGATATCCGGCAGACGCTTCCCAATGAAATTATGGAGGCTGAGGGCATCCGCAACGAGAAAAACCAGATACTGTACGACGCGGAGAAGGAAGCCGAGAACATCATCGCGGAAGCCGAGGAGAAGGCGCGCCAGATGGTGGAGGAGAACAACATCACCCAGATGGCATACCGGCAGGCCGAGGAGATCATCACCAACGCGCAGACCGGAGCGCAGGAGATACGCACGAGCGCCAACGAGTACGTCGAGGATATCCTCGCCGACCTTGAAACATACATCCAGCGGAATCTGGACATCGTCCGCCAGAACCGCGAGCAGATGAAGGGCCGGTAACGCCGCCTGCCGACATATTGAGCCGGGCAGTCAGCGCCTTCCCGGCCGTCCATCGCGGACGCGCTGTACGAGGGACAGAAACACGAGCAGAGACGCTGCGCCGATCGCGAGGAATAGCGACGAAACCCCCGCGGTCACGGCCGGCGGCCGGGCAGGAAAGCATGCCACGGCCGGTTCCGCTCCGGCCGCCCTTCCAATGAGCAGGCACAGCCCGAACGCGAGCGCGGCCTGCACGGCCTTCATCGCCGAGAACCGGCCAAAAGACAGCGGCGTACCCGACAGGAACGCGATGCTCTGGGCCTGTACCGAAAGCCCGCCCCATGTGACGATCGCGCACGACGCGGCCCACAGCGCGGGCTCCGAAGGTCCGGCAAGCGCGACCTGGCGGCACCCGGCGGTCATTTCCACAAGTCCCGGCAGCAGCGCAGGCCCCAGCCCCTGCGGGAGTCGCAGCGCCCGCAGCGGCGCGGCGAGCATCCGGGACACCGCATCACTCAGACGAAAGTGCGCGGCAAGTCCCGTGAGTACCGAAAAGAGAATAATAAAGCCGCCTACCGCCGCGATCGACGACATCGCGCCCCGCACAGCGTCGGAGAGCATATCCCCGACCGGGCGCGCAGCGCGGGACACGGCGGCCCAAGCGGCGCGACGTTCCCGGCGACGCCGGACTCCTCCAGCGGCGATTCCCGTAACGATCACCGCCAGCACGTGGCCCGCGAGGATCACCCATCCGGCCGATGCGCTGCCAAAAAGCCCGCTGCCCACCGCCCCCAGCATAAAAAGGGGCCCCGAGGTCGAGCAAAGGCACGCGGCGCGCCGGAGCTCATCGTCCCGGAGCCGTCCCTGCTCGTAGAGCAGCGCGACCGTCCGCGCACCAGCCGGGTACCCCGACAGGAGGCTTATTATGAGCGCGAACGCGGTGCAGCCCGGGCATCCGAAAAGCGGCCGCATGACGGGCTCCAGCAGGCGGCCCGCGTCCTCTACAAGCGGCGTGTCGAGCAGCAGGCGCGAGCAGATGAAAAACGGCAGCAGCGAGGGAAGCACCACCGTCATAAACAGATTGAGACCATCCCGCGCGGACGAGAGCGCGGCCTGCGGAGCCGCGACGATCCCCGCCATCGTGAGCACGACGGGCAGGGCGATGGAATACCGGCCGGGCAGGAAACGTTTTACATCGGTCATTTTTTTCATAGACAAGGATATGAAAGGAGCATCCGGACTATGAGTGAAAGGGTCCGCGTCGGGCTTGCGCTCGGATCGGGCGCGTCGCGCGGGTTTGCGCACATCGGCGTGCTGGAGATGCTGACCGAGGCCGGGATCCCGATCGATATGGTCTCAGGCAGCAGCATGGGCTCGATCATCGGAGGGCTCTACTGCGCGGGCATGAAGATGACCTACATGCACCGCATCGCGCAGCAGATCACGAAAACCCAGGAATACCGGTTCATCGACGTGACCCTTCCGGGGCTAGGCCTGTTCCGCGGGCAGCGCATCGAAAAGCTGATACGCACGCTGTGCGGCAGCCGCCGGATCGAGGAGCTCAATATACCGTTCGTCGCGTCGGCCTGCTGCATCGAGGATGCCCAGATCGTCTATTTCGACCGGGGCGACATGACGCAGGCGATACGAGCCAGCATATCGATTCCCGGCATATTTGAGCCCGTCGAGATCGACGGAAAAACCTATGTCGATGCGGGCGTATTCGAGCGCGTTCCGATGGGCGTGCTCAGGAAAATGGGCGCGGACTATGTGATCGGCGTGGACGTAGGATACCGGGGCGGACCAAACCCGAAGCCCAAGGGGCTCATGCAGCTCATGCTGGCGGTCTACGACATGGTCGAGTGGGAGGCGACGCAGAAGCGCCTCGAATGCGGAGACCGCATGATCTGCGTCAATACCCGCGCAATCGACCCGTCCAACTTCACAAAGGGCGCCGAGTGCATCGAGTTGGGGCGCAGGGCGGCGCAGGACGCGCTCCCCGATATCCGCAGGGAGCTTTCTGAGCGCGGCGTCGCGCTATAGGCAGATAAGGGGCTCTGTATAGTCGCGGCCGCTTCGGCGGTCGCTTTCGTTTTGAAGGGCCAGGCTAAATAGATCGGTCGCCCGCAGATCCAGCGCCCACAGGCGCGCCGCCGCGCCCTCGTCGGGCTCGAACCGGCCGGGGCGCGTGATCACGGGTATCGCGGCGCGCCGCGCGATGCGCGCCAGCAGGGGCTTCGCGCTATCCCGTAGCCCGAGCACCCGCGCGTACCGGGGAAACCGCGTCCGGAACGTCTCGACGTCCCCACGCGTTATGCCAAGGAGCGCGTGCACGGCGGCCCTCATGAGCCGCGTTGCGCCGTAGCGCCTTACCCTGGCGTGGCGCATCAGGTCCTCAAACGAGCCTCCCGCCGCGGCGGCGGCCGCGATACGGTTATGAAGCCCCTCGGCGATGTCGGGAAGCGCCGCAAGCTCACCCGGGCTCATCGTGCGCAGTCTATAGAGCAGCATGCGCTCAAAATCCCGCCAGCTGACCGGCCCGTGTCCCCTGTCCAGGCATTCGGTCAGAATCGCGCATGTCGTATCGGGCACGGCCTTATTCC
>JBMNNN010000027.1:0-16102 GCA_050942555.1 Christensenellales bacterium
CGGGCATCAGCGCTTCGAGCATTTCGTACATGAGCGGCTTGGACTCGCCCACGCTCAGGCCGCCGATCCCGTATCCCGGGAAATCCAGCTCGACCAGCGCCCGGGCGCTCTGCGCCCGAAGGTCCGCGTAGGTTCCGCCCTGCACGATGCCAAAGAGCGACTGATCCTCCCTCCGGTGAGCGGCCTTGCACCGTGCGGCCCAGGCGGTCGTGCGCTCCATCGCCTCGCGCGCGTACTCGTGCGTAGCGGGATAGGGCGCGCACTCGTCGAACGCCATGATGATGTCGGCCCCCAGCGCGTTTTGTATCTCGATGGATTTTTCCGGGGTGAACATATGCCGGGAGCCGTCCAGATGGGAGCGGAATTCAACGCCTTCGTCATGGATACGGCGCAGCCCGTCGAGGCTGAATACCTGAAAGCCGCCGCTGTCGGTCAGTATCGCGTGATTCCAGTTCATGAACCGATGCAAGCCCCCGGCCTGAGCGATCAGCTCGTGTCCGGGCCGCAGATACAGATGGTATGTGTTGGACAGCACGATGCGCGCCCCCAGCGCCTCGACCTCGTCGGGCAGCATGGCCTTGACGGTCGCCTGCGTACCCACCGGCATGAATACCGGCGTATTGATATCGCCGTGGGGCGTGTGCAGGCGTCCCAGACGCGCCCCGGAGCGGGCGCATGTCTTGATTACCTCGAATGTAAAGCTCATATTCACTCCTAGAGTATCAGCATCGCGTCGCCGAAGCTGAAAAAACGGTATCGCCGTTCTACGGCTTCCCGGTACACGTCCAGTATGCGCTCCCGTCCGGCCAGCGCGCTGACCATCATAAGAAGCGTTGATTCGGGCAGATGGAAGTTTGTGACGAGCGCGTCTGCCGCGCGGAAACGATAGCCCGGATAGATGAATAGTTCGGTCATACCGTCAAAAGCCGCGAGGCGGCCGTCCGCGTCCGCCGCCGACTCGAGCGTGCGGACCGACGTCGTGCCCACGCAGATGATCCGGCCGCCGCGCTCCCGCGCCGCATTCAGGCGCCGGGCGGTGTCGGCGTACAGACGGCAGTATTCGGCGTGCATCGTATGCTCCTCGACGGTTTCGGTCTTGACCGGCCTAAATGTGCCAAGGCCCACGTGAAGCGTCACCTTCTCGATGAGAACCCCCCGCCTGCTTATTGTATCCAGAAGATCCGGCGTAAAATGCAGTCCCGCCGTGGGCGCGGCAGCCGAGCCGTTTTCCCGCGCGTATACCGTCTGGTAGCGCTCCCGGTCGGCGAGCTTTTCATGAATGTACGGGGGCAGCGGCATGGCGCCGACGCGGTCCAGAACCTCCTCGAACACGCCGTCGCAGCAAAAGTCTACGATGCGCCGCCCGTCGGGCAGGCACTCCGCGACCGTCGCCGAAAGCCCGCCGCCAAACAGAAACCGGCGGCCCGGGGCCGCCCGCCGCGCCGGACCGGCCAGCACCTCCCAGCGGAGCCCCGACAGGCGGCGTAGCAGCAGGAACTCGATCGCGCCGACTGTGTCTTCGCGCCAGCCTGTGAGCCGCGCCGGTATGACGCGCGTTTCGTTGAGCACCAGCGCGTCGCCCGGGCGGATGTATTCGACGATATCGCGAAACGTCCGGTGCTCGACGCGTCCGCCGTCGCGATGGAAGACCAGCAGGCGGCTCTGATCGCGCTGCGCCAGCGGGGTCTGCGCGATCAGCTCAGGGGGCAGCTCGTAGTAAAAATCTTGGGTCTTCATGGGATCAAACGCAGCTGCTGCGGCTCCTCTCCGTCGCCGCCGGGGAGCGGCAGGCCCAGGTGATGGTACGCGCCCGGCATCGCGACGCGGCCCCGGGGCGTGCGGTTGATGAACCCCAGCTGCAGCAGGAACGGCTCGTATACGTCCTCGATCGTCACGGCCTCCTCGCCGGTCGCCGCGGCCAGCGTATCCAGCCCCACCGGCCCGCCCGCGAATTTCTCTATGATCGTCAGCAATATGCGCCGATCCACGTGGTCGAGCCCCAGCGCGTCCACTTCAAGAAGGTTGAGCGCTTCGTTTGCCACCTGTTTGTCGATGACGCCTCCGGCCCGTATCTGGGCGAAGTCGCGCACGCGGCGCAGCAGCCTGTTGGCGACGCGGGGAGTGCCGCGGGAGCGCCGCGCGATTTCCGCAGCGCCGTCTTCCTGTATCTGCGTCGACAGCGCCCGCGCTGACTGTATGACGATCGCCGCCAGCTCTTCGCAGGTGTATATCTCCAGCCTGCACACGACGCCGAACCGGTCCAGAAGCGGCGACGTGAGCATACCGGCCCGGGTGGTGGCCCCCGCCAGCGTGAAGCGCGGCAGATCCAGCCGGATCGAGCGCGCGCCGGGGCCCTTGCCGATCATGATGTCGAGCTTGAAGTCCTCCATCGCCGGATAGAGCACCTCGGCGACGCTGTTGTTGAGCCGGTGGATTTCGTCGATGAAAAGCACGTCGCCGGGCTGCAGATTCGTAAGTATCGCGGCCAGATCGCCCGTGCGCTCGATCGCCGGGCCCGAAGTCGTGCGGATCTGCACGCCCATCTCGTGCGCGATGATGTTGGCCAGCGTGGTTTTGCCCAGTCCCGGAGGGCCGTAGAGCAGCACATGGTCGAGCGGCTCCCCGCGCATCTTTGCCGCCTCGATAAATAGGCAAAGCTGCTCCTTGACCTTGGCCTGCCCGATATAGGCGTCCATCGTCTTTGGACGAAGCGAAAGCTCCGCCTCCACGTCTCCGGAATGCTCCACTGCCGCTGTCAATCGATCCTCAATCATCGAAATCCCCCTGCCATACTATCCCCGGTCCAGCTGCCTGAGCGCGTGGACGATGATCTGCTCGACGGTATTTGCCGACTCGGGCGCCTGCGACACGGCCCGGGCCGCTTCGGCGGATGCATACCCCAGCGCCATTAACGCCTCGATGGCCTCCCGCGCGCTGTCGCGCTGCGGAGCGGCCTGCGCGGGGCCCGCGCCGCCCGATATCAGCTCCTCGTTTCCGATGCGCCCCTTGAGCTCCAGTATCAGCCGCTCGGCCGTTTTCTTGCCCACGCCGTTGACGCGGGTGATCGTGCGCACATCGTCGGTCACGACCGCCAGCGCGAGCTCCGAGGGCGTCAGGCCCGACAGTATGCTCATCGCGACCCTGGGGCCGATGCCGCTGATGGTAATCAGCCGCTGGAACATTTCCTTCTCGTCGGGGTCCAGAAATCCGTACAGGATGTGCGCGTCATCCCGAATATTCAGATAGGTGTACACCTTGACCTCTTTGCCCAGCGGGGGCAGGCTGGCCAGCATCCGGCTGCCCGCCAGTATCCGGTATCCGACGCCGGCGGCTTCGACCACCACGGCGTCAGGTTCCTTGCCGGTGAGGACGCCTCGTATGTATGCGTACACTCTATCACCTACCGAATCGTATTGTCGGCCAGAAGAAGGCCATTGGCGTGGCATATGGCTACGGCCAGCGCGTCGGCGGCGTCGTCGGGATGCGGTTCGCGGTCCATAGCCAGCAGCGCGCGCACCATGTGCTGTACCTGCCGCTTGTCGGCTCCGCCGTATCCGCACACCGCCTGCTTGACCTGCATCGGCGTATATTCGTAAAGACGTCCGGCATCAAGGCAGCTCATGGCGGCCACCAGCACCGCGCCCCGGGCGTGCCCGACGGTCAGCGCGGTCGTCACGTTCCGCCGAAAAAACAGCTCCTCCACCGCCACCGCGTCGGGATGGTAGCTGGCGATCAGCGTCTGCACATCGGCGAATATGGCCTGCAGCCGCGATGGCAGCGGCATACCGGCCGGCGTGGTCACGATCCCGTAGCTGACCAGTCTGAGCGCGCCGGCGTCCTCGTCGACGATGCCGTAGCCTATTGTGGCCAGGCCGGGGTCTATACCGAGTATCCGCAAGAAAAGGATATCCTCCCCGTGGGTTGTTTCCCTAATAGTACGTCATCCCCCCGCCTCTGTCAATCGGAGGGTAAAACCAGCGGACAGCATCTGTTTTGCCAATAATAAATATACTCCCTTTCCTTTCCTATAAAAACTGTGTATAATATGGATGAGACTCCCTTCGTCTCCTTGCACGCTCCGACGACGCTGGAGGGACCGCGATGGAGAATACGCCCTATGTCAAATCCATACTCAAGGCGCTGCGCATACTGGACATATTCGGCTTTGACGACCCGCTCAATAACGGATTTACGCTCAGCGAGCTGTCAAAGCGGACAGGCATCGCGGCAAATACGCTCTGCAAGATACTCAAAACGCTGGTTCGCGCCGAATATCTCAGCCAGGACGCTGAAAGGCGCTATCACAGCAGCCACAAGACCAGCATGATACACATGGTCGCCACCCCGCACCATCAGGTGGCCGAGAAGACCGGCGATATCGTCCGGCAAATGTGCGCGCTTCTGGGAGTGGAAGCGTATCTGACAACGCTTTCCTTTGGAGAGCGCAAAACGATACTGAAAAGCACGTGCTCCAGCCCGATTAACCCGATTTTCGAGAACAACCAGCCGCACGTCGGCAAATACATATACACAAAGGCCACCGGGCGCGTGCTGGTAAGCTACGCGAACTCGGCCCAACTCAAAGACATACTCAACCGCTGGGGATATCCCGGATACCACTGGGACGGCATCAGCAATCTGTGGGAGCTTGTTCGCAGCCGGGAGCAGATCCGGCAGAAGGGATACTGCGTGATCCATGAGGAGGACGACCGGTACGCCATCGCGGTGCCCGTAAAGGCCGAGGTGCAGAATTTCGTAGCCGCGCTGGGCGCGGTCAGGCCGATCCCCCACGACACCGAGCGGCATATCCGGCGCATCGTGGACGTAATGCGCGCGACGGCGCAGCAGATCGCGCAGACGCTGATCCTGACCTCAAAAAGGATCCATCTGGCGACCGATTCGATCCATGGCCGTCTGTCTGGCAGCGCGGCGGATTCATAGAGCGCATGGCGTCATAAATCATATATAAAGGCATGAAATTGTTGACAGCGGGAATACACTGTGATATATTGGGACCAATAAATAAAGTGACTGGACAAATTACCATCGGCTCCGGGGCCGGAGAAGGACGCGAATATGAAAGCTGCAGCCACAATGATCGACATCACCCCTCCCATCGGAATCTCGCTGTGCGGAAATATCCGGGAGGACAACATCGCCCGGGGCGTCCACGATCCGCTGTACTGCAACGCCCTGCTGCTGGAAACGGGCGGCGTCCGCACGCTGCTCCTCGTCCTCGACTGGCTGGGCGTGGAGGACGAGGACGCCACGCTGCTGCGCAGCCTGACCGCACAGGCGGCAGGTACGCTCAGCGAGCGTGTCATCGTATCGGCTACCCATACCCATTCGGGGCCGCGGATACTGGCCCTGTCGGGCCCGGGCGGCCGCTCTCCCGGCGAGGAAGCCTATCTGCGCCAGGCGACTGAGCGGATCGTCAGCCGGGTGCGGGAGCTTCCCGAGTCGATGGAGCCCGTCAGCCTGTGGCGGGCACAGTCGCAGGTTAATACATTGAGCTTCAACCGCCGTCTGCGCCTGGCCGATGGCTCGGTCCGCATGAACTGGATGCCGGTAGATCCCGACGACGTCGTGGGCACCACCGGACCCATCGATCCTGCCCTTACCGTCGTCGGCATCCGAAGGGCCGGCGGCGACTGGCTGGCGCTCATCGCCAACTTCGCGCTGCACGCCGCCGTCCTGGTGGGACAGGACTGGCTCTGGTCGGCGGATTATGTGTATTATCTGAGAAAGACGCTGCGGGAAGCCCTCCCCGGAAATCCCGTCATCCACTTTACAAATGGCGCCGAGGGGGACGTCAACCACCTCAACTACCGGGATCCCCGTCAAATGGAGGGATTCCCCGAGGCCGAGCGCATCGGCACGGAACTGGGCTTTTCGGCGCTGGGCGCGCTAAGCGGCGCTGTCGCAATGCAAGGCCGCCTGACGTGCGTGACCGATACGGTCATACTGAAGCGGCGAACCATACCCGAAGGGCTGCTGCGGTGGGCGCGCCGCAAATGGGAGCGGTGCGGCGGGAAGATTCCGTCGCTGCACCACGGTATCCCCGACGAGTGCTACGCGCGGGATATACTGCATATGGCCCGGTTCGCAGGCCGGGAGCACGCGGTGCCGATGACGGCTATGCTGCTGGGCGATGTGGCGGCCGTCACGCTGCCCGGAGAGATCTTCTGCCAGATAGGGCTCAATATTAAGAAAGCGTCCCCGATCCCGAACACGTTTTTGATGGGGCTGTCCCAGGGCTACTGCGGGTATATTCCCGACGCAAAGGCGTTTCTGGAGGGCGGCTACGAGCCCCGTACCCGCGGCGGGAGCCGCTTTGCCGAGGATTCCTGTGACCGCATCGAGGCTGCGGCCAATGCCCTGCTGATGCGGCTGTAAATCGTACAACGGGCTGCCATGCCTGCGCCTGCTCAATGAATACACTGGAATGAAAGGGAGGAAGAATCATGGGATCAGGTAAAGACCAGGCTATGAACGGAACGGGCATCGTCGACCTTGGTTTTCCTGCGTGGCCGCAGCTGTCCGAAGAAGCCATTAGAGCATCCGACGCCGTACTGCGTTCGGGAAAAGTCAACTACTGGACCGGCCCAAAGGGCATGGAGTTTGAGGAGAAGTTCGCGCAGTGGGCCGGATCGAAGTACGCGATCTCGTGCACCAACGGCACGGCGGCACTGCACATCGCATTTGGCGCGATGAATATCGGGCCGGGGGACGAATTTATCGTTCCCAGCTACACATTTATCGCCTCTTCGTTTGCGGGCGTGCAGGCGGGCGCAATTCCGATTTTCTGCGATGTGACCGAGGACCATACCCTTGACCCGGCCAAGATCGAGGCGCTCGTGACCCCGCGCACCAAAGCCATCGTCGTCGTGCACCTCTACGGCGTGGTGGCCGACATGGACGGCATCATGGCCGTGGCCCGAAAGCATGGCCTGAAGGTCATCGAAGACTGCGCCCAGTGCTTCGGAGGCATCTCAAACGGCAAAAAAGTGGGCACCATCGGCGACGTGGGCTGCTTCAGCTTCTGCCAGAGCAAGCACTTCACGACCGGCGGCGAGGGCGGCATGGTCATCACAAACGATGAGAATATCGCCTGGGAAGCGCGCTCCTTCCGCGATCACGGATACGACGTGGAGAAGCGCATGAACATGCTGGCCCTCGAGGAAGCGCTGCCCTATATACACAGGCGGGTGGGCTTTAACTACCGGATGACCGAGATGCAGTCGGCCATCGGCATCCACGAGCTGGCCCGTCTGGACAGCTGGAACCTGTCCCGGCGCTATGAATACGCCGCGATGTACGACGAGGCGTTCGAGGGTCTTCCCGGCATCGCGAAGCTGCCATACAACACGCCCGAGCGCAAAAACGCCTATTGGTGGTACCCTATCATACTGGATACCGCACGGCTTACGCTGGACGCTCCCGCGGTGCTCAAGGAGCTGGCGGCCATGAAAATCCCATGCTACGGGATCCAGTGGCCCGAGTCCTATCTGGAGCGGGCATATCAGGAGCACAACGGGTTCGGCGCCGCCAGGTTCCCATTCCGGAGCAGCGAGTATACCGACCCCAAGGCGGTCGATTACCACAGGGATTTTTGCCCGGTGGCCCATTCGCTGCGGGCCCGCACGATCAATCTGTTCCTGCATCCCACCTGGGAGAGGGTGCACATAGAGCGATGCATCGAGGCATTCAAGAAAGTGCTGGGCGATCATCTGAAATAAGCCATCGAAAGGAGTGCAGAAATGGCCAAAGTAAAGTGGGGCGTGCTTGGCGCGGGAGGCATCGCGCGCCGCAGAACCATCCCCGGCCTTATAAAAGCCCGCAACGCGGAGCTCGTCGCCGTCATGGATACGGCAGAGGGGCTGGCGCATGAGGTCAAAGCCGAATTCGGCGCCAGGCGGGCCTATACCACAACCAGGGCGCTGCTGGCCGATCCCGAAGTGGAGGCGGTCTACATCGCGTCGCCGGTGGCGTTTCATAAGGAGCAGGCGCTGGCCTGCGCCGCTTCCGGAAAGCATATTCTCATCGAGAAGCCTATCGCTCTGACCGCGCGGGAAGGGGAGGAGGTCGCAAAGGCCTGCGACGACGCCGGGATTATCGCAGCGGCAGGCTTTATGATGCGCCTGCATACCTACCACCGGCAGCTTCGCGAGCTCGTCGCCGCCGGGCGGCTTGGCAGGATCGTATCCTGCCGGGCGCAGCTGACATGCTGGTATCCCGAGATCCCCGGCGCGTGGCGGCAGTATACAGCCACCTCGGGCGGCGGGGCGATGATGGACATGGGCATCCACTGCATCGACCTCATCCAGTACATTACCGGCGCGAAAGCCGTCCGGGTATCGGGCATGACCGATACGCTGGCTTTCGGCTACGAGGTGGAGGACGCCTCTACCCTGCTGCTGCGCCTCGATAACGGCGCAATCGCCAGCGTCGAGGCATACTTCTGCATCCCCGACGCGGCGGCCCGCGGCCGTCTGGAGATTTACGGCACGCGGGGCAGCGCGCTGTGCGAGGGCACCATCGGCCAGGTCGAGGGCGGCACCGCCGACGTGTTCCTTGGCGACGACACGCTGGGATACGACGCCAGGCAGGATCGGGTGGATGTGGCGCCCGTGAAGCTTTCAAGCGACTTTGGCGACATGTACACGAGTCAGATCGAAGCCTTTGGACGCTCGATACTGGAGGGCGCGCCGGTGGCGGCGCCCCTCGCCGACGCGCTGCAGGCGCAGCGTATCGTGGAGGCGTGCTATGAATCCGCAAAAACGCGCACGACCATCGACCTGTAGCCCGGGCGGGCGAGGAGAGACGCATATGAACAACCAAAGCGGTATCATTCCTGTTCCTCAGAATCTGCTCGTCCCCGAGGGGAAACCGATCCTGCTCGGGCGTCCCGGCGAGGCGCTGTGCCACGTGGATACGGGCGGTCTGCCGGGCGACTGCCTGTCGGGCCAGGCGGCTGAACTGCTGCGCGACCGCCTCAAGGGCCTCCTGAATGCCGAGCCCGCCGGCAGCCTGCCGATCCGGCTTCTGCTGGGCGAAGCGCCGGGCGGCGTCAAAAACCCGCAGCAGGGCTACCGGCTGGAGGTCGACGCCGACTCGGTAACCGTGACGGGGTTCGGACCGGCGGGGCTGTATTACGGGGTCATCTCGCTGATCGAGTGCCTCAGGTTCGAGTGCGGCGCCCTGACGCTGCCGCCCATGCGGATACTGGACTGGCCGGAATTCGCG
This sequence comes from Christensenellales bacterium, assembly GCA_050942555.1. Classification (GTDB taxonomy): domain Bacteria; phylum Bacillota; class Clostridia; order Christensenellales; family UMGS416; genus JAAYXU01. Next base: position 9,247 of record JBMNNN010000027.1, read on the forward strand.
ACGCGGGGGCATTTCATGGAGTGCCGCTTCGGCACGAACCTGATGACCCTTGACGACTGGAAGCGCCTGGTCGACCATATGGCGTTCCTGAAGATGAACCAGCTGGTCGTGGGCGTATATGGCTGCTGGTGCGTCCAGTACGACGGCCGGGTCAGCGAGTACCTGTATGTGCCGCTCAAGACCTGTCCCGACCTTGCGACTCCGGCGGTGATCCGCTACTTCTCGCCGGGAGCCGGCCGCTGGATTGACGAGGAAAGGCTGCCGCCGATGTTCGCCGACGATTTCCTGGGCGAACTCATTGCGTACGGCAAAAGCAGGGGCGTGACGGTATTTCCGCTGTTTAACTCATTCGGCCACAATACGCTGATACCGGCCGCATACCCCGAAGTATCCGCCCGGGACGAGAACGGAGAGGCCGCCCTGACGGGTTTTTGCACGCGCAATCCGAAGACCTACGCGCTGCTCTTTTCGATATACGACGAGATCATCGACCGGTATCTGGCGCCCAACGGCGTGGACAGCATCCATATAGGACTGGACGAGGTCTGGGACGGCATCGCCCTCAACGCCGCCGACATATACAGGACGCGATCCCCCTGGTGCCGGTGCGAAAAGTGCCGGGGGGCCGACCGGACCGCCCTTTTTATCGACCACGCGATAAAGATCATCAGGTACCTCAAAGACCGGGGCATGCGTAATATATACATGTACCATGACATGCTGATCGGTCACGGCGGCTCGACCGCCGGGGAGGGCTGCGGGCCCATGGCCGAGGCCCTGAGGGAAAACGATCTCGTGGACAGCGTGGTCGTCGATTGGTGGACCTACGGGGCGCATCCCGGGAAACTCATGTTCTCGACTACCTGCCCGGAGCTGGGACTCCGCCGCACCGTGAAGCCATGGAACGGGTATTACCACTGGACGGCGCTGACAAACGCGGTGCCCAACATCCGCCTGCTCTCGGCGATGGGCGCTGCCGAAGGAGCCGAGGGCATCCAGTCCTATTCGTCGTGGGATCCGAGCTACGACCGCACCCATGCCGCGCTGGCCGACTGCGCATGGAACCCCGGAGGCGCGGGAAGCGCCGCCGACATGACCGACCGGTATGTGGCCCGCCATTTCGCAGCCCGAGCCGGGGAAGCGCGCAGGGCCTTTGCGCTGCTGGACCGCCTCAGTGAGGACCGCGACGAAAAGGATGCCAAGGGCACGCCCGTTTCCTCCAACTACACGCTGACGCTGCGCACGCTGTCCTATTATTTCTACAGCTATGTAAGGGCCGGAAAGCCATACCCGCGGGCGTTCCCGGGCGAAGCCGTGGCCGCGCTGTGGGAGCGTCCCGGAGAAAGCCGCAGGGCGCTTGAAAGCCTGCTGTCCATCGCGCAGGAAGCCCGGGAGCTTTTTATGAAGGTGGCCGCAGACGCCCGCTGTGACGGGAGAATGGCGCGCCGGTATGCCTATGAGGCGGGCAATTACCAGTGCCTTGCCAAAGATTACATCGCGCTTCTCCATATGGCCGACATCGCGGAGTCGGACGATCCGGGACGTTTCGATGCGATTCGCGGGCTGGCGGGGGAAAGGAAGAGGGCCCGGCTGTCGCTGATGGATGAACTGGAGCGCACCAAAGAACACTTCCTGCTGGCCAGCCATATGCGCAATCACAGCATATTCATGCAGTTCTTCGCCGACCTGGAGGGCTATCTCGCGGCGACGCCCGCAAGCGACATACGGCTCGATTTTTCGGATATGCGTTATCTTGAGAGCGAGGCTTTCAGGAAGCTGCGGTGATATGAATCATGAAGCGGCGCCAAACGGGACGGCTGTCGTCAGCCGTCCCCGTTATCAACGACGCACTCCTCGGTGCAATAAAAAACATTCAGGACGAGCTCCCTGGCCTGCGTCTGTTCCAGGTTGTTGAGCGGAATCAGAAAGACCGACGCCCCTTCCTGTCCTACGCAGAGAGGATGGGCAAAATTGAGCTCGTAGGTAGCAAACTGTTCTGCGGGAACCATGCGAAAATACGTTTCAAGGATCGCATTCGGGTTGAAGACCTGAATGACTCCGGCATCGACGGGAGTCGCATTTTCCGGAATGATCGTAACGACAATTTTTGTGATCGCGGAATTTGGCGCGAGATCGACCTTTACCACGTTTTTACCCAATTCGCTCCCGAATGCAGGCCGGGACACACATAATGCTCCGCGTTGACAATCACACCCCGATTTGCATGCCAGCCCGATCATCAGGCCTATAACGGTCGCAAGGACAACACCTATCATGCACAAAAGGCAAACAAAGCAGCGGGACGCACGCTCAAATTTCAGTTCCATCGTTATCAGCTCCGTCAGGATATTGTTAATGTATCATACGCGATGATAGATAATAGGGTGAACTTCCTAAGACTGCCGGTATAACGGGAAACCCGTATATAAAAAGGTGTTGCATTTATCAACCAGTCGTGTATAATAAAGGCGGATCCGGCTCCGGCCGGATAGAAAATCGAACCCCTTGTCTGCCAATATGATCCCTCGTTTCTGTCCCGGACAGCCTGGTTGTCCGGAAAGGGCTAAAAGAAGCCCGGATTGAATGCGGTGAAACCTGGTAGCAATCGGGGCGTCCGGTTGGCCAAAGCTCATGGGAGCATTAAGATAAAGCGAGGAATCAAAAAATGTACCAGGACGAAACGTTGGTATGCAGGGACTGCGGCGAGGAGTTCGTTTTCACCGTTCAGGAGCAGCAGTTCTACGCCGAGAAGGGTTTTGAGAACAAGCCCAGCCGGTGCAGGAGCTGCCGCATGGCCCGCAAAGTGGAGCGGAACGACCGCGGCGAGGGAAGCGGCGCAGGCAGGTATGGCCGTTCCGATCGCGTCATGTACGAGGCGGTCTGCGCCGAGTGCGGCGCTCCGGCGCAGGTGCCCTTTAAGCCCAGGGATGACCGTCCGGTATATTGCCGCGACTGTTTTTCTAAGAGAAACCGGTAATATGACTGCGTGCGCAATAGGAGCGGCCATATGGCCGCTCCATTTTCTATTTGCCCGTATCAGCGCATTTTTTGCCGTATCGCTCGTATTTTTGCGCTCCTATTGTATAATAGGAGTGTACCTGCGCGGAATGCCGGTCGTTTGGAGGGATCCTATGAAGCTGACCGTTTCGATGGAAAACTATCTGGAGGCCATATACGAGCTCACAGAGGGGAAAAGCGGCGCGCGCGTCTCGGATATCGCCAGGAAACTGGGCGTTACAAAGGCCAGCACCAACAGCGCGATGACGACGCTCTCCGACAAGGGGCTTATCGAGAACGAAAAATACGGGGAAATCTTTCTGACCCCCGCCGGGCTCAATTTGGCGCGCTTCACCGCGCAAAAACACCAGATCATACGCGAATTCCTGACCAGGGCGCTGGGCATTGACCCTGCCGTGGCCGACGCGGACGCCTGCGCGATCGAGCATGTGATCAGTCTGGAGTCGGTGGCCGCGATGAAGCAGCTCCTGCCGGACGACGATCAGCGCGGGGATTCGGAAACCGGGGTCTGAGGGATCGCTTCGCGAATGGCAGAAGAAAGAGGAGACAGTATCAATTGCATGGGTGTACATATCCTGCACCTGCACAATGGTCTACGGGGGAAAAGGGCTGTATGGGAGTCATTAAAACGATGCGTTCGAACTATCGATGGATTATCGCCGCCGTCTGCTTTTGTTCATGCTTTCTGGCGCTGGGCCTTATGAACGGGACAAGCTCATTATATATTATCCCTGTCACGAGCGCTTTTGGCGTTACCCGAAGCGCCTTTTCAGTCACCATTTCGCTGCGTTTCCTGATGCAGGCGATCCTGAATCTCGGATTTGGCTTTTTTGTAACAAGGCTGGGGGCCCGCGCGATGATGTCTATGGGCATGCTTGCCGTGGGCAGCGCGTTCGTCTGCTTCTCCAAAGCCGACAGCCTGTTGCTGTTCTACATCGGAGGGGCGCTCCTTGGATGGGGCCTCGGCTGGACAAGCACCACGATTTGCGCGAGTCTTATCAATACATGGTTTCAGCGCAGAAAGGGCACCGTCACCGGATTTGTGATGGCAGGAAACGGCATCGGCGGCGCGCTGTCAAGCATCATCATCGGGGAGTGGCTATCGCGGTATGGCTGGCGCGTTTCCTACATGAATACCGCTTGGATCGCTTTTCTCTTCGTACTTCCTGTATTTCTGCTGGTGCGCGACAAGCCGTGGGACCAGGGGGCAGCCGCGCATATGCCGCCCGAAACCGATGATCGAAAAAGCCCGGCCCATTTTGAGGGCCTCACGCTCAGACAAGCATGCAGGCGCCCGTATTTCTACATATCGCTGCTATGCACATTCCTCATAGGCTTTATGATCAATTCGCTCTATCAGGCGACGGTTCCCCATGTGCAGGACTTGGGTTTGGGAGCCGATTTTTCCGCGGTGATACTGAGCATTTTTATGGTCACCATCGCGTTTTCGAAGTTTTTTGTCGGTTTTCTTCACGACCGCATCGGTTTTCGGAAAACCTATATGCTGTGCCTGGCCTGCGCGATGGTCGCCGCAATCCTTTTTATAACGATGAAAAGCAGGGTGGTCGCTGTCGCCTGTGCGGTCATTCAGGGGTTCTGCCTGCCCCTTGAAACCGTTTTGATTCCGCTGATCGTATTGAAGCTGTTTGGGAACAAGGACTTCGCTTCGATCTTCGGATTGTTTACCGCCTTTTCCTCCGCGGGTATTGCTGCGGGAAACCCGCTGTTCAGCCTTGCGCATGACCTGTGGGGAAGCTATACCCATGCGGCGCTCCTGTATGCCGTCCTGCTTGGAATCATTATCGTATCGATGGTGTTCGTCTTCCGTGCGGCCGAAAAGGAGCATGCGGACGATGCTGCAAAATACGGCAAAGTGCTCGCATGATGCCGACGGAAAGCCGGGTGCGGCGGATGACATCGGTCCGGACAGATCGCCGGCGCTCCGGAGGCCTTCTTTCGCGCGCCCTGCTGCTGGCCGCGCTCATCGTGCTGCAGATACCGGCAGCCGCGGCGGCGCGCTATTCGGGCGCGCGGTATATGGCGCTGGCGATAAGCGAAATGCGCATCCGGTCGGGACGCATCCCGCGTCATCTTTTTGCGCGTTTCCGGGTTTTTCAAACATAATTTATTTTTTCATCGCACAAAATAGGTTCGGCAGGAGCCTGTCGCTTGCAGGCGGGAAAGGGCGGCCCGACCGGACAAGGTACCGGCGGACGTCATTCTGAAACGAAAGGCAGTATAAAAATGGATAATGAGCGCAATTGGAATAACAATCTGAACAATGACAATAAGGCCCAGCAGGCTCGCCGGAATCGGCAGAACCTGCAGGAGCAGCGCAACCAAAACCTGCGCAACGACGATCGCAACCGGTTTGACGAGTGCAGTGACTGCAACCGGCAGGACCAGCGCAATCAGGATCGTCTGCGTAATCAGGACCGCAATCGTCAGCAGAATAACAAAAACCCGCAGAATAACCAGCGCTAGCGAATAGGCTCGGACCCAAACCCCGCCGGCAGTCTGTCGGCGGGGTTTGCCGCATGTGCTAAATAATTGAGACAACCAGAACCGGAAAAGATATTGTCGTAACAAGAGCAAAGAGAAGATGCGAAAAGCCGGATCGGCAGTCGGGGTCTTGCGGCACTTTTTCAAAAAGTGCCATAAAAAAAGATAGCCTATATAATTATTCAAATAGTTTAGTAAATGCTTTCGCCCTGATCAAAACTCATTTTTTGTTGTAAACAGTTGGATTTGTGGTATAATACATGAAAGCGATGATGGAGAGCATGGCGGGCAGACCCCAAAGAGAGTCGGCGGCGGGTGCGAGCCGATGGGCGCGCCGGCCTTTCCGCTCCGGAGCGCGCGGGCGACGAGCCCGCCGGGGCGCCCGTTACAGCCGGTGTGGCGCATTGCGCGCCGAGAGACGCCCGGCCTGGCCGGGAATATGGGTGGCACCGCGGTAAACCCGTCCCATAAGAGGGGCGGGTTTGTTCTATAGGAAGAGAGGGGACGTGATACCATGCTGGACATGCAGATGATCCGGGACAATCCCGGGCGGGTTCGGGAGGCGCTGCTGAAGCGGGGCAGGGACGTGGACTTTACCGAGCTGCTCAATAAGGACGCGCGACGCCGCGCGCTGATTGCCGAAAGCGAATCGCTCAAGGCCGAACGGAACCGGATCTCGAAGGAAATTCCACGGCTCAAAAAGGCCGGGGACGACGTATCGCCGCTGCTTGAGCGAATGAAACAGACCGCCGAACGGATCCGCGAGCTGGACGAGCTGGAGCGGGCTGAGAGGGAGTGGATCACCGAATTCGTAAGCGCGCTGCCGAATCTGCCCGACGACGACGTCGTGGCTGGCGGCAAGGAGAACAACGCTGTCGTCCGGGCGGGCGGCGAGAAACCGGTTTTCGATTTCCAGGTCAGGGATCATATGGAGCTTGCGCGGTCGCTGGGTCTTGTCGACTACGAGCGGGGCGTCAAGATGGGCGGAAACGGATTCTGGCTGTATACCGACCGCGGCGCGCGCCTCGAATGGGCGCTTATAAACTATTTCATCGGGCTGCACATTGCCGACGGCTATACGTTCATGCTGCCGCCCCATCTGCTCAACTACGAGTGCGGGTATACCGCGGGCCAGTTCCCGAAGTTCGAGCAGGATGTATTCCGGCTGGACGGGGAGGGATTCCAGTTCCTGCTGCCCACGGCCGAGACTGCGCTCGTCAACCTGTACCGCGACGAGATCATCCCCGAGAGCGCGCTGCCCATAAGGCTGTTTGCCTATACGCCGTGCTATCGCCGCGAGGCCGGGAGCTACCGCGCCGGCGAGCGGGGCATGATA
>JBMNNN010000028.1:0-15980 GCA_050942555.1 Christensenellales bacterium
GCCCGGGCGTATAGCAGAGCTTCTCATAGATTTCGTCGGATATGACGACGAGATCTCTGTCGGCGGCCAGGCGCGCAATTTCCGCAAGGTTTTCCCGCGAATACACGGCGCCCGTCGGGTTGCAGGGATTGTTGATGACGATGGCCCGCGTTCCGGGCGTCACCGCCTGCGCCAGACGGCCTGCGTCGATCCGGAACCCTTCGGACTCGTCGGTGGGTACGAGTACGGGCACCCCCCCGGCCAGGCTCACAAGCTCCGGGTAGGACACCCAGTAGGGCGACGGGATGAGCACCTCGTCGCCGGGATCAAGGATGGCCATAAACGCGTTGAAAAGCGACTGCTTTGCGCCGTTTGATACGACGATCTGGGAGGGTTCATAGCGCAGACCGTTCTCCCTTTCAAACTTTTCGGCGATGGCCTTTCGCAGGTCCAGCATGCCTTCCGCGGGCGTGTAGCGGGTCATTCCCCTATCGAGCGCTTCCTTGGCCGCGTCTCGGATATGGACGGGCGTATCAAAATCCGGCTCCCCCGCGCCGAATCCGACGACGTCGATCCCCTCGGCCGCCATTTGTTTGGCGCGCGCGCTGATCGACAGCGTGATCGATGGATGGATGGATTGGACTCTGCCCGACAGTTTCATGCTGGTTCCTCCTTCAAACCCCACTCGATCCTGCAGGAAAAATGCAATTCAGAAAGGCCTGTTCCTGCAATCTCAAAGCTTATTGGTAAAAATAAATTCATTTTGGAGCGTTATCATGTCCAAAATGCAATTTACGGCAACCGTTTTTTCATATGCGAATAAGAATACCATAGACTTATATAAAATACAAGCAAAAAAGCCGATTACGGGCACAACATTCATTTGCCGGCATTTACCTGTATTACCTTATTTGAGCGATTTAATAATCTTTCTTTTTTATGGAATTCTTAACAAATAAGTGCCCAATAACCCGGGGGGTCGGGAAGCGCCGGGAACCCGGTACTAAACTGCGACTGCTTATGCATACGTTGACGCGCAATGCTCAGTTTCGTGCCGGAGCGAGCCCGGTATATCCGGTTCATTTCCCTGCGGCAAATCCATCTCATGCGCGGGCATCATTCGTTCGCGCCGGGATTTTGGGCCTCGCTTTCTTTTTCCGTCGCCCGCCTGCGCCGCAGCATGCGGCTGCGTAGGTACTGGAAAAGGATCAGCCGGAACACCGCCGCGACCGGTACCGCAAGCAACACGCCCCACAGCCCGAACAGCCCGCCGCCCACGATGATGACGAGCAGCACCCAGAACGGGCTCATTCCCATCTTGTCGCCCATCAGCTTCGGGTAAATAATATACGCGTCCAGCGCCTGTATGACGATCAGCGCGGCGCACACCGCCAGCGCCCGGAGGGGACTGTCGAGCAGCATGACGGCCACCGGAAACGCGCCGCCGATGAGGGGACCGATATACGGAACCAGATTGGTCACCGCGACGATCGTGCTCATGAGCACGCTGTAGCGCATGCCGATGATAAGAAACACGATCTGCGCCAGCACAAACACGATCAGCGACTCGAATATCCGCGTCCCGATATAGCGACCGAATACCCGGTCGGCTGCCTCCAGCAGCGATGCGAGATGCCGGGTTCTCTCCTCGCCGATGAGCGACGTCATCGTCCTGCGCATACTGCTTCCGATGCGGGGCCGCTCTATCAGCAGATAGATCGACAGCACGAAGCCCAGCAGGCCATTGACAAGCCCGCCTATCAGCGACTTGGCGCCCTGCGCGATTCCGGGTACGATCAGAGGCACCCACCCCTCTACCGCTTCGCGCAGCCTGATGAGCGCCTCATCGATATAGCTTTGTATCGGCAGATAGTTGAACGGCTCCCTGCTTATAATACCCCTGTACCAATCGTTGATCACGGCGATGTACGAGGGCATATTGGACACAAGGTCGGTCAGGTTGCGCACGACGCCCGGCATGATATACCAGACCGCGACGGCTAATAGCGCGATGAGCGCCAGATAGATCGTAAGGATCGATGCGATCTGCGCGCGCCGCTTCGAAGCGGGTTTCCGGAATACCCGGCAGAGCAGCCGCTCCAGCAGCGCCGCCGCGGGCGAAAGGATATAGGCCAGCGCGAGCGCGAAGAAAAACGGGGACAGCATCGACCAGAGAAACCGAACCGATCGCAGAAAACTCTGCCATAAATCGGTGGAGCTGTCCAGCAGCCGCCAAAAGAGTATGATTGCCGCCGCCGTACAGAAAGCGTACAGGCTGATGATAAAGTATCGCGGATCCAGCCGTTTCTTCATCGTCTGCGCTCCTTTCGCTTCGCCCGGTCGCGCCGTCTGCTACGCCTGCGCTGCCTGTCGCCGGGCAGTTTCGGAAAGCTCCAGCCCGCTGTTGTTGTCGAGCGCCCACTGGATCGACCAGTCGTTCTCAAACAGCAGCACCGGCCGTCCGGCGTCGTCCCGCGCCCGCAGCGTGGCGCTGGTAAGCCTGAGCGCCGGAACCTGCGCGTCCGACCCTATGATCCAGCGCACGCTCCGATACGGCAGGTTTTCCAGCCTGACCTCCACGCCGTATTCGTTGTGAAGGCGGTAGCAGAGCACGTCGAACTGTAGCGCGCCCACCACGCCTATGATCAGCTCCTCGCGACCCACGTCCAGCTGCCGGAAAACCTGTATCACGCCTTCCTCGGAAAGCTGGCTGATCCCCCGGACGAACTGCTTCCTCCGGAGCGAATCGAGCGGCGCGACGCGTGCGAAGTGCTCGGGCGAAAACATCGGGATCCCCTCGTAGCGGAACTCAGGGGTTCCGTCCACCAGCGTATCTCCCAGATGAAATATCCCCGGGTCGAATATGCCGATGATGTCGCCGGGATACGCCCGCTCAACCGCTTCGTATTCCTGCGCCATGAACTGCCGGGGCTGCGTCAGCCTGATCCTGCGGCCCTGCTGCACATGGGTGACCTCCATTCCCTTTTCAAAGACGCCCGAGCAAACGCGCAGGAACGCGAGGCGGTCATGGTGAGCCGGGTTCATGTTGGCCTGGATCTTGAAAACGAACGCCGAAAACCGCGGATCGTCGGGCTCAATGAGCCCTGCGTCGCTCATCCGGGGCGCGGGAGGGGGCGACATACGCAGAAACCGGTCCAGGAACCCCTCTACGCCAAAGTTGTTGATCGCGCTGCTGAAAAACATCGGCGTGAGCTCTCCGGCCCTGACGCGCTGCATATCGAGCGCGTCGCCCGCGCCCTCTAAGAGCTCTATGTCCTCCATGAGCCGCTCGTACCGGTACTCGCCCAGGCGCGCCCTGATAGCCGGATCGGCCGGGTCGCCCGTCACGCTGCGCGCCTTGCGGGCGCCGTGGTCGGCGGTACCCTCAAAGAGCTCAGCTTTGCGCAGGTCCAGGTGATAGATCCCCGCGAAATTGCCCTCGGTGCCGATCGGCCAGTTGACCGGGCACGACGCGATGCCCAGCACCCGCTCGATCTCGTCCATGAGATCATAGGGATCCTTCGCGGCGCGGTCCATCTTGTTGACGAACGTAAATATCGGGATGCCCCGCATCCGGCACACATGGAACAGCTTGATGGTCTGCGGCTCCACGCCCCGACCGCCGTCGATGAGCATGACGGCGCTGTCGGCGGCCATCAGCGTTCTGTACGTGTCCTCCGAGAAGTCCTGGTGTCCGGGGGTGTCGAGTATGTTGACGTCGAAGTCCCGGTAGTGAAACTGCATCGCGCTGGTGGTGACCGATATGCCGCGCTGCTTTTCTATTTCCATCCAGTCGGATACCGCGTGGCGGTTGGCCTTGCGCGACTTGACCGATCCGGCCAGATGAATCGCGCCGCCGTAGAGCAGCAGCTTTTCCGTCAGTGTGGTTTTGCCCGCGTCGGGATGGGATATGATGGCGAACGTACGCCGTCGGTCGAGGCTGTTCTTTCGTGTCTGCCGGTCCATTCACCGTGTCCTTTCCCAGGAAGAATCCGCATACCATAGTCTAGCGATTGTTTTATTGTAGCGCAATACGCAGGGGGGAGTCAATCCCGGGGAGCCATGCAATGGTTTTCTTTTGAACTATATGGATGGGTCTCTTACCGTGAAAGACAGCAGATATTATAACTATGGCATACCACCTGTGCCATAGCAGAAAAATTTTTACAGAAACGACTTCAGAAAGTCAATAATATATGCCCTCTTGAGCGTGTCATGGTGCTTTTGATTATAATATCCGCGCAAACAGGAATAGCAGGAGGAATCCGCTGCTTCGCCGCCGCAGTCACATCGCGACATAAGCCGCAGCGTGGTACGCAATACTCCCTCTAAAACCTTCGCGTCATCGAGCCGCCGTACATGCCCCGCCCCTCCAGGCGTCCTGTCGAATAATACAAGTCCATAATTGCCCTGCCGAGTATCTGGATTCAAATAATATTGCAGACATCCCGATATCTCGCTTTCTTCGATATGGAGATGATAATAAATGCCCTTTAGTAGTCCATACATGACCGATATAGCGATTTCCCGATTGTCCAGATCGGGGGTTATGAACTGAAGGACCACCACATCGGTAAGAAAACGATATCCTAGGGAATAACGGCGCAAGGTCTTGTTATTACACATGAATCCGCTGCTGTTTTTATGCTCAGCCTTGCATTTGCTCATGTAGCAGGATTCATTCAAATCGGCGTACCCACATGTTTCACACACATAGAAATTCGAATCGTTCAGCATTGCCATTTCACCCAAGTCGCTGATCGACAACCTTATATCAGCAGACCCGATATGATATTCGTGCATTTGTGTTTGATCGACGTACCGCAAAAATGCCGGTTCGCTTCTGTAAGTGCGTTCAGGCTTGGTTAGACCCGGCTTCTCGTCACAATTCCCGTCTGTTTCGAACCCGAATTCGGGAATTAAAAATGTCCTGATATAGTGCCCCAGACTGCTGCCGCACTGGCTGCAGACGGTAAGGGTTGACTCTGCGGGATTGCCGGTGTTCGGAGCAATATTGAGCGTATTACACTTGCACTGCACGTAATCGAACATCTTCCATGACATCCGTGGGATTTTGCGGATATATCGGCTGGTAAGCAGCCGCCCGTTCGCTACGACCTGAGAACCGGGCGCGTATTCGGATATGGCCATCGACAGATCCCGCTGGAGCTGAATGCCCAAATTGCCGCTGCCCGTTCGATCTATCGCCATCATCTCCACAGTGTCTACGGGGAAACCATATTTAGGAAGGACGTTCCTGCGCGACAGGAAGGGTAACACTTTTTCGTTACGGTATACGCGCAGCCGGGCGCTCAGCCCATCGACCCTGAGATCCTTCATTCTCGCATATTCCCTGGCTTCTTCGAGTATGCCCACCTCATACTCGTATATCTCTACTGCTTTGGTCAGTGCCCCCTCTTCGCCCACCAGACCGTCAATCCAGCCAAAGCGGTCGATGTCAAAGCGCTCAACCAAACGCCGCGGAAGAAACCTGCGCAAATACTCCTTCAAATCCTCAGGTTTACTCTGTATAAATCTCTTAAAGCAATCTATTCCGCGAACTTCATGCCCCTGAACCTCTGCCATATCGGCAGCTTTATTAAAATACTGGGGATATTGACGCCAGAAAAATCCGAATGCAGAAGCGTATACATGCCGTATGGCTATTTTTTCGTTTTCGATGACAAATTTCGGTGGCAGTATTTTGCCGTTGATCATATCGCCGGGATTTTTAAAGAATGTAAAGTCGTGGCTGCTCTTGTTGCAAAACGTTATAGCGTATGCAGCCGTCTCCTTACTGCGCCCCGCTCGTCCCGCACGCTGGGCATAGTTGGCCGGCGAAGGCGGCATGTTGCGCATAAAAACCGTCTCCAGTGTGCCCACATCGACGCCCATCTCAAAGGTCGTAGAGCAGCTCAATACATCGATTTGCTTTTGCTGGAACTGTTTTTGGTATTCGTAGGCTGTTTCCCTGTCCAGCTGCGCCGTGTGCTCTTTTACCCGCATCTCCCGTATATCGAGATTCCGATACAGCCGGTAATAGTGGTTATCGGCGAACAACTGGGTTAAAATGGCAGGCTGCAGCATTCCGTCGCACTCAAAAGTTGGGCATACTCCCGCGACGTTATGCGGGGTGGTCTTGTGGCATTTGGAGCATACATACCATTCACCGCCCGTTCCTATACGGAGCTGTTCGACATTAAGGCGAAATGCGCCATTACCATTCCTATTCAGTGAAGCCAAACCTGAAATCGCATCGCAAAATACATTTTGCCAGATCTTTTCCAGTATAAACACACCTCGTTCGCGGGTAACCGGCTTACCCTTTTTCTCAAGAACCCGTAACAAATAAGCGAGCCGTTTGTTTGTCCTGTGGGCTTTTGTGGGTATAAATGATTTCTGATATGCTTTCGGGTTTGCATCGGATAAGGTATACGAGTATTCGACTCCGCTATAGGTAAAATACTCTTTGTCGGCACGGGTCAGGTTAATTGGATACATCAGGGCCGCATCAGCCATCATTCCCAACGCGAGTACACTGTACAATGCGGCAACATCCTCTTTGGATAGCTCCAGCTTGTTGTTCGCTACGATTCGCTCATCGTTAACCGATAATTCCAACATACCTAAGCTATACAGCGAATTCGAGTCGTTATTATTCACCATCTCTGCCAGGATAGCTTTCCACGCTTCTTTGGTAGAGGATTGGTTCTTGCCCATAGCGATGCCATAGTGTTCGAACTGACATATCAGATCATCGGCGAATTCGGCAACGGATTTTTTTACGCCGTGGGGAATTTCCTTGAGCGCTTCTACAATCAGCCTCTTATACAATATCGACCTGTACGTCTGATCTAAATAGCTGGCGTAGAAGGCCGCGGCCTGCCTGTTATCGGAAAAAGCGATGAACTGCTTTGCCCTTTCCTTCCTGTAAATTTGCGGGACATGAGCTGCAAATCCAAATCCGGTGTCATCTTCTTCAACGGCGACATATTCTTGTGTTATCTTGTGCGACGGTATTTCTTCGTAAAGAGCCGTTCCGATTACGCTGGTTACCGCCTCCTGACCGGTGAAAAACATGCGAAGCACGCCATACGAACTGACCTTCTCACAAGAAAGGCATTTTGTGAGCACTTTGGTCCGCTCGCTCACCCGGACTCGAAATACCCGCACATAAGAATGCTCTCCATGTTCACAGCAGCTGCCCCTGATACCCGGGCTGCGCAAATGACCGCACCGGGCACATATCTCGTATTCCTCGGATTCGATATTCTCCTGCTCAAGCGGATGATCGTCATCCATATCAGATATGCGATCAGACAGCAAATATAACACTCTGGGGGAATTTTCATCCATCACATTGTTCTGTTCCAGACGCCCATCCACAACCTTTCCGCTCAGGTAAATGGCGCCGCACGATGTACAGGTGGCTATTTCAAATACCTTGAACTCCTCTTCTCCCTCATAATGCATATTTTTCCGGTTTAGAAAAAGCCTTTTGTTCGGAGCCAGCGTGATAAACACGCTGTCTGTTGCGCGCAGGAACATATGGTATCGGGCGTCAAAGAGACGGTCTTCGTTTTTCTTACATTGAGAGGCAACAGTGACGAAATCCACGATCTCATCCTGCTTCCACGACATCAGATGCGCCAATGAAGATATTGTTTGAGGCTCTTTAAGGTATCGGCGCATTTTGTGGTAGCTTTGATCGCGCTCTACAACATTATAGAGAAATTCGGCATATGGCTTGTCCTTGTCAATCGACGTATACTTTTCAATCAACTGGAACAATTCCGGTTCTTTTGCGTTTCGGCGCAGCATTTCCGCCGTTTCGGTATAGAATTTAGAAGGAAGCGTATATGCAGCACATTCGTATGATGGTATGACGCGCATCGCCCTAATTACGTCCTCGGGGTAAAAGGGACTATCGCACAGCTGCCGGGCAAATTCGGCGACATCCTTGTTATCCCCGTCACCGCCCAGCGTGGCGCTGGTAAGGATATACTGCAAGCTGTCGTTTTTCAGCCTGGCTTTCAGGCGGCGTAACAGCATGGATACCTCGATGCCTGTAGATCCGTTGTATACGTGCGCTTCATCCAGTACGACAAATTTCCACCGTTTGGCATATTCATCAAGAAAAAAGACGCTTTCATGGGGCCGGATCATCAGGTACTCGAGCATCGCGTAATTGGTAATGAGTATGTGCGGCGGCACTTCGCGGATCTGCTCCCTGGATATCAGCTCGTTTCTTAAGGGCGTTTTGTTGTCGTTAAGCGCCTTGTATTCCGCAAGCGCTTCCTCGTATCGATCTTTAGTCTGCCCGGTATAGCTGCCAAACGTAATCTGCGGCATATCGGCCAGCACTTTTCTCAGCCGCTCAGTCTGGTCGTTGGCCAGCGCGTTCATCGGGTATATGATGAGCGCCCGAACGCCCTTCGAAAGCGTTCCTGTCGCCAGCTCTCTAATCAGATGAGAAAATATCGGGATCAGGAAACATTCGGTCTTGCCGGAGCCCGTACCTGTTGAAACAACGATATTACCGCCGCGGCAGGACTTTTCCACAGCGATCTGCTGATGTTTGTACAGCGGTCTGTCATAGGGCATGTTTATCTTATCAAAGCCGGCCGCAAGGATTCCGCTATCCACAAGCTCACGGATGCTGGAACCCTTGATAAAAGAATCGGTTACGCTCAAGTATGGTCCGGCTTCGTATGCGCTCTCATCGGCGAGTGCCTCCTCAAACTGGCGCGCATAAACCCTATCAGAGATCGGAAATATCGTTCTAAGATATCGCTTGTATTTTTCAGTGATGCGTTTTGATGCTACTATCGGCGATAATGACATAATTACCCTCCTAAATTTTTATTCCCATCGCTGACAAGCGCATTCTTACTTCATCAACACCCTGCTTTCCCAGGTTCCGGATTTTGAGTAAAGCCGATAGAGGAACCCGTATGATGTCCCCCACAAAATGAATATCCGCTTTTTTCAGGCAATTGTATGTTCTTTCTGATAGATTCAGTTTATCGATAGATACCCCGAACTTATTTTTATACTCTGAGATAAAAACCACTTTTTCTTTTTCTCTGAAACGCCGTTCATTACGGGTGTATCCTACCTCACCATACCAGTCTATCTTGTGGCTATATGCCCGGTCTGTAGTATTAACCTCGTATACATAGTCTTCCGGATAGATCGAGGTATAGCGCCTATATCGCACGGACCGGGGGAGGGATCTGTTCTCCTCCACAACCAGAAGATTCGTTTTTTCATCATATAAAAACTCCATTTCCTCCTCTCCATCGGGTAAGAAAATATAGCAGTAATTGGGTTTATCGAGATGATAAAAATCAACGCATACCTCTGCCAGATACGATTGCTGTCCAGAAAAATTAATTGAAATCATACGCCCGTCATATATGCATCGGTCAATATGATCACGCTGACGAAGGTTTGTCACCATATACCGTGCGCGCAGCGGTTTCGCCAGCGCGTTTGTTTTTATTTCTCTGATAGAGAGCAATTCCAGACACGCGCCGCTCAGATCATTTGGATTCATTAACTCCTGTTCAAGCTGGGCGATCTTTTCGTAGTTTCCAAAGTCAAATCCGGTCTCGTTGGACTCGCGTTCGAATACTGTAATGCTGTATTTTCCGCTCTCCAATTGGCAGGGTATTTCAAGCCTACCGCTGCGAATAGGCGCTTTGTCGGCAATGAGCTTTTCCCCGTAGTAAATATCGGCATAGTACTCGGCCTTACCGGTAATTTCGAAACTTCCCAGCAGAACTCCCCTGTCGTAGTCTCCCGTGATGACCGACGAGGTGACGGTGCTACGCGTGATGATGGTAGCGAATTCGACTTCACTGTCGGGAAGACCAATGAACATCCTCTGGCAGCTCTGCTCCCGGTTAAACCATGATTTGAAGCGGGTCAAATCGCAAGAAAAGCAACCCGTACTGATTCGCTTGCGGTAGCCGACTGACTGCGATGGATCATCCATGCGTATTTTTATGCTTTCGCACGGGTATTTCAGGTATAAATAGGTCGGAAAATCACCATGCCACAGCGCGGGAGGCCTGTCGATCCGCCAAGCGCCTTCGTCAAATTTCCACCGGAAGACAGGAAGATCAAACTGGACGATGATGGATGCATTTTTGGTATGCACGGTGGCCTCTTTGTAATCGGACTGGGCATTGATCGTAAAATTAATTCCATTTTCACCAGGTGTTTTTTCGTCGTCAGGCGCAGAAATATTAAGAAAATCGGGTAACCGAAGCGTGCCTCGCGGCGCGAAGACATAGGGAGCATCCTCGAACTCAAAGCTGAATCCATCTATTAATGCAAACTCCCAGTAACGGCGGGATCTGTCACGTGGTATATCAATATAGATTTCATACAGGCCGTCCTCCTTGCATCCGTATTCTATCAGGTTAATCACATATTCGCTATCACCGGACCGGTCATGGAGCGTGAATACCGTCGCCGTGTCCAGAAACTTATGCACTTTCCCATTGACGACAACCGCTGTTCCTGGAGATTGGGCAGGCTGCATCTTTATAAACAGCGAAGGGGGTTTCTTATAAACCGGTATCCTCCGATCCTCCTTCAGCGCACAGGTGCCATGCACCCGGTAACGGGGAATCAAGCCTTCTTCGGCCTTTTTTCCTACGGATACCAGATTGCCATCGGGAAGCCGCACGATATCGCCAATCTGAAAATCGAAATGTGTCAGCGTGAAGCTGCCGCGGCGCTCGCTGGCGTCCGCAGCCTCTGAAACAACCAGGTCATTAAAAGCGGTCAGGGCATACATTTCTCCTTCGGGCAATAAACGGGCATGGACGAAATTGCCACCCCGATCAAAAAAGCGTACGCAGTCGCCATGTATTCGGAAATGCCTTATTTTTCTCGAGCCACACAATAGATCTATATCATGCCGGCTGAAAACGGCATCATCATCGATGGGCAACTGCGCTTCCTGCGTCCGGTATCCGGTCACCGCTTGCGTTAAGGCAACCTTTATAGTCCGAACGGCTCGTCCGCACTGTACGCGCCAATATACATCTCCCGGATTCTCCAGATCATCGATTCGGATGATCTGCGGTGCAAAAACGATGTTAATAGCCGGGATCGCGGCTCTGAAATCGCATTTCAGACGCGGAGCAGAAAAGTACTTTTCGCCCCTGACGTTAAGCCCGCCACTATGACACTTTTCATACTCTATCCTGAAATCTTCCGATTGCTCTTTCCACTCGAAGAAGCGCCTTGTAAGCCGTTTCACAGGACGAAAGGGGACAGTCCCTTCCCAAAAGCACCTGTCCATCAGCCAAAGCAGCCATCTGATGCGGCTCCTGCATCCGGCGGGGTTGCTGATGATGGCGTCTGCTGTATGTGAAACGAGTTGATATGTGCGCTCGGTGTTATCCCTCCGCTGCATTACCTGCAATAGATTCCTCATTTTCTCCCTATCCAGCTGTTGCAAATCGCGGTTCAGATCGATGCGATAAAAAGCAAAGAGAAAATCGAAAAAATCGTCCGTATAATGATCGGAAACCATCCCGTGATATAATATGTTTTGTACGGTATTGCCTGCACCAAATAAATGCTTATTGTATTTTTTTAAAGTAATTGCAAAGCGATTTCTTAATTCATTATAAGTGTTTGTATTTAAGCCTAAACTCCCATACCATAAAGTAGCATTCGCTTCTCGTGCCACGTGACTCCAGTAATTCGCATCATAATACCGAATCCCTATCTGGACAAGCGCAACCGCCAGCATCGGGTCGGCCGAAGTGGATAAGCCACCCCTGCTGATGCTTTTGTATATATTCTGGAGATATTCTTTCAGCAGCAAATATTCATCATCTGAAATAATGATATCTCCAATAAGTTTTTTTCTGGGAAATTCCCTCAGAATACGCCGCTTGAGACGATCGAATGGCGAAGTAGCTCGTCCACCCATCTTCATCCCCTCCCCCTTCGTGTGTCCGCCGAGCCAGCGGTGAATGAAACGCTACACTGTCACTGTCGACCAAAGCAGTCCACCCTGGGCCTCCGCGCATTACCTGCTCACCGTCCCCAAATGCTGCGGGAGCGAGCCTACGACGATCAGTTTTTTCTCTTTGTCATACAGGAAGTAGATACGAACAAGGTTATTCCCTACGCCGACGCGCAGGTGGAGATCGAGAGGGGATTCCACGGGCTTTCCCTTGTAGCCGATATAGTATTTGATCCGGTATTCCTCGCGGTACATATCGAGCGTCATCCTGCCTACGGGCGTTACGTCAAAGGGACGGCCGTATCTCCGGTTGCAGCGGCGCTTCATCTCGTCGTCGTCGATGATTCCAAGCAGATTATCGCGGTATTCCGTCGCAAGAAATGCAAGCGCGTCGCACAGCAGCTCCACATTCACCGAATTGGGCGGCAGCGCATCCATCTCGTTTCGCGCCCTCTCATAAAACAGCAGCTTCCCGCGAAAATGGCGCTCGCCCCACTCGATGATCTCTTCCTGCCGCTTTGGGCGGTCGAGCCGCGCCCGAAGCCACTCGATCTCTTCGTCTTTGGCCGAGATGATCGCGCGGCTTTTCTCCTCCGCCTCCGCAAGCCTCCGGATACAATCCTGTTTCATCTTTGCAAGTTTCTTATTCAGCTGCTCGGTCTTCCCGTTCAGGCGCTGTATTTCCTCGTCTTTTTCGGCGCACTTCATCTCTATCTCGCTCATTTTTACGGCATGCCGCTCCTCGGCAGCCTGCAGCTTCTCATCAAAGGCGCGCAGCAGCTCTTCCCTGGAATGGCTCAGCCCGAGCGCCTTTTCCCGGTCGATCTGCTTTGCTCCGGGTAAAAATACCGCGCTGCCAAATTGCATCGGCTTGTTTTTCGGGTAGTTTTGGATAAAATCGTCGAGCCGTTTACGCACACGTTCCGGGTTTGCCTCTATGCGTCCCGAAGCATGACGAACCAATTTGCCCCCGAATGCGAGGGGCTCGAGTACGAGTATATCGCCCGCGCCGATGGCTTGTCCGGTGATTTTTCGGAAATCCCCTATCCGGGCAGCAGGCAGCGTGAAGAACTGGGCATATCCCATCCTGTACCGCGCCAGCTGCGAAATATCTAAGGGCAGCTCACGCCTTTTCTGCTTCCTGGGCGGATTCTCGTCGAGCATCGGTATGCGGTCGAGCGACGTAAGGAGTCCGGGCTCGGGCAAGGAAGGCAGCGCTGCGGGTGAAATATCTTTGAGGCCGCACTCGGCGACGACGACGGCCGGCATCATTCGCGAGCGGTCCCTGAGCCAATTCTGCAGCGCCCTGATAGCCGAAACGGTGTCAAGGGAATGCGGTGTATCGCGAATCGGCCATCCCTGCCGCAATCCGACGATTGGGTTGCGCGCCAGATTCTTGATAAACGCGAGGCGGAAAACCTCGCACGCCCCGCCTGTCCCGACCGGCTCGGAGACGATGGTGCGGAACCCGCACTCCACGCGGTCTGCAACAATCCTGTAGGCGATATTGGTCTCGAATAAACGGCCTGGCACGGGCGGCCTGCCCTCATTGGGCACGCCGGGTCTCGTACCCAGGTCGGGCTCTGTCAGCTGCAGCGTCCATATCCTTTCATCGGGCAGCCAGATCACCTCGACCTTGTAGCCTGCGCTGATATAAAAGGAGCCGAACGCGCGAAGATCGACGCGTTCATACTGCGAAGCGTCGGGCCAGTCTATTTCCGGCGGGATATCAAAGGCCCTGAACCGCTGGCGCAGCCACTGCATCGCCTCCAGTATGGCGATCAGAAGAACCGTGTCCCTGGGCGTCTTGCCCCGCCCCGCCTCGGCATAAAGCTGGTAGGTCGGATAGCTGACGTTGGGCAGCAGCAAGAGAGGCTTATATTCTGTCCGGCCATCATAGTTTGGTTCCATATTTGATCCCCTCGGCATCGGCAGGCGGCGGTACGCAGATAGCGCGGGAATGATCCTGTGCAGGACACGGCCCCGTTATTACATGATTATAGCAAAAGCTATGCACCAAAAACGGTACAGAGAACCATCTGTTGTCTTATTTTCTTATTTTTTATCATATTATAACATGATTATCCATCTGCGCTCAACCTATTTGGAGTCTTCAGTTCTAACGATTGTATCTTGGTTTTTCTTGGACTTAAACCACGCTATGTTATACTGGATTTATCGGAGGGCTTGATGTGTTTATATCTGGCGTATTTAAGTCTAGCAAAATGCTTTGCTCCGTTCAATTAGATAATGGCGAGACGTTGTGCGGAGCCTAATGGGAGTTCATCTCCCCGAAGTTCATCGGTAATGTGGGCTCTGAAAGGCGTAGTATCAGCTATGCTTTATGGGTGTCGCCATTTGCCGCCATTTGCCGATTGAATGAATAGCGCACGCCAGGCATGATAGCAAACCGAGCGATGCCGATTTCAGAATTGACCCTCCGCTATGGCAGTCCTCAGAGCCAAAAACTGTATCATAAAGACGACCCCATCTGCCGTTTCATGCACCAGTGGGGTGTGGACGATATGAAGGGTAGAGCATAGAGCATACAGTATCCCAGAAAACCGAATGAGCCGCTTTGCGCGGCTCTTTCGGTTCATGTCTGTCTGTTAGAGAATCATTCGGAGGGGCTGATGACGCCCTTGACGAACCACTCCATCGAGAGCATTTCGGCGTCGGTAAGGGAAGCGCCTTCCGCTACCTTCAGGTCGCCGTTCTGGTCATAGATGGGCCCTGCAAATACGATAAGCGAGCCGTCGATGATCTTGGCTTTGGCTTCTTCGACGAGCGCCTTGGTTTCGTCGGTCACTGAGGGGCCGAACGCGTCGAGCATGACGATTTCGTCCTCCATGCCGCCCCAGTAGGATTCGGCTTTCCAGGTTCCGTCCATCGCGGCCTTGATGGTCTTCGCGTAGTAGGTACCCCAGTTCCACAGCGGAGCGGTGAGGTAGCCGTTGGGAGCGCTGTCGCCCATCGGGGAGTCGTAACCCACCGCGAACGCGCCATGCGCCTCGGCGGCGGCTACCGGCTCGGCGGTGTCGATATGCTGGGAGATCACGTCGCAGCCCGCGGCCAGCAGGCTCTCGGCCGCGATCTTCTCCCCGGTGGGATCGTACCAGGAGTTGGTCCAGACCACCTGCACCGTCACATCGGGATTGACCGACTGGGCGCCCAGCGTGAAGGCGTTGATGCCGCGGATGACTTCGGGGATGGCCATGGCGGCCACGTAGCCGATCTGGCCGTTCTTCGTGGCCTTCCCGGCGACTATGCCCGACAGATACCGCGCCTGGTACATGCGGCCGAAGTAGTTGCCCAGATTCTCGGCCATCTCATAGCCCGAGCAGTGCTCAAATATGACGTTCGGGTACTTGGTGGCGACTTCCTTGATGTAGGGCATATGGCCAAAGCTGGTCGCAAATACCATGTCGCAGCCCTGCTTGACGAGGTTCTCGATCTGCGTCGCGCACTCGCTGGTCTCGGGAACGTTCTCGACGTAAACCGTCGTGATGCCCAGCTCTTTCTCGGCATAGAGGCGGCCCTGGTCGTGCGCGTAGGTGTATCCGCCGTCACCGATCGGTCCCACGTATATGAATCCGACCTTGAAATCCTTGGGATCGTTGCTTTCCTGGCAGCCCGTCATGAGTCCGGATCCGATCAGCAGCATCGCGATAACGAGCACCAGCATACCCTTTCTTTTCATATGTTTGCTCCTCCTCTTATTACTGGTTAATCTATGGTAGAATCGTCCTGAAAGACAATTTCCCCCTGATCGGTAATATGGCTGACCACAGCCAGCGACTCGACGCGTACGCCCTGCTCCCGCAGTTTCCTGCCGCCGGGCTGGAATCCCTTTTCGATCACGATACCCACGCCGCCGACATTGGCGCCGCTCTGACGGACGATGTCCACAAGCCCCTGCGCCGCCTCGCCCATCGCGAGAAAATCGTCGATGATGAGGACGCTGTCGTTCTCGGTCAGATACCTGCGGGCGACCGAAATCGTGGAC
>JBMNNN010000225.1:0-2768 GCA_050942555.1 Christensenellales bacterium
CCGGCTAACAAACCGATTTCTGAGCTAATATTGGTCAATCTACTCCCGCAAGGGGTGGGGATTACGGATTCAGGATGTAATTAATGTCTGTATAGCACGCTTGAAAAGCGCGGTGCGACATGTTACGATGATCCTATCCGATACAGAAATGAGGTTTCAAAATGAAATTCATGGTCGGCTATCAGCTTACCGAGACAAATCGCTTCCGCGATCTGCTGGTAAGCCACAGCGATTCGATATCTGAAATATATTTCCCGTGGTCGGACATGCCCAACGGGCGCAATCCGTTCACGGTGAACGAGCTTTATCAGCCCTGGGAGGCGCAGCAGCGTCTGATCGAGGACCTTGAGATATTCAGCAGGGCGGGACTCGGCCTCAATCTGCTCCTGAACGGCAACTGCTACGGGCAGTACAGCCTGTCGAAATATCTTTTTCAGACCGTAGGCGACATCGTCGACTATATCGGCTCGCGCTTCGCGCCACCCTCGGTGACGACGACCTCGCCGCTCATCGCCCGGTTCATCCACCAGAACTTCGAGGGTCTGGAGGTGCGCGCGTCGGTCAACATGGACATCGGCACCACGCAGGGAATGGACTATGTCGCCGACGTGTTCGACGGGTTCTACCTGCAGCGCGAGTTTAACCGGAACGAGGAGCGCATCGTGCGCAATCTCGAATGGTGCCGCGCGCGCGGGAAGAAGCTCTATCTGCTCGCTAATAGCGGCTGCCTCAACGACTGCTCGGCGCATGTCTTTCACGACAACCTCGTAGCCCACGAGAACGAAATACGCAAGGTGGACAACGCCGTCACCTTCAAGGGCGTATGCTGGGACTATCTGAAAAACCCGGAGAAATGGGTTTCGCTGATTCGGGACGAAAGCTATGTGCGGCCCGAGGACATCGCGTTATACGACGACTGGTTTCCGGTCGTCAAGCTCGCCACGCGCACCAACGCTCTGCCCGAGCGGATCGTGCACGCCTATCTGTCGGGCCGCCACGCGGGCAACACGCTGGACCTTCTCGAGCCCAACCACTCGGGGGTGCTGTATCCGTATATACTCGATAACCAGCGGTTCCCGGCCGACTTTGCAAAGACCGTGCTGCGCTGCGACAAGCGCTGCGACCGCTGCGGGTACTGCGCGTCGGTGCTGGAGCAGGTGCTCGTGAACGCCGAGGAATACTGCGCGCAGTAGGCTACGCAAACGTCAGCGCGTACTGCTGTACCGACCGCTCGCCCGGCCCCAGCATCCGTATGCCGGGCCGTTCGGCGAGCGCATCGCTGCCGCCTATGCGCGGCGGCAGGCCGTTCCACGGCTCCAGGCAGATATACGGGCTGCCGCTTCCCGGCGGCGGCCACAGCGCGAAAAATTCAAAGTCGTCAAATTCCATGCGCGCCGCGTGGGTGCTTCCCGCGCATCCGATGCGCGCGCTGCGGCGGGCCAGCCCGCCCATGAGCAGCGTATCCTGATCGCATACCGGTTCGGCAACCGGGATCCGGTCAGGCCGCCTGGGCAGGCGCAGTATCTTTCCGGTCCAGTATCCGCCCTTCAGATCATAGACGTCGGGGTCTCCCGGATCGTCGAACGCGATATAGTAATCGCTCGGACTGGTTCCCGGCACAAACGGGATATTGAAGCCCGGATGCCCTCCGATCGAATAGGGCATCGGCGCGCTGCCCTCGTTGCAGACCGTGTACCGGACCGTCAGGCGCGCCCCATTTAGCGTAAAAACGGCCTCGAGCCTGAAATCAAACGGGTAGGCGGCGCGGGTCGTGTCGTCGGCTGCGAGTATGAGCGCCGCCTCGCGCGCGTCGGCGCGATCCACATCGAACGCCGCGCTGCCCGCGAATCCGTGTATCGGAAGCTCGTAGCGGCGTCCTTCGTGCGTGTAGTAGCCCTTTACCAGCCGTCCCGCGATCGGAAAGAGCGTAGGCGCGCTCCGTTTCCAGTGGGCCGGGTCGCCCTGCCACAGGTAGGATATGCCCGTCGCGTTCGCGCGAATCGACCGAAGCTCGGCTCCCACGGGGCTCACCTCTATGGTGAGTAACTCGTTTGTCAGCGTGATATTGCTCAAAATCCCAAACCTCCTTCAAGCCTGCCATTCGCGCATTACGCGGCGCATGTTAGGACATATAAACCCCGCCCGTCACGTCCAGCGTGCAGCCTGTCATATACCGCGACAGATCGCTGGCCAGGAAAACCACCACATCGGCGATTTCCGCCGGCCCGGCGATATAGCCAAGCGGCACGGAGGCGGGGTCGAAATGCGAAAAGTTCTTCGCCATGTCGGTCAGCACAAACCCGGGAGATACTGCGTTTACGGTGATGCCGTACTGCGCGGCCTTTTTCGCCAGCCCCTTTGTCAGCGCGATGACGCCGCCCTTGGACGCGATATACTCGACGCCGCTGGCGATGCCGCCGATGCGTCCCGATATCGACGCCGTGTTGATGATCCTTCCCGATCGCTTGTCCTTCATGATGCCATACGCCCTGCGGCTGCACAGGAACGTGCCCTTGAGATTGATGTCCATCACCCGGTCCCACGCGGCCTCGTCCGACTGCTCCAGCGTATTGGTGGTAACGATCCCAGCGCAGTTGTAGAGTATATCCACCGTGCCCCACTGCCTGAGCGCAGCGTCGAAAAGGCCGTCCACGTCCTCCCGGTTTGACACGTCGGTGCGCACGAACAGGCAGCGCGCACCCGTTTCGGCCTCGATGCGGCGGCATGTTTCCCGCCCTGCCTCCTCCATCACATCGGCCACCGCGATG
>JBMNNN010000226.1:0-2728 GCA_050942555.1 Christensenellales bacterium
CATACGCGGAGGAGGGCTGTTCTCGTCCCGGCACTAAAATCAAAGTGGTAGTTCATTTTTTCATTATCAGTAGGGCTGATTTTAGTGCCGGGGGCCGACTTGAAACATCCTGATTTCTTTGGTACCTTTCTGCATCAAGGCAGAAAGGTACCCCAGCGGAGCGTCATCTTCTTTTTCAGAATGTGAATAAACCGAGAATAAACCTTCGCTTTTACAGAGCTGTTATATGGGCTTAGCGAGTGCCACTTTCTGCGAGAAAATGCGCAAAGCGCCGGGGGTCGTCGGGGATTCCCCGCAGTTCTCTCACAGAGGCAAAGATCGTGTAACCAGTTTGTCCCATTTGGTTGCTAATTTCCTGCGGCTGCGGTAAAATGGGGTATATTTGGCACGGAGGAAACTTTTCTTAAGAGAAAAGGCAGTCTTGACCATGAGCATCAGACAGGGGGGCAATCCCCGGTACAGCCGGACCAGTCGTACCCGTTCCCGCAAACCTCTTCCCAGGGCGCTTGTTATCATACTGTCGGCGCTCATGACCGCGGCGGTCGCGCTGGGATGCTACGCGGCGGTACTCATCTATAAGGCGAAAAACAACCCGGCCAGCCTTTTCGTGCCCCGGGAAACCGGCCAGCTCGGCACGCAAGCGCCCGATACGACCGCGGCCCCGGTTCCCGCTACGCAGGACCTCACCGATGTCGAGCCGGGCGTGGCGGTCACCCCGGTCCCGGACGACGAGCGCGATGTGCGGCTTCGCTGGTCTTCGGAGGGGTACCGCTTCAACGACGACATCATCACGGTCGCATTCATGGGCATCGACGTGCTCGAAGAGCGCGGCCCGCTGGGCTTTCGCGCCGACACCATCATACTGGGCATCATCGACACCGAAACAGGCGATGCGACGCTGCTCTCGGTGCCCCGCGACACCTATACGATGGTACAGCGGGTGGACAGGGACGGAACCATCGTATCCTACGAGATGAACCGCATCAACGCGTCCTTCGCGTACGGACAGGGCCGCACCAGGTACAGCTACCGTAACACGATGGACGCGCTGTCGTATCTGATGGGCGGCATACCGATCGAATACTATATCGGTTTTGATATGGACGGGATGATCGATATCATCGACTGCGTGGGCGGGATTACGATGAGCGTCAGCCCCGACGTGGCGCAGGCCGCCCAGATCCCGTCGGGTACCTATCGCCTTGACGGACGGCAGGCGCTCGAGTACGTGCGCGCCCGCAAGAACGTAGGAGGCGATCCCGCGCGAATAGGGCGGCAGCAGGAGTTCGTGCTGAAGTTCCTCGCCGATATCAAGCGGCGCAATCCGATCGAGTACGTTCCAAGGCTCTACGACGCGGCGAAATACTATTTCGACACGAACCTGTCCACCGAACAGATGGCCGTGCTGGCCCTGCTTCTCAAGGATCTCAATCTCGAGGAGATCAACACCGTCACGCTCCCCGGAGAAAACAGGACCATCGACAAAATATCGGCCTGGTACTGCGACGAACAGGCGCTCATGGACATCGTCCGGGGGCTGTACTTTATAAAGGACTAAAGAAGGGGTGCCCCGGTGATCGTAAGCGCCAGCCGCCGAACCGACATACCGGCCTTCTACGCAGCCTGGTTCGCGGCCCGGCTCCGGGACGGCGAGGTGCTGGTGCGCCAGCCCTATCGCCCGCGCAGCGTCATCCGGGTGGACCTGTCTGCCGATGCGGTGGACGGCGTCGTGCTGTGGACCAAGAACGCCACGCCGTTCCTGCCGGTGCTGCCCGCGCTCGCGCCGCGGCCCTTCTACTTCCAGTTCACGCTCAATCCCTACGGCCCGCCGCTGGAGCCCGGTCTGCCCGAACTGGCGGCGCGTATCGACACGTTCCGGGAGCTGTCGGGCCGCATCGGACGCCACCGGGTCATCTGGCGCTATGATCCCGTCGTGCTGTCGGAGCGGACGCCGCCCGGCTATCATCTGGAGCAGTTCGACCGGCTGTCGCGGGAGCTGTGCGCGTATACCGACAAATGCGTGATGAGCTTCCTCGATACATATGCCCGCAACCGCCGCGCGCTCATACAGCACCGGTTACGCGGGGCGACCGCCGATGAGATGCACGAGGTGGCTTCGGGCTTCGCCGCGATCGCGCGCGGGCGCGGCCTGATTGTGGAAAGCTGCTGCGAGGCGCTTCTTTCTCCGGGCAGTGGCGTGCTCCCCGGACGGTGCATCGACGCCGCGCTTCTTTCGCGCATAGCCGGAAAACCGCTCGCGGTACCCCGCGACACAGGACAGCGCCCGGGCTGCGGCTGTGCGCGCAGTGTCGATATCGGCGCGTACAGCACATGCGGGCACGGCTGCGTTTACTGCTACGCAAACGGAAGCGCCGAGCGCGTGCGCCGCAGACGCGCCGCCCACGATCCGGAAAGCCCGCTCCTTACGGGAAATATCGGCCGATAGCGAGGAATACTGTTACCTGGCCGGTATGGCCGGGCGGATAAGTCGGCTGGAGGGCGCGCGATGACGGCTCCCGTCAGGATCGGCGCGCGCTATGAGGCCGACGATTTGTGTTTATTTTAGCGGTCTTTTTCCCCTGCCAGTGGCAGAATAGCCAAGAAACGCAAGCATTTGCAGGACGATTTCCGGATATCCAATCAACGAATTGAACGAGAATCGGGTATACAGAAAGCCTTCATCGACCCTGGGCCTGTAATCACCGCACCGATACTGGTGAGAACAAAC
>JBMNNN010000227.1:0-2720 GCA_050942555.1 Christensenellales bacterium
GCTTTTGCCTAAAAATGACAGGGTTATTCCCATTCAAAAAACCGCTCCTTGTTTGAATTTCTATTTGCAATAATAGAACACCTGTGCTATAATATGAACGGGAGGGCAGCCTATGACTGTCATGGAGAAGCTCTGCATACTGGGCGACGCCGCCAAATACGACGCCTCGTGCGCCTCATCGGGTGTGGAGCGTCCCGGTTCGAGCCAAAGCGTGGGCAGCGCGGTGGCTGCGGGCATCTGCCACAGCTGGAGCGCCGACGGGCGGTGTATATCGCTTCTCAAGGTGCTCCTCTCCAACGAGTGCTCGTATCGGTGCGCCTACTGCGTCAATGCCGCCGGCAGGGACATCCCGCGCGCCTCCTTTGAGCCCGGGGAGCTGGCCGAACTGACGCTCGCGTTTTATCGGCGCAACTATATCGAGGGACTCTTTCTAAGCTCCGCGGTGCAGTGCACGCCCGACCGGACGATGGAGCGCATGATCGACGTGCTGGCGCGGCTGCGCCGGTCGGATTTCGGCGGCTATATCCATATGAAGGCCATTCCCGGCGCGTCCCCTGAGCTCCTCAGCCACGCCGGCAGGCTGGCCGACCGGCTGAGCGTCAATATCGAGCTTCCCTCGCGCCGCAGCCTCGGGCTTCTCGCGCCCCAGAAAAGCGTCGGCGCGATCCTCTCCCCGATGGCCCAGCTGGCCGCCTCGATACGCGACAACGCCGAGGAAAGGCGGCTGTATCCGCACGCGCCGACATTCGCAGCCGCCGGGCAGAGCACGCAGCTCATCGTGGGCGCGAGCCCCGAGGACGACCGGCAGATACTCACGCTGTCGCAGGAGCTGTACCGGAAATACGCGCTCAGGCGGGTCTACTACTCCGCCTATATCCCGGTCTCCAGCCACCCGGCGCTGGCGCGCATCACGCGACCGCCGCTGCTGCGCGAGCACCGGCTCTACCAGGCCGACTGGCTGCTGCGCTTCTACGGCTTTGAGGCGGGCGAGCTCCTGGACGCGTCGTCGCCGATGCTGGACGAGCAGCTCGACCCCAAGTGCAGCTGGGCGCTGCGCCATCCCGAATTTTATCCGGTGGAGGTAAA
Source organism: Christensenellales bacterium (assembly GCA_050942555.1). GTDB lineage: Bacteria > Bacillota > Clostridia > Christensenellales > UMGS416 > JAAYXU01. Next base: position 1,087 of record JBMNNN010000227.1, read on the forward strand.
CCGCGCCCCGCTCTATACGCTGCTGCGGGTGCCGGGAATCGGCGGGGTATCGGCCCGGCGCATCATCGCCGCCCGCAGATACGGCGGCCTGACATACGAGGATCTCAAAAAACTGGGCGTCGTGCTGCGGCGCGCCGCCTTCTTCGTGACCTGCGGGGGCAGGATGATGCCCGAACTGCGCATGAGCGCGCGGACGATGCGGCAGGCACTGCTGCGCGACGCGCGTCCCGACCTGGGCCCGCTGTGCCGGCAGCTTTCGCTGTTCGATCCGGTCGACGGGTGCCCGGGCGTGGGCCTTCCTGAGGGGGGATAGCAGCTTGGGCGTCGTCTATATCACAGACAGGTCGCTGGACGGGCTGCTGACCGCAGTTTTCACGGCCTACTATACCCGCGACGCGGTCGAAGGGATCGAGCAGGGGCCGCCCGCGCAGTACGACTTCACGGTGCGCTACCGGGAGATCGAAACCTGCGAAGATCAGGCCGTACGGGTAATGGCCGCGATCGAGCAAAAAATCGGGGATCTGGCGATGCACAGCGTGACGCGGGCATGGCTCTCGGAGCTGCCTGGTTCGGGGATGCAGATACTGGAATTCCTGCGGCTCGGTTTTGCATGGGGCCCCTCGGTCATGGACCGCCCGACCCATCCGCATGTGGCCGCGGTGCTGCAGGCCGCCCGGAAGGTATCCCGCGAGCAGTATCGTATGCTGGGCCTTCTCCGTTTCCGTCGGCTACGCTCGGGGCCGTACCTGGCGCTGATGGCCCCCGACCACCACCAGCTGCCGCTGATCGCGCCGCACTTCGCCGGGAGAATGGGCGCAAGCCCGTGGATCATTCACGACGAGCGCCGCCGCCAGTCGGCCCTGGGCGAGGGCGGCAACTGGTGCATCGTCCCGGGAAAGCTGCCGGGCGAGCCGCGCTGGGACGACGAGGAAACGGTCTTTCAGAATCTCTGGCGGCAGTACCACCGGATCATCGCGATCGATAGCCGCATCAATCCGCTGCTGCAGCGGGCCATGATGCCCCGCCGCTACTGGAAATACCTGATCGAGCAGCCCGACGCGCTGTACCGGACGCCGGGCGCTCTTAAATCTATTCCTCCCTGAGTGTCTCGGCGAGCCGGTCGTACGAGGGTTTGAGCTGCGCGTAGAGTCCCCGGTAAATGGGATAGAGCCGCCGGTAGACCCGGGCGCTCCGCTCGTCGGGCTGCACCTCTTCGCCGGGGCGTACGGCCGCGTCGCACGCCTCGGGAACGCTCCCGTATACGCCCGCGCCCACACCGGCCAGCAGCGCCGCGCCCAGCGCCGGTCCTTCGCCCGACTCTACCGCGCGCACGCGCGCCCCGAACATATCAGCCTGCATCTGCCGCCACAGCGGGCTGCGCGCTCCGCCGCCCGAGGCGCGCACCTCGGAGGCGTCCACGCCCATCTCGCGGATGATGCACAGCGCGTCCAGCAGGCTGTAGGTTACGCCTTCCATGACCGCGCGGATCATATCGGCGCGCGTATGCCGCGCCGACAGCCCGAAGAACACCCCTTTGGCCGCCGGGTCGAGGTGCGGCGTCCGCTCGCCCATCAGGTACGGCAGATAGATAAGCCCGCCGCAGCCCGGCTGCGCCCTGCGGGCCTGCTCACCCA
>JBMNNN010000228.1:0-2656 GCA_050942555.1 Christensenellales bacterium
ATCATCATTGATTGTCGGCACAATGAAAACGTTGTTATTGTAAAGACAGTAAATATGGGCTTGAAGAGGCAACTGAATGAGAGCAAAATCAAAGATTGACTTTGGGAGTAGTCTTTTAATATGGGGAACAATACTCATAATATTGGCAGGCATAATGATTGTGCCGCAAAACGGAAAAACCATTGCATATATCGTTGGTGTCCCGGTGGTATGCTTTCTACTTTGGATGTACTTTGGAACATATTATGAAATCAGGGATGACTACCTTTACTGCAGAAGTGGCCCGTTCGTCGAAAAAATAGTCTACGACAAAATCAAATCGGTGAAGCTTTCGCAGAATAGGCTATCTTCTATGGCATTGTCCTCGAAACGCATTGAAATAAGGCAGCATGGCAAGGGTTATTTTACAGGTACGACATATATATCACCTGTGAACCGTGAAGTATTTATGATGGAATTAATAAGCCGATGTAAGAACATAGAACAATAAAAAAACATTCTGCGTTATAATTTGCAGAGTTATACAGAGCGCAGCCTTTCATAGATCCGCATCACCGCGATCCTGCAATGCGCATAGGTCAGCCCGCCCTGCCAGTAACCGATATAGGGCTCCCGGATCGGCGCGTCGGCCGTCATCTCCAGCGAAGAGCCCTGTATGAACGTGCCCGCGGCCATGATGACCTCGTCCGCGTAGCCCGGCATCGCCCAGGGTTCGGGCGTTACGTGGGATTCAACGGGCGAAGCGGCCTGCACGCAGCGGCAAAAAGCGATCAGCTTCTCCCGGTTTCCAAATCGGATCGCTTGTATGATATCGCTGCGCACGGCGTTGGGGGCGGGCATCAGCGCAAAGCCCAGGCTTTCCATCGCCGCGGCCAGTAGCGCCGCGCCCCGGAGCGCCGCATTGACCGCCGAAGGAGCCAGAAAGAGACCCTGATAGAAAGGCAGATAGCTCGCCGCGTAGGAACCCACCTCCGCGCCGGCGCCCGGCACGGTCAGCCGGAACGCCGCCTTCTCCACAAGATCCGCCCGTCCCGCGATATACGCGCCGGTGGGCGCAAGCCCGCCGCCGGGATTCTTGATCAGCGAGCCCACGATGAGATCGGCTCCCGCTTCCAGTGGCTCTTCCGCTTCCACGAACTCCCCGTAGCAGTTGTCGACCAGCACCGTCATATCCGGGTAGTTTTTCCGGATCTCCGCGATGATCCTGCGCAAATCGCCGATCGAAAGGGCAGGACGCCAGTCATACCCGCCCGAACGCTGCAGGTACACAAGCCGGGTGCGCGGGCGGGAAGCGATGTGGCGCAGCAGCGCGTCCACATCGACCGCAAGCGTGGATTCGGCAAGAGCGATCTCATGGTATCCGATGCCGAAGTCGCGGAGCGACCCCTCTCCCCTGCTCTCCTCTCCCTCCCCCACTACCGGCCGCAGCGTGTCGTAAACCGGGCCTGTCGCGCACACCATTTCATCGCCGGGACGGAGCGCCGCGAAAAGCGCGGTGGCCAGCGCGTGGGTGGCATTGGCGAACTGGGGCCGTACCAGCGCGGCCTCGGCGCGAAAGACCTGCGCAAAAAGCGCGTCCAGCGTATCCCTGGACAGGTCCCCGTATCCATATCCGGTCGACGGGGCAAAATGCCTGCTTTCAACCCGGACCGCAGAAAAAGCTTCCAGCACCTTGTTCTGGTTATAGCAGCCGATTTCGTCGAAATACGCGAATCGCCCGGCCAGACTCTCCTCTAGCTCCTGTATTTTTACGACGGCGGACTCAGAGATACCATCAAGCAGCATGTTTGTGTACCGTTCCTTCATAGAAAAAGGCCCGTAAGCGGGCCTTTCCTGCATAGTGTCACTGCGCAGCGGGAATTTCCTCGGTGGATGGCCCCTCGGTATAGTAGTTGACGCTCTGCGCGGGCGTTACGGAAGAAATCGCGTGTTTGTATAGCATCATCTGTTTTCCGTCACTTTCTATGACTACGACAAAGTTATCAAAGCCCTTGATCATACCCCGCAGCTGAAACCCGTTGATGAGGTGGATAGTCGCCGGTATATGATTCTTGCGCACCTGATTGAGAAATGCATCCTGGATTATGAGTGTCTTGTTCATAGTCGATCCCCCATATTTTCAATTCTTTGGTTACCGATTAATCTGATTAATCTCTTTGCTACAGTTTACAGGATAACGGCGCTTTTTTCAATGAATTTCTTTCATAGTTTTCAATTTGTTTATGGGATTGACTGGCATATTGGGCAGTATTCTAATAAGTCCGGATATAGTAATCCCCCGCTGGCGCGGGGGCTTTAAGTATCCCACGGTGCCGTCATGCTTCTATTAGGAACCCGCTTCTTCAGCAGGTGGGTGCCCTGCTTCCGGCTTCTGGCTTCCCCCAGTCGGGGGCGTGTCATCGGCCGCAAGACCCGGGCTCCCTTTTCCTCTACGTGGGTTTTAATAAAAAGCACGTCGAACACCACAGGATATCGCTATTCTATTTATGCGGCTTTTCGTCCGCACCAATAGCATAGCACAAATATGACCGCCTGAAAAGGGTAAATACCGTCAGAATATCAGATATTTTTTACGAGCGCCTTTTACCCGTCAAAATGAGCTGCGGGCCACGATGGCTCTATATCGCTAATAGCTAACATACGGGCGCAACGAGCG
>JBMNNN010000229.1:0-2647 GCA_050942555.1 Christensenellales bacterium
GCGACCGCCGAAGGGACTGCTTGCGCGGATGTGGGAGTTTCCCGGCTGGGACCATGATAAGGGCGGGGACGCCCTCTCCCGGATCGCGGAGCGGCTGTCGGCGCGCGGCCTGCGGATTGAGTCGGCGGACCAAATCGGCGACAGCCGCCACGTGTTCACGCACCGGGTCTGGCTCATGCGCGGGTGGCATGTGCGCGTCGCAGGACAGCTGGCGGCCCGGGCTGGCGAGCGCTGGGTTTGGCCCGATGATCTCGGAAACTATCCCTTTCCAGCTGCAATGCGTAACTTTCTCGATTGGGTGGAACAATCCATTCGCTCATCCCGTCAATGATTATTGAAAACGTTTTGGGAATACAATAATTTAGCCATAGAAAAGTATTAATTGCGTGGTAGACTGTCGTCATGAGCAAACATGGCAATAATGGTTTTATTGATTTCATACGCAGAAGGTGGATCCTGCTGACCAGCCTTGCGCTGGCCGGGGCGCTCATCGCGGCAGGCGCGGCGGTGGCGCTGCAGATCATCATACCCCGTCGCGCTTTCGACCGGTCTCTTTTTGAGCGGAACCGGCCCGGCGAGACGCCTGCGCCCGATTTCCCCGAATGGAAAGCGCTGGCGCTCCGCGATCTCGTCGAGGGGGGCACCGCCCCGCCGACCGACCGGCCTGTTGAGCCGCCGGTCGATTACGATTTCTCAAAAAACAGGATCAATATACTGGTGCTGGGCCTTGACTCGAGCGACGAGCGCGTCGCGGCCGGTATGAGCTTCCGCAGCGACACGATCATACTCGTTTCGGTCAATTTCACGGACAATACCGTGGATATGCTGTCGATCCCCCGCGACACATATACTGCGATATACAACAAGGATACCCGCAACAAGATCAACTCGGCCTTTTCGTTCGGGGGCGGCGCAGCCAAAGATGGCTTTAAATACTCGGTCAATACCGTGAGCGCATTCCTTGACGGGATACCGATCGACTACTATGTGGGCTTTGACATGAACGTCGTCAAGCAGGTCATCAACATCATGGGCGGCGTCTGGTATGATGTGGATATCTCCTTTACGATGGCAGGCCGGCCAATGAAGACCGGCTACCAGCTGCTCAACGGGCAGCAGGTGCTGGACTACTGCCGCTGGCGGTATTCAGCCGGCGGGGACATCGGGCGCATCGACCGCCAGCAGCGGATGCTGACGGCGATTTTTCAGCAGCTCAAGTCCACCAGGCAGATTAAGAACATACCCGACATCTACGCGGCGATCACCGAAGGGCTCTATACGAATCTGGAAACCGTGCAGATCGCAGCCCTTGCCAACTTCATGCTGACGCTGGGCGTCGAAAACATCGACCGGCACACCGTGCAGGGCGAGAGCCTGATGATGGACGATATCAGCTACTACGTCATAGACCAGCAGAAGAAGCAGCAGCTTATCAAGAAGATATTTGGCGTAACGATCACCTACGATCCCGAGGAAGACGTCAACTACATCAAGCAGGAGCTGGAGCGGATCCGCAAGGAGCTGCAGGCCGCGATCGCCGAAAGCCGCGCCCTGCAGGAAGCGGTCGGGGCGATGCTTGCGTCGCAGGACGCGCCCTATCTCACCGAGGCTGAGATCACACGGCTTAAGTCGGGCATCGCCCGGTGCGAGGACGCTGTGGATATGCAGACCAAAGAGCTGATCGAGAACGAAACGGCGGCTCTCAAGCAGGAATACAACGAGCTCAAGGCGCAGATAGCGAACCGAAAGTCGCTGCGCACCAACGCGCAGAAGACGCTGAACTCGGCACAGGCCAATGTCACAAGATACGCCGAGTGCCTCCGGAGCGAGGACCGCGCCCGGATAGACCAGTCGACAGCGGCCCTGAGCGCGGCGCTTGCGCACAACGATTACGCGGCGATGGAGACCCATGCCGCATGGCTCAGCGCGAATACACCGGCGATATTCGAGGAATGCGGCCGCCTCGAGGCCGCGCGCAGCAAACTCCTTACGACAGCCGACATTGCGCGCGACATGGTCGATCGCCATGAGGGGCTATATATCGAAGACCGCGCCGCGCTTCATGGTAAGGAAACGGAAGGCCGGAGCCTGCTGTCGGGCTACGACACCGCGGCCATTGAAGCGAAGGAACAGGAGCTGCACGCGCTGGCCCGCGAGAGCCTTGACGACTTCTACGCGGCGCTCAATGACGAGATTGCCCGCTGGACCCAGGAGGAGCGGGGCCAGTGCGCCGATTTGGTCGCCGCGATCAGCGAAGCCAGCGAAGACGACGAGAAGCTCGGGGACTATGCCGAGAGCGTCGAAGCGCTATACCAGGAGATGAAGACCCTCCGCCCCGAATGGACGATGGAACTGCACAAACCCGTTCCGACTCCCAAACCACAGGAAGCGGGGGAGAGCGAATATCTTTCGGCGGATTGGTAAGGCCGGGCAGCTGCCCGGCCTGATTTAATATGGATAGAGGGATTACCACAACACATCATCCCTGAGCTCGGTATAGTAACCTGAATCCGTGAACAACAACCGGCAGGAAGCCCAGCAAAAGCCCGTAGGATATGGTAAAATGGAGGGGGTGCATGGCAAAATTACTGCACCGGATGGGTGAGTTGCATGGGAACGAAGGTAAGGGCAAAAATCGGTAATTTCG
>JBMNNN010000230.1:0-2614 GCA_050942555.1 Christensenellales bacterium
GGTAAAGTAGGCAGTTATCCGCTCACCGGACATGATCGCGCAGCGCTTCGAGCGCTATATCGGGCCTTATAACGGGAGGCGCCTCAAATCCCTCGCGCAGCAGCGCAAGCCCCTTGAATGCCGACTCGCTGACGACGCACACCACCCGCGCGCCCCGCGGAATGATGCCCTGCCGGGCGGCCAGTATGAGCCCGGCTACCCCGGCGACGCCCGACGGCCCGCCGAAAACCTGCTCCCGCGCGGGCAGCGTGTACAGCGTATCCCGTATGATTTCCTCGGTCACGGCCACCATCGCTCCGCCCGAGCGGCGCACGGTGTCCAGCGTCTGCTGACCGGTCGCGCCGGGATCCTCCAGCACCAGACCTCCGGCGCACGTGTTGGGAGCGCCTCCAGGCTCGATAACCGCCAGCCCTTCGCGGAACGCGCGGCATATCGGGCTGCAGCTTTCGGGCTGCACGCCCACCATGCGGGGCATGGCGCGGGTAAGCCCCGATTCCATGAGCTCGCGGTATCCCTTCCAGACGCCCAGCAGCAGCGATCCCGATGCCGATGGGCACACGACATAGTCGGGCACCTCTCCCCCCATCTGCTCGTACAGCTCGAAGGCGATGGTCTTGTATCCCTCGAGTATGAACGGGTTATCGGCCGCAGCGGTATTCAGAAGCCTCCAGCCCAGCTGCCGGGAGGCCGCGCGGGCTATTTCCAGCACTTCGCTCTCGAGAGGAGTGTCCACGCGGTATATTTGCGGACGATAGGCCATCGCGGTGATCAGCTTTTCCTGCGTCGGATGGTACATGAATATAACGCAGCGCATGCGGGCGGCGCTTCCGTAAGCCGCGACCGCGCAGGCCGCGTTGCCGCTCGAGCTGGTCACGAGCACCGAGGGCCCGCGCCGCTTTTCCATCGTCACCATCACCGAGGCCGCGCGGTCCTTGAAGGAGCCGGTCGGGTTGCGGCCCTCGTCCTTGAAATAGAGCGAAAGCCCCAGCGACGGCCCCAGATCCCGGCTCTCGATGAGCGGCGTGTTTCCCTCGCCGAGGGACACCGGCTCCCCGGCGGCAGGCAGCAGCGCGCGGTACTGCCATATGCCCGGACCGGGCCCCTTCAAATCCGCGATAGAGGATACGCGGCGCCGCTCCCTGACAGGCTCCAGTATCCCGTCGCTCCGGGGGCATGAATAGATGTCCTGATCGTAGACCGTGCCGCAGCCGGTACACCGCAGACGCATCGGGTCGCTCATGATTTTGCCTCCTTTACGCTGTCGGATTGGCAAGCAGGGCGGCGCGCGCGATGCACCACGCGTAGAACCCCGCCGCGTCGCATATTTCGTCAAGACTGGCCCATTCGTCGGCCGTATGGGCCTGATCGATGTTCCCCGGGCCGCATATGACGGTATTGATGCCGTGATTCAGAAAGACAGCCTGCTCGCATGTGGCTCCGAACCCGCAGATTTCCGCCGGTCCGCCGTAGTACTCCCGGTGCAGCGTCCGCAGCGCGTCCACCTGTCCGTTTCGGGTATCGGCCTCTCCGGGCGGCATGTACAGATACGGCTCGATGAGTGGCGGCTCGCCGGGCACAGCGTCATGAAGCGCCGCCCGCAGCGCATCGGTCGCCGAGCGGTCGGTCTCTCCGGGAAGCAGCCGCCGGTCCAGCGTGACGACGCACTCGCCGGGCGTCATGTTGTCCTTCACGCCGCCCCGTATTTTCGTCGCGGCCAGCATCGCGGGCGGCAGAAGGCTGTGGGAGTTCCGCCGGAGCGCGGCGTCGTGTGCCCTGACGGCCTCCAGTACGCCGACCATCCGGTAGATCGCGTTTTGCGCGCTGTCGGTACGGCCGATGTGGCTCGGGCACCCGCGCGTCGTGATATGGTAGCGGATGACGCCCCGGTGGGCCGCCGCGATGCGCATGCCGGTGGGTTCGCCCACGATCGCGAAGTCGGTCGGGGGGCAATCCGCGAGAAACCGCGCGACGCCCCGGTTCCCGTCCTCTTCGTCGCATACGAATGAAAAAAGCGCGGTGCCGCACAGCGGCAGCCGCATATCGCGGATGAGCTTCGCGGCTCCCAGCATCGCGGCCAGCGCGCCCTTCATATCGGCGGCCCCGCGGCCGAATATCTTCCCGTCGCGGATCACCGGCTCGAATGCCGGGGCTGTCCAACCCTCACCGGCCGGGACCACGTCCAGATGGCCGTTGAGTATCAGGACCGGGCCCGCCGGGTCACCCGGAAGCCGCCCGACCGCATTCGCGCCGCCCGCAGAAACCCGCTGACAGCTGGTCTCCATGCCCAGCTCGTCCATCCGCGCGACCAGCATCCGTGCCGCCCTCTCCTCGGCGTCCCCCTGCCCGGTGACGCTGGGGATCCGTATGAGTTCCTCGAGAAGCTGCGTTACATACCGGCGATCCACATTGTCCCGGAACCGGGACGCCTCGGGCAGTGACTGTACACGCATAAACCCTCCGCCGGCGGCAATTTCCCTGCCCTCGCCGACCACACCTATCATATCAAAAATTGGAATACTGTCAACAGATGCGGGGCTGGAGGAGTATTATTTTTAAGGAAGGATGCTACGAACACGAACAATGTCTGGCTTTATGTTCCTAAAGTTCGTAAATC
>JBMNNN010000231.1:0-2527 GCA_050942555.1 Christensenellales bacterium
GCCTCCACGTCGCCTCCCATCGTATTGAGTATGACCAGCAGGCCGCGAATGTCGGGGCTTTCCTCGATCGCTGCCAGAAGCGGTATGATGTGCTCATACTTTGTGGTCTTGCTCTGCGGCGGCAGAATAAGATGCCCCTCGATCTGTCCGATGATGGTCAGGCAGTGGAACGGGCTGTTCCTGCTATCGGGCAGCGCCGACATGCCCGTACTCTTCACGTTGTCCAGCGTTTCTCCCTGCGTTTGCTCGGGGGTGTCACCGGGGACCGGGATCTCTCCCATATTCCATACCTCACTTATCATCAGCTGCTTACATCCTCCAGAAAATGCTCGATGTCCTCTACCGTATCAAAAGGCATGCCCAACGCAAGGCTCTCCTGCACGGCCCGGGGTGCGGCCGACAGATCCACCTCGAACGTAAGCCACAGCGAAAGCTGCTCGCCTCCGGTCATATTCCGGTAGATCGACAGGTGATCCTCTCCGTCGGGGAACAGCACGTAATGGCTCGGGCAGTACTGCCTGACCGTGTGCGTGATCCGGACATGCGACGGGAAGGCCTGCACCTCGCATCCGGGATTCGCTCTGCGCAGCGCGTCCATATCGATTTTGTCGCCGTTTTCGATCGGCGGCTCATGCCGGGTGATCGCGTGACCGCACATCGTATAGTAGAGTACCCGCTGCACCTTGATATCATTCGGGTTCTCCCTTAGGTCACCGGCCTGCTCGAGCGTCTGGTCCCGGCTGCGTCCGGCCGGGTAATCGGTGCTGCCGGGCTGGCCGCGCGGCCAGCCCGGAGAAGCCCGCCGCAGTCCGTAATGAAGTCCCACAGCGGAAGCACAGCATATGAAGGCGACCAGCGCCGCATACCATTTCCTGCGCGCCATATACACCACCCCGCTTGTGTCTAGTGTGGCATTTTGATACCGCGTCTATTCTGCTGCGTATTTGTCAATGGATACAAAACAGCGGTCGGCCTGCACGCATATTGTGCCCGGATAAAATAACAGACTGATACAGAAATGTCGATGGTAACAGAAAAAGGAGAGGGCAAGCCCCGCCCTGCGCCGTCTGCATTGCGGTTTTATTCCGTCCGGGAATCGTCCGGCGCCGACGCGATCTCTTCCCGCTCGGCCTGCGTGAGCTGCGCGCTCTTTAGAAGATCAGGCCGGACGCGGGCGGTTCGTATCAGCGACTGCCGACGCTGCCACGCAGCGATCTGCGCGTGGTGGCCGCTCAGCAGCACCTCGGGGACCGGGATGCCCCGAAATACCGCGGGGCGCGTATACTGCGGATACTCGAGAAGGCCCCGCTCGAAGGATTCCTCGTCGTGGACGCACTCGTTGCCGACGACGCCGGGTATGAAGCGCAACACCGCGTCCATCACGACGAGCGCCGCCAGCTCGCCGCCGGTCAGCACATAGTCGCCGATCGATATCTCGATATCGACCCGGTGGTCGATGACCCGCTGGTCGATGCCCTCGTAATGGCCGCATACCAGCAGCAGGCCGGGCAGGGCGGCCAGCTCCCGCGCCAACCGGTTGTCGAAGGGAACCCCGCATGGAGAAGGGTAAACGACGCGCGTTCCTTCGGGCATCTGCGCCCGCACCGCGTCGATGCTGTCAAAGAGCGGCTGGGGCGTCATGACCATTCCCGCCCCGCCGCCGAAAGGATAATCGTCTACGCGGCCGTGCCTGTCCTGCGTCCAGTCGCGGATATTATGAACGCGTATATCGACCAGCTCCTTGTGCCGGGCCCGGCCGGGTATGCTGGCCGCTATGTAGGGCTCTATCACCTCTGGAAAGAGGGTCAGGAAGCGGATTTTCATCGCGGGCCCTCCCGGCTGAATACCGCCATCTCATTGAATCGCTCGCGACTGACGGTAATGACGCCCCGCGCCGGATCCACATCCCGGATCAGTACCCGCACCGCCGGTATGAGCACGGTGCCGTCCGCCGAGCGCAGCGCGTAGACATCCTGCGCCCCCGACTGAAGCACATCCTCCAGAACGCCCAGCGTCTCTTCTGCCTCGTCCTGCACCCGGCACCCGATAAGGTCTACGATAAACCACTCATCCCTGCCAAGGGCTATGGCCTGATCCCGGCGGACATAGAGATCGGTGCCCCGCCAGGCCTCGGCCTGCTCGAGGCTTTCCACGCCCTCCAGACACAGAAACACGCTGTTCCCGCTCACATTCGCGCTGGATACCGCCCGGGAGACCATCTCGTCTCCCTCCTTGATCCAGACCTCACGCAGCTCCAGAAAGCGATCGATCCGGTTCGTGCAGGGATTGATTTTCATCTCGCCCCGGATGCCCCTGGGCCTTGTGACCGTACCCAGCAGAAGGTACTCGTTTTTCATTCGACGATGTCGACCGTGTACCGTTTCCTCGAGTCGGAGGTAGCCGATCTGACCACGGTACGGATGGCCTTGGCGATGCGCCCCTGCTTGCCGATGACGCGGCCCATGTCGTCGGGAGCGACGCTCAGCTCCAGCACGACTGTGCGGTCCCGCTCGATCTTGCGGACCTT
>JBMNNN010000232.1:0-2511 GCA_050942555.1 Christensenellales bacterium
AACCCAACCTCCTGCTGCTGGTCGCCGACCAGCATCGCTGGGACGCGACCGGCGCGGCCGGCCGGTTCGCGATCCGCACCCCGCACATCGACCGGCTGGCCGCCGAGGGCGCGTTCTTCGAGCATGCGTTCACGCCGATGCCGGTATGCGCTCCGGCCCGGCAGGCGCTTCTGTCGGGCATCGCCCCCGACAGCCTGGGCGCGCTGTGGAACAACGACTTTATCCCCACCCCGACGGTGCAGCCCGATCCCGGCTACCATACGGCCGCGCTGGCCCGCGCCGGATGGCGGTGCGCTCTCCTGGGCAAATGGAATTCCTCCACCACGCATTCGCCCGCCGACTTCGGTTTTCGCCAGCACATCGGCTGGCAGGAACATGCGCAGATGACCGCCGGGAAATACCCGGGCCTCTCCTACCGCAGCGGGTGGTTCGGCGAGCCTAACCCGGTCGCCCTCGAAGACAGCAAGACCCACTGGCTGGCGGGCAGGGCCTGCGAATTCATACGCCGCAGCAGCGGCGGGGGCGCGCCCTGGTATCTACGGGTGGACTTTTCCGACCCGCACCTGCCCTGTCGCCCGTCGGAGCCGTTCGCGTCGCTGTACGACCCCGATACGATCGAGCCCTGGGACAGCTTCGGCGACGCGCTCGAGGGCAAGCCCTACATACAGCGCCAGCAGCGGGTGAACTGGAATCTGGAGCGCCTCGGCTGGGACGACTGGAAAGCCTGCGTGGCCCGCTACTACGGCATGGTCAGCCAGGTTGACGACGCGGTTGGCCGCGTGCTGGGATGCCTTCAGTCGCTGGGCATCCTCGACGACACGATCGTCATCTACACGACCGATCACGGCGACCTGTGCGGAGGCCACGGGATGCTCGACAAGCACTATGTGCTCTACGACGACGTGACGCGGGTGCCGCTCATCATCCGCTGGCCCCGCGCGGCGCGCGCAGGGCTCCGCATACGCGAATACGTATGCAACTGCCTCGACCTGGGGGCGACGCTGGGCGAGCTTGCCGGCCTGCCCGATGTCAAACCCGGTCACGGGCGCTCTCTGGCCCCGCTCATCGCGGGGGGGCGCCAGCCTGAGCGGGACTGCGCCGTCATATCGGCCAACGGACAGCAGTTCGGCCTGTACAGCCAGCGCGCGATACGCACCGACGAGTGGCTCTACGTATGGAACATGACCGACACGGACGAGCTCTACAGCGTCCCGGATGACCCCGGGCAGAAGAAAAATCTGGTCCGGGAACCTGACCTGACCGGGACGATGGCCGTGCTGCGCCGCCGCCTCTATGCCGAACTCGTCCGGCGCGACGACCCCTTTGCGAAAACCGGCTGGCTCAGCGGCCAGCTGCTGGATGGAAGAAAACTGTAACGCAAAAAGGAGCGAAACGACGATGAAACAACTATCCGTTCTACTGGCAGTCCTGCTGCTTGCGGCCGCGATCACGGGCTGCGGCGCGCCCTCGTCGGAACCTGAGCCGACGACGCCCGGCACGAGCGGCGACGAAATAACACTCAGCTTCGTGCGCATCGGCAACGACGCCGCCGAAGCCGCGTACTGGAGAGCGCTCATCGAGCGCTTTGAGGCCGACAATCCCGGCATCCGCATCGAATACGACGACGCGGCGATCGGCGAGGCCATGGAAACCAAGCTGAACTCGCTATTCAGCGCGGGCATGGGGCCCGACATCATTGGCCACGGCATCATGTCGGTGGCCGCCCGGGTCGAGGCCGGACACTACCAGCCCATCACCTCCTACTTCAACGAATGGGAGGGAAAGGACGACCTGATGCCCAGCGTGCTGGCAAACGGCACGTATAAGGGAGAGATATACGGCCTGGCCTACTCGACGACCCCGTTTTTGTTCGCCTACCGGAAAGACCTTTTTAAGGACGCGGGCCTTGATCCCGAAAGTCCGCCTGCGACCTGGGAGCAGCTCGAGGAATACGCCCGGAAGCTGACCCAAAAGGAGGGCGACTCGATCACGATGTCGGGATTCGCTTTCCCGCGCTCCGCCGGGAATTTCGTCGAGTTCGACGTGTTCGTGTTCGGCAACGGCGGCCTCTATTACGAGGCGGACGGCAGTCCCACGCTCGACACGCCTGAAAAGGCTGAGGCGCTGGAATTCCTGCTGGGGTTCGTGGGCGACGTGAGTGTACCCTTCAGCGCCACCGAAACCAATCCCTTCGTAAGCGGCACTGCCGCGATGACGCTCATCAACAACGTAGCCCTCACGCCGATGCTGACCAATCCCGAGTACGAGGGCAAGGTGGGTATCGCCCTGCCGCCGTCCAACACGACCGAGGCGACGTTCTGCGGCTGCAATATGCTCTTCATAGGCGGCGACTGCGAGTATCCCGACGAGGCGATGCGCTTCATCGAGTACGCGCTTTCGGCGAACGAGGTGCTCGAGCGCGCCCGTGTTCTTAATATCCCGGTGACGCGCACATCACAGGTGGACGCGTTCATCGCGCTGGATCCCATGAACGCGGCGCGGGCCACGTGC
>JBMNNN010000233.1:0-2500 GCA_050942555.1 Christensenellales bacterium
ACCCGGTACCAGTTGTCCGTGCCGTACGGATCACCCCCGCGCCTGCGGGGATCAGCTGCTGGGGGTGGGGCGGTAGCGGCCCTGCTCCGGATCACCCCCGCGCCTGCGGGGATCAGTTCAAGGCCGCGAAAAGTGAGATCGGCGCGGCGGGATCACCCCCGCGCCTGCGGGGATCAGACTAAGATAATCCTATAACTAAGCGGTTTCTATTCCTCCGGCTGCAATATTTCAATGAGTTTTTCATAGAGCAGCTTGGTTGCCAGGCAGTCGTCCGCGCTGCGGTGTACGCCGGCTACCTTAATCCCAAAGTACTCTATGAGCGTTGATAGCTTGTAGTTTCCGGCATCGCTGATCGTGCGCCGGGCCAGAGACAGGGTGTCCACACATTGGTTTGAGAACAATGGTAAACCGGTTTTTTCGCAGGCTGCCCGCAAAAAACCGAAATCGAAATCAATATTGTGCGACACCATAGGCAGGTCGCCTGCGAATGACAGAAACTCCGGCATGACTTGCGAAAGCTCTCTGCCTTCACGATGCAGCATTTCGTCGGTTATTCCGGTCAGGGTTGTGATAGAGGGGGGAATGCTCTGCCTAGATTTTACCAGGGCATGGAAACTGGATTCGATGATTTTATCAGTAACTTTTATTGCCCCTATTTCAATAATCTCATTTGCTACTTCCGATAACCCTGTCGTTTCCACATCCACTATTATGTATCGATCGGGCAGCTTGATCCGCTTTCGGCCTGACATTTGTTTTGCCCTGCGTATTTTGGCGGCGTTGCTGAATCCTGTTTTCAGATCGTCCTGAGTATGGAGGCGGGCCTGTCTAGGACGCAGCATCAGCTTGAGCCCATCGAAGTCAATCGGCTGCCAGCCCGTGTTGTGGACGCGAAAATCCATGCGCTGCTCGTTATTTGTGCTATAAACCATGGTCGCATTCCCGGTTTGAGCGTTGTCCTTTATTCGTTCCCAGACTTCATCGCGCACTCTCGCGCTGACCTGCCCGACATAGACGCCGGTACTGATCTCCTGCAGCCATTTGGTTAAGTCGCCGCGCAGCGCCGGAGGGCAGTTCGCCAGTGTTATTACAATCATGCTCAGTCCTCCAGTAGTCTTCCGTATCCGGTCTCCAACGCCTCATCGGGGCAATCGATGCCTTTCCCATATGAAACCCCGTGCGCGACCTTCCCCTTCTTGTCGTCCCAAAGGTAGAGTACTTCTGTTTCGAACTCCTGTTCGGCATCCCTTTCATCGAGCAGAAGCCAGCGAATATCCTTTGAAGCCCTCTCCAGTATCTTGCCGCTGGAAATTGCATCGCGCACTCTTCGCCTGACGACGGGAGCGATGTCTTTGGGATGCTCGGACGTTGTTTGAAATGCGATGGGTATCGTGATTTCCGACTTGTAGAGATCTGCGATATCATACACAAAGGAGCGCTCGTGCCCGGTATGGATAAATCCCAGACCGGGCGAACACCCCAGAGCAACGATAATGCTGTGCACCACTCCATACAGGCATGCATGCGCGGCGGAGAGTGCCATGTTGATCTCATCGCTGCCGTAGAAATTATCCGGGTCATATTCCCGTCCATTCCAGGGAACGCCCGTCGATTTGGACGCGTTTCGGTAAACTGAGCGGATCCGGGAGCCCTCCCGCCCGCGCAGCTGCTGCATCGTAAGGCCGGTTACGTCCTCCTTGGGAAAGCGCAGCTGGTACATCCGGCGGGCGACTGCGATCCGGGATCGTACGTTTGAAACCAGTTCAGCCTGCCTTATCAACAGGCGGGCTGAATGCGTCAGCGGCCGTCCGTGGGCGTAGTAGCGGACACCATGTTCTCCGACCCAGACGACACTGCTGCCGCTGTCGCCTATGAGTTCCATCGCTCGGTGCGAAATGTTGGTACCCGGACCCAGCAGAAACACGCTGAGCGATGCCGCCGGAACATGAACCGTCCCGCGCGCATCGGTCACGGTGATTGCCCCATCCTGCCGGTTAATGATGCAGTGCTCCAGATACAGGAAAGACATCCGATCCCGTATCTGCGGCAGAGCCTGTAGCTCGGGCTTAACCATGCCGGGAATGTCAGCCGTTTTCGGTTTCATGGTAGCGCGCGATGGTTATCATGCCGCAGCCGTACGCCTTGGCCCGTCCGATGCCCGACAGCAGCGTTTGTCTGAAGAGCTCGTGATCCGTAACGGTTAATACGCCCTCGAAAGTCGCTGTGCGCAGCGTAACCTTATGTCCGCTGCCCCGGCCCTTGCGGAATGTAAGCCATCTTGTATGGACTACGTCGAACGCATTTTTATCGAGGGCAAAACCGTATCGTTCCGCACGCTCGAGGAGCCACTTGCGCTGCTGCTCCTGCGTGACGTGGGCAAACACCTTACCGCGGCCCGAATTTTTGTCCTTTTCTGTACAGCTGCTGTGAACGGGATTGGCGCGCAGGCGGAACCGCCATACCTGGCCGGTCTGAAGGCGTGCGAGCAGCGGGTCATAAT
>JBMNNN010000029.1:0-14569 GCA_050942555.1 Christensenellales bacterium
GCCACGACGGCGGCCCGCAGGCGCGCCGCATCCAGCGCATCCAGCGGAACGGACCTGACGCCCATCGCGGTCAGCCGGTCAAGAAGGCCCATCGTGAGAAACCGGTCGTGTATGAGATACGGATGGCTTATGACGACGACGGTCCTGGCCGGGTCCGCTCCCGGGGCGATGAGCGGCCCGCCCGGGCCGCGGGAGCCGCGCACGATACCGCGCAGCGCCTGCATGAAAGCGCGTCGCACGCGCGCCGGATCGGCGCCGAGAAGCTCCGCGACCGTATCGATGGGCGGCACGCGCCGCGCGTTGTGCAGATTGATTTCAGGGACGAGCAGCGGCGGCAGCCTGCCAAACGACGCGCGCACGACGTCGGGCAGCCCCGCGAACTTCGGGCATATGTATTCGCGGCGGTAGAGGCTCACGCACCGGGGCACGAGCAGGAGATCGACCTTGTCGATAAGCGACGCGATGTGCCCGAGGCATGCCTTTAGGGGCAGGCAGGCTTCGCTGACGCTGACGCGCAGCCCGTACTCCAGTATCGCCCGGCTGGTGGGCGGCGATACGAGGGTACGGACGCCCAGCGCGCCGAAAAACTGCTCCCAGACCGGATTGAGCTGCGTGTAGCTCAGTCCCCGGGGAATACCCACGACAGGCCCTGCGGTCAAGGATGCGCCCTCCCGTCTCATTCGCGCATATGATAAGCCCGGAGCTGGCCGGGCTTGCGCGTGGTCCTCCGACACCCTATGAATCGGAAAGCGCCGGATAGAATCTGCGTTAGTATCGGAAAGCATCAGCAAAAATATGCGTATACGCATGAAAAAGCGGCCTGTGAAGGGCCGCCCGCTTGCGAGGGATCTACTGCTTCACGACCACGCCGACCCCGTCGGGTATGACCGTGATGCCCGCGTCGGCGCCGACCAGCCGGTCGGCCAGGGCCATCGCCTCCTCGAGCGACCGGGCGGGGCGCATGTGCATCGCCGATATGAGCGCCGGATCGCAGTCGCGGCTGACCAGTATGACCGTCGCTTTCATCAGCACCCGCGCCAGTATCTGGGCCTCCCACTGATCGGCCACCGTCCGGTCGCGGGGGATCCCGGCGATGCGGGCCGCGACCTCGCAGGGGCCGGAGGCTTTGCTGAACCATTCAAAGAACGACTCCCCGCCCGCGCCGTCGCCGCAGGCGGCGACCATCACGATGACGCCGCCCTGCTCCACGCAGGCCTCGGCGGCGGTCATTCCCTTGACGGCCTGGTAGATGTTCTGGTCGAGCGGGTGGCCGCCGTTGCTCGTCACGACGATCGGCGCGGGAACGCAGGGCACGCTGGTGCGCGTAAGCGCCGCCGCGCACCCGGCCTCGTGGGCCGCCTCGCAATCGCCCGCGAACGCCGCGATGACCCGCTTGTCGGCGTCGATGAGCACATTGAGTATAAACGCAAGCCCCGCCGTCTTCGCCGCGAATACCATGTCGCGGTGCAGCGGGTTGTCGGCGAGGTTTCCGGCGCGGGCTGCAGGATGGGCGATGAACTCGGCGCAGTGGTTCGCGAATATCGTGCGGGTCGCGGCGATCCCCGGCAGTATGCTCTTGCGTCCGCCCGAGAATCCCGCGAAAAAGTGGGGCTCGATAAAGCCCTCCGAAACGACGAGATCGGCCCAGTCGATCAGGCTGTTGAGCCACAGCTCGCTCCCCGAGGGCAGTATCCCTTTCATGACCATCGCCGCATCGTCATCGGAGCGATGGTTGATGATCCGCTCGCGCTGCGCGATGGCAGGCCCGAACTTGTCGTCCATTTCATCGGGCGTCGTCGGGCGATGAAACCCTGTCGCCAGCAGTATCCGTACGTCGGCGCCGGGGCTTCCCGCGCGAATCTCGTCGAGCAGCAGCGGCATCGTGACCCTGCTGGGCACAGGCCTGGTGTGGTCGCTCGTGATGAGCAGCACGCGCCGCTTGCCACGGGCCAGCTCGCGCAGCCGCGGGCTTCCGATTGGATGATCAAGCGCGCGGCGCACGATCGCGGACTCGCTCTCGCCGCTGCGGGACGCGTCCCCCGCGGGCTCCAGCACGGCCCGGAGCCGCTCCCCGGGGACATTCAGCGTCATCCGGCCGCGTCCGTACGGTATACCAAGCGTTGCCATAGCGCGCACCTTTCCTAATGCACCCGCCTGTCCTTGCGGATCTTCCAGACGATGGCCCATGCTACGAGCAGCACGATGAGATAGATGGGCCACAGCGAAGCCCAGCCGCCGTCGTCGGTCTGGGGATATATAAGGTCCGTCGACGAAAATATGAGATCCTCGCCCAGCACCTTTATTTCCACCGATACGCCCAGCACCGCCGACGGAATATCGATCGCCAGCGCGCCGGTCGTCTGCCGCGCCCAGGCGTACACGCTCTCCTCGGTCGTGGAGCGCCGTATCTCGATGTCGCGCTTTGCGGTACTGCCATCGGGAAGCTTAACCGTGAGCACGTGCGGGCCTATGGACACGCCGTCGATCCGGAATCTCCCCTTCGCGTCGGCGGTCGACTCCAGCGCGCCGCCGTCCAGCGCCACCACCGCGCCGGGAATCCGGTCGAGCCGCGCGTCTACGACCGTTCCCTCAAAGGATATGGTCCGGGCGGGCGGGGCGAATCCGGTTCCCGCCAGCATCGTGGCCAGCACCAGCGCGGCCAGAACCTTCATACAAATCTCCTCCGCGTTGCATATATATATCCACTATACATCGAACCGGCGCCGAAGTCCACATCCGCGCCGGTACTGTAACAGAAATTTTAAAAATCCGAGAAACTTAAAACGCGCACTGTCTATTTGTGCCCGGCGAATCATCAGTCGGGATTTTCGATGAGCTGCTCCGTGACGGTCTGCCCAAGCGACAGCGTCACGCACAGCCCCTGCGGCTCGCGCGGGAGCAGCGTGACGCCGTAATCCTGCCCGAACAGGAGCCGTATGCGGCTGTTGACGTTTTGGATACCGATCCTGAGCTCCCCGTCCAGATCCGCCCGGGCGGTTCCTGCGTTCTTGAGTTTCCTGTTGAGCGCATCGAGCGTCTGCTGATCGATGCCGTGGCCGTTGTCGCAGACCGACAGCAGCGTGTCGCCGTTCGGACCTGTGCAGCCTCTTATTTCGACCCGGCCGCCCGATTCGATGCCCGATAGCCCGTGCAGGAACGAATTCTCCAGTATCGGCTGCAGCGACATCTTCGGAATCGGCCGGTCGGCGATTTCGTCGTCCACGTATACGCCCATCGAAAACCGGTTGCCGTAGCGCAGCTCGATGATCGAAAAGAACTGCCGCGCGATATCGAGCTCCTCGCGTATCGAGACGACCTGTCCGGCCGACACGCAGTAGCGGTATACGCCCGCCATCAGGCTGACCATCCGGCGGATCGCGTCGGTCTGGCCCGCCGCCGTCATGCCCCGTATGCACTCCAGGTTGTTGTATAAAAAGTGCGGGTTGATCTGGGCCTGCAGGAACATGATCTGGGCCTCCAGCCGGTCGGTATGCGCCCTGTAAAGGGCGTTTGTCGCGTCCATCATGCGTTCGTTCATGCGCTTGATGCGCTCGAGCATGTCCTTTATGTCCATGGCGAGGATGCCGATTTCGCTTCCGTCGGGAACGGTCAGCGAAACCGTGCCGTTGTCGGTTCCCACGGTATGAATCTGGCTGACGATGCTCGACAGGGGACTGACGATGCTGCGCCGCAGCGTATAGCCCATCAGTATCTGCACCGACAGCACCGAGAGCGTCAGTATGAGACCCCACAGGCGGATGGCATTGAGTCCCGAGCGCAGCTGCGCGTCGGGCATCACGCACAGTATGTCCCAGCCGGTCAAGTCGACCTTTCCCATCCGCAGCTGGTAGACCGTTCGATCCACGCGCACGGGACCGTCTCCGTTGCCGTGCTCCGTGATCGCCCGTATGAGTCCCGGCGCCAGCGCGGCGTCGCTCGTGAATACGGGGAACCCGTCCTCGGCGACCATGATGATGGGCCGGGCCGGCGACACGTCGGCGTATTTCGTGTACCCAAGGTCCCGGGCTGAACACAGCGCCACATAGGCGCCCGCATAGCGGTCGGCGCTGCGCGCGCCGCTGGTGGTATTGTAGACCGGCACCAGGCATGCGAAATACACCTGTCCGGTGCTCAAATCGGTGTAGCAGCGCGTGAACCGGAGATCGAGAAAGGGTTCGGACAGCGCGTAATCCCGGATGATCGCACTGAATATCATATAGCTTCCCACAGCACCCGACGGATTGTCGGAAAAAAGGGTCGGGCCTTCCCTCAGATGCAGGGCGATCCGGTCGATGAGCGGGTCGCTGGCCGACAGGCGGTTGAGCATCGTGCGCACCACCCTGACCATATCCAGCCGCTCGACCGGGGCCACATCGACGAACTGCCGGTACACGTCGTCGCTGTAGGCCAGAGCCAGCATCGACGCGCTGACGCCGTCGAGCAGCGCATTGATTCCTTCTGACGACTGGCTTAGCGCCGTATCCATGTATTCGTAGGATGTTTTGAGCGAAGTCCTGTAAAACGAATAGTAAAAGAAGAAGAGCGCAATCAGCAGCAGCAGCGTCGATACCGAAATAAACAGCGTAATGAGTCGCCGAAGCGGCATGTTCGTGATCCGGCGCGCCAGCGGGAAGGACAAGCGTGTCACCACCTTATCGATCGTGTGCTAATATTGTAGCGCATTCCGTCGATTATTGATATTTATTTATTTGATCCGCACAACATCCGAATATAGTCCACATCCATCCGAATCCTGTTATCCCTGCGCGCGTCGGTTTACGATACAATATCTTTGTTGACATTTACCGGTGAGGGGAGAGGACTGCTGTTGAATATGACTGCGGGAGAGACGCTGCCGGGACCCCGCCGCAGATTCCTGCGGGCCGTATGGGAAGCGCGCTATATTTACCTGCTGCTGCTTCCAGGCATCATATCGATACTCATATTCAACTACGGCCCGATGTACGGGCTGCTGCTGGCCTTTAAAAAGTTCAACGCCGGGCTTGGCATATTGAGGAGCCAGTGGATCGGACTGGCCCATTTCCGGCGTCTCCTGAACACGCCCGACTTTGCCAACGCGCTGCGCAACACGCTCATCATCAGCTTCAGCCGTCTCATCGTGGAATTCCCCTTTCCGATCATACTGGGCGTGCTGCTGGGCGAGATGAAGTTCCAAAAGACGAAGCGGGTGCTGCAAACGGTATTCACGTTTCCCCACTTCCTGTCGTGGATCATCGTGGCGGGGATACTCATTTCGTTCCTAGACAGCAACGGACCGGTCAATGCCGTCCTCGCCGCGCTGGGACATGGCAAGGTCAATATACTCGCCAACACGAAAACATTCCGGAGCCTGCTATACGCCACCTCGATCTGGAAGGGGGCCGGATGGTCCAGCATCATCTATATGGCTGCCATATCCGGGATCGACCCGCAGCTCTACGAGGCCGCCGTCATCGACGGGGCGAGCCGGCTGCAGCGCATATGGCACATCACGCTGCCCGGCATAAAGCCTACGATCGTCGTGCTGTTCATCCTGTCGGCAGGCCGGATCATGAACGCCGGCTTCGACCAGATATTCAATCTGCAAAACGCCGTGGTCCGGCCGGTTTCCGAGATCATCGACACCTATGTCTATCGCATTACATTCGAGGCCGTCCCGGATTTCGGGTTTTCGACAGCGGTGGGTCTTTTCAAGTCGGTCATTAACTTCGCGCTCCTGCTGGTCACCAACAGGCTCGTGAAAGCCATCAACGGAAGCGGGCTTTTTGTGTAGGAGGGGAGAAGATGACGATTACGACAAAAAAACAGGGCCGCCGCAACAGGATCGACGCATTCGATATCGTGGGACTCGTGGTACTTGTCCTGTTCGGGCTTATCATATTCTATCCGTTCTATAACGCCGTGCTGACCTCGATCGTCACCAGCAAGCAGTATATATTAAACCCCGCCATGCTCTACCCGCGGGACGTGACGTTCGACAACTACAGGCTGATATTCGAAAACCCGCTCATTTGGAGCGGATACAAAAATACGCTGATCGTGGTCTCGTGCGGGGTCGTATACGGCATGACCCTGACCGTGTGCATGGCCTACGCGTTTTCACGAAAGAGCTTTCCGGGCAAGCGTCCGCTGTTCCTGCTGGTCCTTTTTACGATGTTTTTCGGGGGTGGACTCATACCGCTCTACCTGCTTGTCAAGAATCTGGGGCTTATCAACGAGCTTAGCGCCCTCATCCTCATACACGGCGTCATGCCTTATTACATGATCATACTCAAGAGCGGATTCGAGCAGATCCCCGAGAGCCTCGAGGAGGCCGCCAGGATCGAGGGGGCCAACGATATCGTCATATTCGCGCGGATCATGCTGCCCCTTCAGATGGCGATGCTGGCCACATTCACGCTGTTTATCGCGGTGGACCGGTGGAACGAATGGTTCCTGCCGATGCTGTTTATCAAGGAGGGCCGCAAGTTCACGCTGCAGGTGGTGCTGCGCTCCATCATATACGAGGCGACCAGCGACGTGGACGCCGCTGCCAGCGCGTATTACGAGAATATTTTCTCTGACGGTATCAAAATCGCGGCAGTCGTGGTGACCATGCTGCCCATCATGTGCTTCTACCCGTTCCTTCAGAGGTATTTCGTAAAGGGAGTGCTGGTGGGCGCTGTGAAGATGTGACAGGCATAAACCAGCATAAAGGAGGGATCGACGCACAAAGCGACCAATCAAATCCAGCTGTATTTACACGTGAACAATGGTATAATCAAAAAGGAGGAATCGTAATGAAAAACCAAAGACTGTGGGCTTTGATACTCGCCGTGCTGGCGCTGGCCGCGATGCTGGCCGGATGCACGCAGACGTCGGGCGGTCCGACGGGCACTCCCGCCGCGACCGACCCCGCCGATACGAAGCCTGCCGCCGACCCGACCGAAACACCTGAACCCGACCCCTTTGCCGAACCGGTGCATTTCACAGGAAGCGCCGTACCGTATCTGTCTGACGGCGTGGACTATGGCCAGGACGCCGTTTTCAACGCGCTCAGCGAGAAGTTCAACTTCACCTATCAGCTCTACCCGCTGACCTGGGACAACTGGGCCGAGAAGAACCGGATGTGGATCACCTCCGGAGAGATGCCCGACTTCACGATGTGGAACTTCAACTTTACCGAGTATGTGAACTATGCCGAGCAGGGGCTCATCGCTGCGCTGCCCGAGGGCTGGGAGTCGGCGTACCCCAATCTTTACGCGGCGGTCGACGCGACGAGGATCCGGGAGAAGGTCACGCTCGACGGGAAAATATGCGTCATCCCCAGGCCGACATTTAAAAACTTTGCTCCCGTCCAGCGGGCGCTGAGCCATACAAGCATCATATACAGGGATGATTACCGCGAGCAGCTGGGCATGGACCCGATCGGCGACACGATCACGCTTGAGCAGCTCAACGAATACCTGAGCGGATGCATCGAGCAGGGCCTTTCGCGGGTGGGCTTAAGCTCCAACTACGCGGGCATCGTACAGCTATTTGTTTCAATGCACGAGAGCGGCTTTAACACGTTCTTTGTCAAGGACGGTCAGTATGTATGGGGCCCGGCGCAGCCCGGAACGCTGGAAGGCATCAAGCTTCTCAAAGAGCAGTACGACGCGGGGATCATCGATCCAGACTTCTATCTGAACAACAGCAAGGAACACCGGGAGAAGTTCGCGGCGGGTATGATCCCGATGATGTACGACGACGGGACCGTCAATAACCTGGATGGCAGGATTAACGAGTTCATCGCCGCCAATCCTGGCGCGGACGGGTACAACATGATCAAAATGACGACCGCGGTCGGGCCCGACGGCAAGTGGCACGGCACCGAGAGCGGGAACTTCTGGTCTTCCACGATCTTCAAGCCCGACATCGACGAGAAGGTCCATAACCGTATCCTTGCGCTTATTGACTATGTGTGCACCGTCGAGGGACAGGAGCTCGTCCAGCTGGGCATCGAGGGGACCGACTGGGAGCGCAACGCCGACGGATCCTACGCGATCCTCCGGCCCAAGAACGAGGACGGAACCTATCCTCTGCTGCGCAACGTCTATCCTTCGTGCGCCCTTTGGTACCAGTTCGGCGTGCTGGTCGACGATTTCAGCTTTGTCGACCCGACCCGGGACACGCGGGTAGTTGAGTCGGTCATTAACATGTACAAGACAAAGGAGCAAAACGGCGATTATCTGGAATTCGATCCCGACTTCCAGTTCTTCGTCAGCGACGCCAAGTCGGTCTACAGTGTGGATGTGGCCAGCGAAATCGTCCGCATCATCATGACCGACGGCATCGACATCGACGCCGAGTGGGCAAAATTCATCGAGGCGCAGAAACCCATGTGGGAGCCTGTGCTCAACGATCTTAACGAAGCCTTCGGCAGCTAGTAACCTTATGGGGACGGGGCGTCACCGGCGGCTGGCCTGCGGCGCCCCGTGCTCATTTAAAAGGAGTGGGCCATGAACCGGTACAAGGCGATCATCGTCGACGATGACCCCTGGACGCTCATCGATATCAGGGCCTGCTTTCCGTTTGAGGCCAACGGGTTTACCGTCGTAGCCGAGTGCGGCAGCGCCGAAGCCGCGCTGCCCATCATACTCGCGCACCGGCCCGAACTGGTGATTACCGACATCAGGATGGAGCGCGGGAGCGGGCTTGAGCTCATCAGAGCCTGCCGGGAGCGGGGGCTTATGAACCTGTTTATCATTTTAAGCGGATACGATACCTTCGAGTATGCCCAGGAAGCGGTGGAGCTGGGCGCTTTCCGCTATATGCTCAAGCCCATCAGCGACAGCGAAGCCCAGCAGGTCATGCAGCAGGCGGCTGCCCGCGTGGCCGGGATGAAGGAGCGAGGGAAAGATGAGCCCGAAGAGCCCACCGACGAGGGCGATACTTTTGAGCGGATTATCGGCTATCTGGAGCGCCACAGCGCCGAGAACATCACGCTTGACAAGCTGTCGCGCACCTTTTATATAAACCGTACCTACATATGCGATCTTTTTCGCAAGCGCACCGGCAAGACGTTCACCGAGCATTTGTCGGATATCCGCGTGCGCAAGGCATGCTTTCTTCTTAAAAACACGACGCTTGCCATCAGCACGGTCGCGCTGCGCGTCGGATTTGACGACGCCCGGTATTTTTCCAGGGTCTTTAAGTCGATCATGGGCATGACTCCGTTCGAATACCGCATAGCGAACAGGGAGCATGCGTAAATAACAGTCGCACGGTCACATAGACTTACAAATTGCTTACATCCTGCGCCGCACGCGAGTTGTTCCCCTTCGGCTCCATATGGTAAACTGGTGGGGGGTGACTTCATATGCATCGGATCCTGCTGGCCGAGGACGATCCTGCGATTTCCGAGCTTATCCATATGAATCTGACGATAGCGGGCTATCTGTGCGATACCGCGATGGACGGTGCGCAGGCGCTGACGGCGATCAGGCGGCAGCGGTACGACCTGGCGCTGCTGGATATCATGCTGCCCGAAATCGACGGCTACGAGCTGCTCCCGCATATGTTCAGGCACGGCATACCCGTCATCTATGTGTCGGCGAAAAGCGATGTCGCCGACCGCGTGCGCGGCCTGCGGCTGGGCGCCGAGGATTATCTTGTCAAGCCCTTTGACATACTCGAGCTGCTGGTGCGCATGGAGAAGATTTTGCGCCGCCACGATGCCGCTCCCCGTCCGCTGTGCGTGGGCGGCGTGACCGTCTGGGAAGCCGAGCGGAGGGTGCAGGTGCGCGGCCGGGATGTCGACTTAAAGCCGATGGAGTTCGCGCTGATGCTGATGTTCATGAAGCACCCGAATATCGTCATGACGCGGGAACAGCTGCTGCGCGAGGTCTGGGGCGACGAGTTCTTCGGGGAGACGCGCACCGTGGACAGCCACGTGGCTGCGTTGCGCAAAAAGCTTAATTGGGCAGACAGGATCGTGACCGTGCATCGCGTGGGGTACAGGCTGGAGGAGGGCAGATGAGACTCTGGATGAAGCTGACGGCGCTTTCGGTGGCGGTCATATTCGTCGCGCTGGGTGTGTCGATCGCGGTTTTCACCGCCGCCCAGCAGGCTGCGCTGCGCCGCGCCGACGAGGAGAGCGCGCGCAGGGCGCTGCGCCTTTTTTGTATGAACGTGACCTCGGTCATCGCCGGGGATACCTCCCGGATGCCCAGCGAATCCCTGCGCAGCATCGTCGACTATTATTTCGCCTTTTACGCGCACCTGCTGGCCGACGACAGCGTCTATTATTCGCTGTCGCAGGACGGACGCTATCTGCACAACGTGTGTCCATACGATCCCGCGTCGCTATTCGCGCCCGACGTGGTGCCCAGTCTCGTCGAGGTGACCCAGGGGCTGGCCGAGATCCCCGTGCTGCGCGTGCCCGCCGACGGCGCCGCGGCGCTTGCCGCTGCGTGCAGTTTCCGCGAATCGGGACAGGACTTTGCCGCCTATATATGCGTGGACGTATCGGATACCGACGCGAGAATCGCGAGGATGCGGTGGCTTTCGGCGCTCATACTGTTGCTGGCGTGCCTCTGCACAGCCGCGCTGACGACCGCGCTCATGCGGCTTGCGCTGCGCCCGGTACGCACGCTCACAGATACCGCGATCCGGATCGCGAACGGCGACTACAAAAAGCGTACGGCCATTGCCGCGAGGGACGAAATCGGCAGTCTGTCGACCGCATTCGACCGCATGGCCGACTCCATCGAGGACAAAATCCGTTCGCTGGACGCGCAGCTAAAGAAAAAGGAGCTGTTGCTGGGCGCGCTGGCCCACGAAATCAGGACGCCTATGACCGCCATTATAGGCTACGCGGACAGTCTGCTGCACATGCCGCTCACTGGAGAGCAGCGGGACGCCTGCGCGCAGCGGATACTGGATGCCGGACGGCATACGCAGGATCTCTGCCGCAAGCTTATAGAGCTCATCAGCCTGACCGAAGACGGGCGGATTGAGAGGAAACGCTTTCCGGCAGATCGCCTGGCCGACGCGCTCCGCCGGGCCTGCCCGCCGAACGTGTCGATCACCTGCGATTCGTTCGATCTCAACGCGGACGAAACGCTGCTACTGTCGCTGGTCGGTAATCTGGTCGACAACGCGGTCAAGGCCTCGCCCGCGGGCGCGCCTGTCGACGTGCGCATAGGAGGGGACGAGGGCAGGGCGTACATCACCGTAACCGACTCGGGCCGGGGGATCCCTCCGGATGTCGTCAGCCTTGTCACAGAGCCATTCTACCGGGTGGACAGGGCCCGCTCTCGAAGGAGCGGCGGCTCGGGGCTCGGGCTGGCGCTGTGCCAGCTCATTGCCGAGCGGCATGGCGGCTCTCTTGCGATCGACAGCAGGCCCGGCGCGGGAACGCGCGTTACGGTTACGATTTCACAAATTGATGACATGTCGCCCACAAATTGATGCGGACAGGCTTTCGCTCCTGTTGTACACTGTCGGGGAGGTGATTTGGCATGAAAGGGATACGCCGCGCTGCGCTGATTGCATCGGTGCTTTTGTGGCTCGCGTCGGGCTGCGAGCCCGCCGATACGCCGCCCGAAGGAGTGACGCCGTCGCCGACCGCGCCGCCGCGTCAAAAGCTAGCCCAGCGGCTGGGCGCGCCCGAGAGATACGAGGCGAGCTACCGGTCGGATACCGGTGTGTCGGTTATTACCGTCAATGCCGATGTATACGTGCCCGACGCATACGCGGTCGATATCATAGAAGCGGTCCCGAGGCCCTTTTACGACGAGGAGGTGCTCGCGTTTATCGAACGGCATCGCGAGGGTCTGGTCTGGACCGATCAGAAAACCAAGAAGGAGTATGACGGGCACGGCTTTGAGATAGACAGCGCGTTTACGGGCTCGGATATCGGGTTTACGATGCATTCTCTGTGGGTCTATAATAAGGACGAGTTTTACAATAATGATGGCGATTACTATTCGATTCACGCGCATTACGGCATTGATAATCGGACCGGGAAATTGGCCTGGGAACCACAGCTCGAGTATATCAAAAGCCGATTCAACCTTGGAATTACCGATCTCATGCCGCTGACCGACGGCAGGGCCGAGGGGTGCACGATCACGCTGGAGGAGGCGCGCGCCTTTGCCGACGCGGAGGCCCATGCGCTCAGTGCTGACTACGAAATGACAGGCTGTGGCCAGCTTCCGGTCATGGAGACGGTGGGCAATCCCCGGTACTATATATTCCGGTATACGCGCCACCTGGGCGGCATACCGGTCAGCGATCACTACGGCGGCGAGAGCTGCGATAACGAATACGACTTCACGTCGGGCCTTGGCGTCATCACGATCATCGTGAACGACGAGGGCGTGTGCTTTGTGCGCTACAGCAACCCCTACGATGTGGGCGAGGTCATCGAGAGGGACTGCGAGCTGCTGTCGTTCGACGAGATCATGGACATATTCTCGAGGGTGGGCCTGCTGAGCATACAGCATCTGGAGCGGTACCCCGATCTTAAGGAAAACACATTGGAGGTATACAGGATCGCGTTCGGCTACATGGCCGTGCGGCAGCCCGACGACGTGGACGCCTACTACTATGTGCCGGTGTGGGATTTCTACGGGCACCGCGTGCTGTACGGCACCGGCGGATACGCGCACGGGAAGGAATTCGGGAAGATATGGGGCTGTTCGGAGCTGACGATCAACGCGATCGATGGCACGGTCATCGACCGCCGGTACGGGTACTAGCCATGAGGGCGATACGCGCCGACATGCACCGCGCGCTCACGGGCGTCTGGTTTCCGGTATCGGTCGTCGCTACGGCAGCCTGCCTGTGGATGGACCTGGGAGAGGACTCCTACTGGCTGCTGCGCGGCGGCGGGATGGAGCCGATGGCGCTCCTTGCCGGGGCGCTTGCGGGCGCGGGCAGCGCGCTGGCGCTGCCGATACTGGCGGCGCTTCCCGCCGCCGGGGCCGCGCTGCGCGAGCTCAGTGCCGGAGCGGCCCGGATGGCGGTATTCCGGTGCGGGCGCGGCGCGTACATCGCGGGCAAGCTGCTGGCGGCATTGCTGTCGGCGGCGCTGTCCCAGGCGGCCGGGTGCCTTATCTTTACGGGGCTGCTGCTGATGCTGTGCCCGGCTGCTGCAGCCCCGTTTCCCGCGCCCGTACTGCTGTCGCGGCTCCTGTCGGCGATGGTTTTTTCTCTTATCGGGGGCGTGGGCGCGCTCCTGACCAACGACGCGGTGAGCGCATGCACCGTTCCCACGGCTGCGAGCTTCGCGCTGACGATGCTGTCCTCGCGGTTTTTTATCGGCGTACGGTACCTGTGTCCCCGCTCGTGGCTGTCGGGGGACGCGGGCGCCCTGACGCTGCTCATTGCGCTCATCGCGGCGGCCTCCGCGCTCTATATGGCCGTGCTGCGAAGGGAGCTGGGACGCCATGCCTGACGGGAGGAGGGTGCTGGACAGCCTGATGTGGAACCTGCGCATGCTGCGCAGAAACCCGCGCCTCATTATGAGCCTTATCATGGGCTTTCTCATATGCTTTCTTCTGACCGAAAAGACGATTTCGCTGTCGCGGGAGTTTCTCACCGATATCGGGATATTTGAGCCGTTTATCTGGTGCTTCGCCGACAGCGACAGCATACTGTTCGCGTCGCTGGCGCTCCTGCTGCTGCTCTCGCAGATACCGCGGCTGGACGCGCCCGCGGCCTACCTCATTTTCCGCGTGAACCGCCTGAACTGGCTGCTGGGACAGGCGCTGACCGCCCTCGTCATCAGCTTCGGGTATACGCTTTTTCTGCTCGCCTGCTCGGCCGCGCTGACGGCGGGCAACGCGTTTGCCGCCAACCGGTGGAGCGAAACCGCGACGCTGCTGAGCTTTTCCCCGGTCGCATTCGAGGTCGCGCTCTCTGTGATGCGCAAGACCGTCAAGCTCACGACGCCCTATGCCAGCACGGTCAGCATATTCCTGCTGATGGCGCACTACGCGCTGCTTCTCACACTGCTCAATCTCGCGGTGTCGCTGCGGCATGGAAAAAGGGCCGGCATGCTCGCGGTCATCGCGCTCAGCTTTATGGCGTACCTCACGACGCCCGACCGGTTCATGACATGGCTGCAGCTTGATGCCAACCTGCGCTACTGGGCCAACCTGCTGGCGGCGTGGCTGTCGCCGCTCATGCACGCGACCTATATCATGCACAGCTTCGGGTACGACCGGCTTCCCACGATCGCGCAGACGCATCTTCTGATGGGCGGGGTAAACCTGGCGCTGATGGCCGCGTCCTTCATCGGTGTGCGGACGGCCCAATTCACGTTCTCGGGAGGCGATCACC
Source organism: Christensenellales bacterium (assembly GCA_050942555.1). GTDB lineage: Bacteria > Bacillota > Clostridia > Christensenellales > UMGS416 > JAAYXU01. The sequence continues at coordinate 14,311 of JBMNNN010000029.1, forward strand.
ATGCCTGACGCCGTGGAAATATGCGCGCTTTCGAAGTCGTTTGGAAAGGAGCGCGTGCTCCGCGATATAAGCGCCGTATTCGAGTCCGGGATGATACACGGTATCGTCGGGCGCAACGGGTCGGGGAAAACGGTGCTCATGAAATGCGTGCTGGGGTTCCTGCGGCCCACAGGAGGCCACGTCGTCGTGCTGGGCAGGCGCATCGGCCGCGACGCGGAGTTCGCGCCCGACACGGGTATGATGATCGACACGCCGGGAT
>JBMNNN010000030.1:0-14353 GCA_050942555.1 Christensenellales bacterium
ACGGGTCGGCGTTCTCGATTGCCTCAAGTACATGCAGCTCGTGGACAGTCAGCTTGCGTTTGGTCAGACTGGCGATGGAGGCCTGCTGGATGTCCAGTATGTTATAAAAAACATCCTTGAGCAGCTGGTTGATCATTTCCCTGCACTGTTTGTCGGCCAATTGGGCTCCCTCCTCCCGCTCCTCAGGGCATATGATACATGATTCGGGGCAAATCGACAATCCCCCTGTTTTGCCCGTACCGGGAATGGAGGATCATACCGCTCGCATATGGACCTGCTTCAGCCCTCCCGGGGCTGCACGTGGAACACAAGTTCGGTGCCCGCCACCCGCTCTCCGTCCACGAGCGCCTCGGCCTGTCCGGTACCGAATCCATCCTTCCAGGCGGTGATCTCACTTTCGATCATAAGAAGGTCGCCGGGCCGGACCGACCTGTGGAAACGCGCCTTGCGGATGCTTCCAAGCAGCGCGATATACCCCTGGCATTCGGGCTTCGTCAGTATCGCCACCGCGCCCACCTGGGCCATGCTCTCTACGATGAGCACGCCCGGCATGATCTTATCCTCATGAAAATGCCCCTGAAAAAACCATTCGTTCGCGCTGACCGCCTTGATGCCCCGGGCCGATATGCCGGGCGTCAGCTCGGTGATGCGGTCGATCATCAAAAAGGGCTCCCTGTGGGGCAGTATTCGTTTAATCTCCTCCAGCGTCAGCATTTGGACCTCCTATTGCGCAGCGATGAGCAGCGTGCTGTTATGTCCGCCGAACCCCAGCGAATTCGACAGCGCATACGCCGCACGGTTCTTTGCGGGTTTTTCAATGATATGGTTGAGCGCGCATTCCTCGTCGATATCGCGAAGGCCCAGCGTCGCCGGGAAAAGGCCTTCGCTGAGCGAAAGCACCGTGAATATCGCCTCGACCGCGCCGGCCGCGCCCAGTAGATGCCCGGTCATCGACTTGGTGGAGCTGACCAGCGGCGGGCGGGCGCATCCCTCGAAGCATCTGCGGATGGCCAGCGTCTCGACCTTGTCGTTAAGCGGCGTGCTGGTGCCATGCGCGTTGATATAGCCGATTTCGTCGGGGTTCACGCCGCCCTCCCGCATCGCCATCCGCATCGACATGATGGCGCCCTCGCCGGTCGGCTCGGGCGCGGTGATGTGATAGGCGTCGCTCGTGTGCGCGTACCCCGCGATGCCGCCCAGTATCCGCGCGCCGCGCCGCATGGCGTGCTCCCGGTCTTCCAGCACCACAAAGCCCGCGCCCTCGCCCATGACGAACCCGTCCCGCTCCCGGTCGAACGGACGGCAGGCGCGCCTGGGGTCGCGTTGTGTGCTCAGCGCGCCCATATTGGCAAACCCCAGCACCGCCAGATCGTTCATGACGCTCTCCGCGCCCCCCGCCAGCACGATATCCATCGCGCCGCTGCGCACCAGCCGGTACCCCTGGCCGATCGCGTCGGTTCCCGAGGCGCAGGCCGTCACGACGCCGTAGCTTCCGCCCTTTAATCCCAGCGACATGCTGATTGCGCCCGCGGCGCTGTTGATGATGCACTTGGGTATAAAAAGCGGGGACACGCCCGCCGGGCCTTTGCGCAGCATTTTCTCGTGCTCCGACAGCACGGTGTCGAGGCCGCCCATGCCGCTTGCCAGCACGATACCGGCCCGCCACGGATCAAAATCCGCGCCGTCCAGCCCCGCCATCGCGAAAGCGTCCTGTGCCGCCGTATAGGCAAACTGCGCGAACCGGTCCATCCTGCGCAGCTCGCGCCGGCTTATATACTTTGCCGCGTCAAAATCGGCAACTTCCCCGGCCGCGTGGATGCCGGTTACTTCCGAACTAAAACCTCTGGGCGGGGCGATGCCGCATATGCCGTCCCGTATGGCCGCGGAAAGCGCTTCGAGCGAATTCCCGACCGGGGATATGACGCCCATGCCCGTAATGGCTACACTGCCCATATTGCTCCTCCTGATAGAACCCCGATCATATGACCATGCCTCCGTCCACCACGATTACCTGCCCGGTGATATACCCGGCCCGCGCTGAGCAGAGAAAGCCCACGACGCCCGCCACGTCCTCGGGTACGCCCAGGCGGCCCAGCGCAATCTTCGCGCGGATCTGCTCGCGGACATTTTCAGGCAGGCCCCGCGTCATTTCGGTATCGATGTATCCGGGCGCGACCGCGTTGACGCGCACGCCCCGCCGCGCGAACTCCCGCGCGCACGACTTGGTCAGCCCGATAATGCCGGCCTTGGACGCCGCGTAATTGGACTGACCCGCGTTGCCGGTAATGCCGATCACCGACGCGATATTGACAATGACTCCGCCGCGCTGCCGCAGCATATGGCGGGAGGCGTGCCGGATGCAGCTCCAGCAGCTTTTGAGATTGGTATCGATGACCCGGTTGAAATCCTCCTCGGGCATCGCTATGATAAGGCCGTCGCGGGTGACGCCCGCGTTGTTGATGAGGCAGTCGATGCGCCCGCAGCGCTCCAGCGCGAAATCGATCAGCGCTCCGGCCTGCTGGAAGTCGGACAGATCGCCCTGAAAGACGTGCGCCTCGCCGCCCGCCTCCAGGATGCGCTGTCTGAGCGCCTGCGCGGCGCCAGCGTTGCGGTTGCAGTGAAGCACCAGCCGCATGCCCATCGCCGCAAGCTCCAGCGCGACGGCCTGTCCGATACCGCCCGAGCTGCCGGTAACAATAGCCGTTGTTTCGGTTGTCATGATATGCCGTCCTTTCGGTCCGCGAGCGCCGCGGCGGCCTCCAGCCCTGCCGGAGTGCATACCGACAGACAGGGCTTGCGCCTGTCCATCCGCCGCACCATGCCGCCCAGCGTGCCGCCCGGCCCCACCTCAAGGAGCCTGTCCGAGGTCATCATGCCCTTAAGGCACTCCCGCCACCGGACCGGCTCGTAGACCTGGCGCGCAAGCAGCGCCGCGATGTCGTCATCCGCGCTGTAGGGCGCGCCCAGTACGTTCGAATACACCGTAACCGCCGGGACGGAGAACGCAATATGGGTATGCATGAATGATAGCAGTTCGTCTCCAGCCCCGCGCATCATCGGCGTATGGAACGGACCGCTCGTATTGAGGCGGCGCGCCAGCGCTGCGCCGGCCTTAAGCGCCAGCCGGCAGAATTCGTCGAGCAGCTCCGCCTTCCCGCCCACCACCTGCTGGGCGGGCAGATTGTCGTTGGCCAGATACAGCCGCCGTCCGGCAAAGTGCCGCTCAATGATCTCGCAGACCTGCTCCCGCGGCAGGCCCGCCGCCACCGCCAGTCCTCCCGCGCCGTCCATCGTGCTCATGAGCTCCCCGCGCCTGCGCACCAGCCTCGCGCCCGTCGCGATGTCCACCGCGCCCGCCGCCACAAGTGCCGCGTACTCGCCCAGCGAAAGCCCGGCGCACCGTGCGGGAAATACGCCCGCCGCCTGCAGCGCCATGAGCGTCGATACCGACACCGCGTAGAGAGCGGGCTGCGTGTATGCGGTCTCGTCAATGTGCTCTCCCTGAAAGCATACGGCCCGCAGGTCCATCGAGGCGGCCTCGCACACAGCGTCGAACGTATCGCGAAACGCCGCGTCCGAACGGTACAGCTCCTCCCCCATCCCCGCTGCCTGCGCGCCCTGCCCGGGAAAGAGGAATCCCAGCTCCGTCACGGAAGATCCCTCCCCAGCTCCCGGCGGATCTCTCCGAGCGCAGCCGCATCGAAGAGCTCGCCGATAATTTCCCGCACGCTCTGGGCGCGGCCGATGCGGTAGGCGCACTGTCCGGCCATGAAGGAGCCGCTGTCCTTATCGCCGTCCACGACGGCCCGCCGCAGCGCGCCGGTTCCCATCTCCTCGATCCGCGCGGCGCCGCCAGGTTCGTATTCCTCGCGGAGCATCTGCCGGACCAGTTTGTTGCGCAGCACGCGCACCGGGTGTCCCGTGACGCGGCCGGTAACCTTGGAGTCGATGTCCCGGGCCTCCAGCACGGCTCTCTTATAGTTCTCGTGCACGGCGCACTCGTGGGCGACGATGAAGCGGGTACCCACCTGCACGCCCCGCGCGCCCAGGCAGAAGGCCGCCGCCACGGTGCGTGCGTCGCATATGCCTCCGGCCGCCACGACCGGAAGCGCCACCGCGTCCACGATGCCCGGCACCAGCGTCATCGTCGTCAGTTCCCCGATGTGGCCTCCCGCCTCGCATCCCTCGGCGATGAGCGCGTCCACGCCCGCGTCGGCCAGCCTGCGGGCCAGCGCGGCGCTGGCGACGACCGCCAGCACCCGGCTTCCCCGGCGCTTCCAGGCGTCCACATAGCGCGCAGGGTCTCCGGCGCCGGTGATGACGACCGGCACCTCTTCGCCCGCCAGCATTTCCGATACCTCGGCGGCATACGGGCTCAGGAGCATGACGTTGACGCCGAAAGGCTTTTGGGTCAGTCCGCGGATCCGCTCGATCTGCGAGCGCAGCGCGTCGGCAGGCATATTGCCCGCCGCGATCACGCCCAGCCCTCCGGCCTCGCTGACCGCCGCCGCCAGCCCCGCGTCGGAAACCCACGCCATCCCCCCCTGTATGAGCGGGTAGCGGATGCCGAGAAGCTCGCTGATGAGCGGCGCGCAGCTCATGCTTTGCGCGCCTCCAGATAGGCGGCAACCTGCGCGACGGTCTTTAGTTCCACGATTTCCTCGGTGGGTATCGTGATGCCCAGCCTCTTTTCAAGAGCTATCAGGAGCTCCATGATCTCCAGCGAATCCATCGCCAGGTCGTCGGCAAGGGATGTGTCGGGTGTGATCTCCGATGCGTCCATGTCGAATTCCGATACGAGGATGTCGATGAGCGTCTTTTCCATTGTGCCAGCTTCCTTTCTTGATTGTTACAGTGTCCATTCAACCAGCATCGAGCCCCACGTGAAGCCCGAGCCGAATGCAACCAGCGCGATACGATCCCCGGTTTTAAATAGGCCCTTTTCCGCCGCTTCGCTCAGCGCGATCGGTATGCTGGCCGAGGATGTGTTGCCGAAGCGATCGATGTTTATATAGAACTTCTCCCGCGGAATGCCAAGGTTCTTGCATACGAGGTCGATGATGCGCACATTGGCCTGGTGCGGTATGAACCAGTCAACGCTTTCCAGCGGAAAGGACCGGCCCAGGTGTTCCAGCGCATCGGTCATATGGTTGACCGCGAAAAGAAAAACGTTGCGCCCGTCCATGACGAGAGTCTGACGCCGGGCGTCCTCATGGTGCCACGGGTTGTCGATCGGATTGCCCGGTATCGTCAGCGAACCGTCCAGATCGCCGTCGCTGCGGATGTATGCGCTCTCGATCCCCCGCTGTCCGGCCCTGAGGACCACGGCCGCCGAGCCGTCGCCAAAGAGGACGCAGGTGCTGCGGTCGCTCCAGTCCAGCACCCGGGAAATGACGTCCACCGAAACGACCAGCACGCTGCGGTACATGCCGGTGCGTATGAACTGGTCAGCTGCCGCCGCCGCGTACAGGAATCCCGTGCACCCGGCCGATATATCGAAAGCCGCCGCGCGATGCGCGCCCAGCATCTTCTGGATCGTGCAGGCGACCGAGGGAGTCACGTTGTCGGGCGTGATCGTGGAAACGATGATGAGATCCAGCTCCCCGGCGCCGATGCCCGCCTGCGCGATCGCGCCGCGCGCGCTCTCCATACAGAGCGACGCGGCGGTCTCGTGCGTGCACACGCGCCGGGCGCTGATGCCGGTACGGGTGCGGATCCACTCGTCGCTCGTATCGAGGAAGGACTCAAATTCTCTGTTTTCCACGACGCGCGCGGGAACGCCGCGGCCCACGCCGATGATCTGCGAGCGTATCATTCCCTGGAACCACCCATCTTCATGTATTTGCGCTGCCTGGCCTCCACGAGCTCTCCGGAATCTGTCGCCGACAGCGCGCCGATCCGGGTTATAAGCCGTTTTTTAAGATCCGCGAATACCGGCCCGGCTTCGGCTGCGGTAAAGGGATCGGGCTCGGGCACGATTTCGTCGGCAAATCCGGCCGCGCACAGATCCCGGGCTGTCAGCTTCAGGCTCTCGGCAGCGTCCCGGGCGCGGGCGGCGTCCTTCCAGAGTATCGCGGCGCAGCCCTCGGGGGAAATGACCGAAAAAAAACTGTTCTCCATCATGATGAGATGATCGCACAGCGCGAGCGCCAGCGCGCCGCCGCTCCCCCCCTCGCCGATGACCACCGAAACGACGGGCGTCCTGAGATTCGACAGCAGATACAGGCTCTCGGCGATCACGGCGGCCTGGCCGCGCTGCTCGGCTTCCCTGCCGGGATACGCGCCCGGCGTGTCCACAAAGCAGATCACCGGACGGCGGAACTTCTCGGCCTGCCGCATGAGCCGCATGGCCTTGCGGAATCCGCGCGGGTGGGGCATGCCGAAATTCCGCGCGATCTTCTCGTCCAGCGTCGCGCCCTTCTGCTGCCCCAGAACGGTGACAGGACGGCCACCCAGAAAGCCGATGCCGCCGACGACCGCGCTGTCGGTGCCGGTGCACCGGTCTCCCTCCAGCGCCGTGAACGAATCAAAAAGCGCTCCGATATAGTCCAGCGCCTGCGGCCGGGTATCCAGGCGCGCCCTTTGCACGATGTCCCACGCGGCCAGAGCTGCAGCCGCGGGTCCCTCGGCGGGGATACGGGGCTCAAATCCGGTATTCATGCCGTCACCTCATTTCACTCGCGCACCGCGCAGGATGGGTCGTGCAGGCGCAGCAGCCGCGCCAGCATGCCCTTGAGAGACTCCCGGGGAACAATCGCGTCCACAAACCCGTTGTCGTACTGGAACTCGGATTTCTGGAAATTCTCGGGCAGCTCCTCGCGGACGGTCTGCTCGATGACCCTTTTTCCCGCAAAGCCGACGAGCGCGCCGGGCTCGGCCAATATGATATCCCCCTGCATCGCGAAGCTCGCGGTGACGCCGCCCGTCGTAGGATGCGTGAGCACGCTGATGTACAAGAGGCCCTGCCTGCTGTGGCGGCTCACAGCCACCGACGTCCGGGCCATCTGGCTGAGCGCGAACATCCCTTCCTGCATCCGGGCCCCGCCCGACGCGCAGACCATGATGGCCGGGAGCCGCTGTTCGCATGCGTAGTCAAATAAACGGACGATCCTCTCCCCTGTGGCCGATCCCATGCTGCCCATCATGAAATGGGAATCCATCACGCCCAGCGCGGTCCGGCATCCGCCGATATCCCCTACCCCGGTCACGATGGCTTCAGGCAGGCCGCTCTGCTCGCGATGCCGCACGAGCCTGTCGCGGTAGCCCGGGAAATCCAGCGGATCGCGCGCGGCTGTCTCTTCGTCAAGCTCCAGGAACGTATCCTCGTCTATCAGCTGCCGGATCCGGTCCCGCGCGGTCATCCGGAAATAGCCGCTGCAAAATGGGCAGACCGAGCCTATGCGCCGCACGACCTCGCGCAGCAGGCTTTTGCCGCATTCGGGACAGCGCACCATCTCGAGGCTGTGCTCCCTGAACTCCCCGAGCGGTATCTGCGACCGGACTGGCTTTTCCTTCTTCCCGAAAAGATTGATCATCGCCCGCCCTCCAGATATGCAGGATGGGCGACCTGCTCGACCCACTGGGTGCTGTAGTTCCCGCTTATGAAGTCCGGATGGTTTATAATATAGCGGCAAAATTCGAGATTGGTCTGTACTCCTTCGATCGACAGCTCCGACAGCGCGAGGTTCATGAGCCGCACGCACATATCCCGCGTCAGCGCGCTGGTGATGATCTTCATGAGCATACCGTCGTAGAAGGAAAGCACGCGGCTACCCGCGGCCACCCCGCTGTCCACCCGCACGCCGACGCCCGACGGGATCGTCAGGCCCGTGATGACGCCGGTGGAGGGGAAGAAATGGTTGGCCGGGTCCTGCGCGTTGATTCGGCACTCGATCGCGTGCCCCTGGGATATGATATCGCCGGGCTCGAGCAGTATCTGCTCGTTTTCGGCGACGCGTATCTGCGCCTCGACGATGTCGACGCCGGTAATGGCCTCGGACACCGGATGTTCGACCTGCAGCCGCGTATTCATTTCGATGAAATAATAATTACCGTCGCCGTCCACCAGGAACTCGACGGTGCCCGCGTTCGTATAGCCCAGCAGCCGGGCGATGCCGACGGCGGTATGCTCGAGCTCCCGGCGGAGCTCCTCGCCGATCGCGAAAGCCGGGCCCTCCTCGATGACCTTCTTGCTGCGTATCTGCAGGGAGCAGTCCCGGGTGGAGAGCGGCACGACGTGGCCGAAGTGATCGGCGATGACCTGCACCTCGATATGGCGCACGTTTTCGAGGTATTTCTCCACAAAGAGATCCGCGTCTCCGAACGCCTGCCTGACCTCCTTGCCAAGTACGCGGCAGGCGACCGCGAAATCCGACGGGTCGCGCACCACGCGCATGCCGCAGCCGCCGCCTCCGCAGGCCGCCTTGAGCAGCACCGGGCAGCCGATTGAGGCAACCAGCTCCAGCGCCCGGCCGATGTCGCGCACCGGCCCGTCGCTTCCGGGTATGACCGGTATTCCGTGCTGCGACAGCAGCGCGCGCGCATGGATCTTGTTGCCCAAAAGCTCGATCGTGTCGGCGCCCGGTCCGATGTAGACGATGCCTTCCTTGTCGCACGCCCGCCGGAACGCCGGGCTCTCAGACAGCATGCCGAATCCCGGGTGTATCGCCCATACGTCGTAAGCCGCGGCGACGGCCAGAATCGCGTCGGAATTCAGGTAGCTGCTTTTAAGCTCCGCCGCGCCGATGCACGCGCGGTAATCGGCCATGCGGCAATGCAGGCTGTCCGCGTCGGCCTCGGAGTATACGGCCACGGTTTCGTATCCGAGCTTACGGCAGGTGCGGATGATGCGTACCGCGACCTCTCCTCTGTTGGCGATTAACACTCTGCCCATTCGTCAGTCCTTCTTAATGCTCCTGTACACGAAAATCGGCTGGTTGGCGTTCACCAGTTCTCCGTTCTTTACCAGTCTGTCCACGAGCAGCCCGTCCTCGGCCGCCCGGATCTCGTTCATCAGCTTCATCGATTCGATGATGCAAAGCACCTGCCCCTTCCGGAAGGCGGAGCCCGGCTCGACGAAGGGCGGACTGTCGGGATCAGGCGCCAGGTAAAACACGCCCGTGATCGGGGACAGCACGTTTTGCAGTCCGTCGCCCGGCAGCACCGGGGCCGTATGCTGCGAATTTTCATCGGACACACGCGATACCGGCAGGCCTCCGCCCGCGCCGGTCTCCGCCGGGCTTCCGCGCCCTTCCCCGGACGCCTTTTTAAGGCTGATCGCAGTGTCCTTATATCGAATATAGGCCTCCTGAAAGCAGGAATCGCTGAGTTTATCGATGATTTTAAAGAGCGCATCAAGATCCATATACGGAATCCTTCTTTACTTTGATAGTCTATTATTTTGAATATCTATGAATTATAGAAGCATACCGGTTGTTTGTCAATATGCTGCGCCGGGCCAGAAATGAAGATGTGCATTGCGTTATACGGTGATTTGCCGGTGGTTTTATGTATGAAATTGGTTTTACCCGATAAGCGGGTGCAGCAAAGATATGTCAATGCAACTAAAATGCAGAGCTGCCACAACGCGGGCGAACGGCTGCACGGAATAAATAAAATCCTCAGCTCCCCCAGTGCCACAGCCTGCATATCCACCCCGACGCGACCATACCGGCCAGCATCGAAAAGAGCGCCGCCGGTATCGTATGGCGGGTTTTGCGGACGCCGGCGACGCCAAAGTACACCGCCACGGTGTAAAAAATCGTTTCGGTGGATCCCATCATCAGCGACGCCGCCCGCCCAGCCTGGCTGTCGGGCCCCAGGCGCACGAAAAGATCCTGCATCGCGCCCAGCGCTCCAGCGCCCGAAAAAGGCCGTACCAGCGCGAAGGGCGCGATCTCAGGGGGTAGCCCGATGAAGCGCAGCGCCGGGGAAAACAGGTTCGTCATGAGCTCCATGAGCCCCGAGGCGTTAAAGAGCGAGATCATCACCATCACGGCGATCAGATAGGGCGCGACGCGCAGCGCGGTGCGCAGGCCCTCGGCAGCCCCGCGCACGAAGGCATCGTATGCCGGCACATGCCTGTACGCCGACAGCGCGATCGCCGATAAAAAAAAGACCGGCACGATGAAGTCGGAAGCGCTCATGACCCGCGCCCTCCGGCCCGCTCGATGCATTTGACCGCGACTATGCCCGCGGCGGTCGAGCATATCGTAGCCAGCAGCGCCGGAATGACGATTTCGGAAGGATCGGCTGAGCCTGCCGCCTGCCGCATCGCGACCACGACGGCCGGATAGAGCTGTACGGAGGAGCAGTTGACCACCAGGAACGCGCACATCGCGTTGGTGGCCCGGCGCTCCCTCATATCGGCCGACAGATGCCTCATCGCCTCAAGCCCCGCGGGCGTGGCAGCGTTTCCCATGCCCAGCATGTTGGCCGAAAGATTGGTCGCGATGGCCTCGCCTGCGGGGCCGCCCGGGTCCACGCCGGGGAACAGCCAGCGCAGCACCGGCCTCATGAGCCGTGCCAGCGCACGGAGCATTCCGGCTTCGCGCGCGATCTGCAAAACTCCCATCCATAGCCCGTAGGCGGCCGCCAGCTCCAGCGTGAGCGATATGCCCCGCGTACTGCCATCAAGGAGAGCGGGCAGTATGCCATCAGCGCGGCCCGACGCCAGAGCCGTCACAATCGCGGCGGCCAGCATGAGCAGCCAGAGCAGATTCATGCAGTCTCCTTTCTTTCGCGACGCCTCAACTGCCTGCCTGAACGCTGTAATAAATCCTGTTCTTAAAAAATAACAAAATAGCCATTGACATTCTATGCCTGAAGATAGTATAATCATTCCTGCATTTTACAAATATATAAAATTGGAGGAGAGCAAATTGAAAAGCACAGGAATCGTAAGAAAAGTGGACGAACTGGGCAGGGTTGTTATCCCGGTCGAGCTGCGCCGCACGATGGGCATCGAGATCAAGGACGCGCTCGAAATCTATGTAGAAGGAGAGCATATCATATTTAAAAAATATGAACCGGCATGTATCTTCTGCGATAACGCCCGCGACGTCATCCACTATAAGGGCAAGATTATCTGCAAGGAATGCCTGAAGGATCTGGGCGAGCTCTGAGGAGCTTCCTTATATGCCGGCACAGCGCATTCATCCGATACCCACGAGGTCTGGATCTGCGTACCGTACGAAAAGATACAATCGATGCCGGCGATAGCCAGAGCGCTTCATACGATTCGTTTTAAGACCGTTTTACGCGGTCTTTTTTATTGTCCGTCTCGGTCGGCGCGGATCGAAAGCCCGGCTTCGTACACCTCGGACTTGGGTATCCCGCGGATCCGGGCTACTTCGCGGACAGCTTCCTTTTTATTAAGTCCGGTCGCCATCATTACCCGTATATGCTGTTCCAGCGTCAGCGCTTCCCATTCGGGCGCCGGTTCGCGCACCTCCTGCCCCTCTATGACCAGCGTATATTCTCCCCGGGGCTCCTGCTGCGCGCACATATCAAGGAGCTTTGAGAGATGCTCCACGGTCACCCGCTCGTGTATCTTCGTCAACTCGCCGCACAGCGCGGCGCGGCGGTCTCCCAGCGCGTCCAGCAGATCAGCGAGCGTCCGTGTCAGCCTGTGAGGGGCTTCATAGAGGACGATCGCCCGGTCCTGGGCGGCCATCGCGCACAGCCGCCGCTCCCGCTCCCGCCGCTCCCGCGGCAGGAATCCCTCGAACACGAACCTGCCCGCATCCAGTCCCGAAATCGCTGCCGCGGCGGTCAGCGCCGCCGCCCCGGGCACCACCGTCATCGGGATACCAGCCTGCCGTGCGTCCCGAACCAGCTCCCAGCCGGGATCGCTGACGCAGGGCATGCCCGCGTCGGTGACGAGCGCCACATTGCGCCCCTTCGCAAGCTCCGCGAGCAGCCGCTCCCCCACTTCCCGCCGGTTATGCTCGCGGTAGCTTACGAGCCTCCTGCTCAGCCCGAAATGGGTCAGGAGCGCCCGCGTCCGCCGGGTGTCCTCAGCCGCTACGATGTCGACCTCGCCCAATATCCGCAGCGCGCGCATCGTGATATCCTCGAGATTTCCGATGGGCGTGCCGGTTAGATAAAGCGTTCCGGAACCGCGTCCTGTCTCGCTGGTCATGCTTCTGCCTCCTCAAACCCGAAAAGCGCCGGGCCATGCCACGGGAAAAAGCGCTCCCTCCGGGAAAATCCCGGGACATGCTGCGCCTCCGCCTTATTTTCTTTTAACATCCTCATGGTATGCGATCCCGCCATGTTCGTCAAGGATTTCCCGGCAGGCCAACGGGACGGCGGGCGCTTCCTACGCACACGTATGCTACTGACCGCTCCCGCGTTCGATAAATATGCGAATATTCCTCTGTAAACTGTATACCGCCGATAGGAATGCCCAATAATTACGCTGACCCGGGTTGAACTTAGCTAAAAATTATGGTAAAATGCGTTTGCACTTACCGCATCAAAAGAAAAGTCGGTGGTACAATGGATCGGGAAGTCTTTAAAAAAATATCCCTCATGCTCGCGCTGACGCTGTGCATACTGGCGGTATGCGCCCCGCGCGCCGCGCTCGCAGACCCGGAGGAAGGCGCGCCGCTTCTGATCAAGAAGGGCGACGAGGGAGACAACGTGATCCTGCTGCAGATGCGCCTGGCGGACCTGGGGTATTTTGATACGCAGATTACCGGCTTCTTCGGGGACGTGACCGAGGAGGCCGTCAAGGCGTTCCAGAAGGAGAACAAGCTCACCCAGGACGGCCAGGTCGGCCGGAAGACCGCCGAAGTTCTATTCAGCAACGAGGCCGTGCGCGAGCCCGTCGTCGCCGTGAGAAAGCCCGCGCCCAAGGTCGTGAGAAAGTCGCCGGTGGGCAAGATGCGCGACTGGTACACCTATGTCAACAAACGCTGGCCGCGGGGCGCGAAGTGCCAGGTCATCGACTTTGCGACAGGCGTCAAGTACAATATGATCCGTGTGGGCGGCAGCCAGCACGCTGACGTCGAGCCTGCCACTAAGAGCGACTGCGCCAAGCTGCTGAGTACATACGGCGGGTCCTGGAGCTGGGATCGAAGGGCTGTCGTCGTGCGTATCGGCGGCGAATGGATCGCGGGAAGCACCAACGGATTCCCGCACGGATATGAGACCGTAGCGGGCAACAATATGAACGGGCAGGTCTGCATTCATTTCCTCAACAGCAAGACCCATTGCGGAAACGCTGCGTGCCCGAATCATCAAAGGATGGTGCGCCGGGCTGCGGGTAAATAAAACAAAAACCGCGTCGGGACGGATCGGCTGATCCGTCCCGGTTTTTTTATCGCCAACGCGGTACGGTTAATTGAACACGATCCCCCGCATCCGCTCCGCGTATACCCGAAGCGCTTCGGCGACAACGGCTTCGCGCTCGGCCGGATCGGCCCCGGCCTCAAAGAGCCGGTCCGCCGCCTCACGCACCTCGGCAAGGATCCGCACGTCACGCAATAGCGCCAGCACCCGGGGATCGGTCATGCCCGCCTGCTGCTGGCCCAGAAATTCGCCGGGGCCCCGCATCTCCAGATCCTCCTGCGCTATCGCGAACCCGTCGCAGGTGGCGGCCATGACCGAGAGACGGCGCATCGCGTCCTCTCCCGCCTCCCCCGGAGCAAGAAAGCACCATGACTGGGCCTGCCCGCGCCCAACGCGGCCCCGAAGCTGATGCAGCTGGGCCAGTCCGAAGCGGTCTGCGTTCTCCACTACTATGATGCTCGCCGCGGGAACGTCCACGCCTACCTCGACGACCGTCGTGGCGACGAGCGCCCTCATTTCGCCCGAGCGAAATCGCGCCAGCAGGGCCTCCTTATCGCGCGCGGCCATCCGGCCGTGCAGAAGCCCCACGGATACATTTCGCAGCGCGCCCCTCACAAGCTCCTCGTACAGCCCTGTGGCCGACAGGCTATCCACCTTCTCGGAGTCCTCGACGAGCGGGCAGATGATATACGCCTGCTCCCCCGCCACCAAACGCTCCGCTATATACCGGTACATATCGTCCCGCTTCCGGCCGGGTACGATCCGGGTGATCACGGGCCGCCTGCCCGGCGGCAGCTCATCCACGAGCGATATGTCGAGGTCCCCGTAGAGTATGAGCGCCAGCGTGCGGGGTATGGGCGTGGCCGACATGACCAGCATATCGGGGCTTGCGCCCTTCTCCCCCAGCGCCGCGCGCTGGGCCACGCCAAATCGGTGCTGCTCGTCGGTAATGACAAGTCCCAGACGCCGGTACTCGACGCCCGGCTGTATGAGCGCGTGCGTGCCGATCACGACGTCCCACGCGCCGCCCGACAGCGCTGCGAGCGCTGCCCGCCGC
>JBMNNN010000031.1:0-14289 GCA_050942555.1 Christensenellales bacterium
CCCTATCTGACCGCGCTCGACAACATACAGCTCCCGATGGTGCTGGCAGGCCGCCGCAAGCGCAGGCAGCGGGCGATGGAGCTGCTCGATCAGGTCGGGCTGGCCCACCGCGCCAGAAGCCGCCTGGCACAGCTGTCGGGCGGCGAGCAGCAGCGGGTGGGCATCGCGATCGCGCTGGCCAACAATCCGCGGCTGCTGCTGGCCGACGAGCCCACGGGGGCGGTGGACTCCAAAACAGCTGACCAGATCATGGACATTTTTCGCCGCATCAACCGGCAGACCGGGCTGACGGTCGTGATCGTGACCCATGACATCAACCTTTCGCGCAAGGTGGACCGGATCGTGGCCATACGCGACGGGCGCACGTCGAGCGAATTCATACGCCGCCGTTCGTACCGCGACGAGCTGCGTAGCGTTTCCTCCTACGAGGAGGAGGAACTCAGCCATGTGGAGCTCTCGATCGTGGACGGCGCGGGGCGCATTCAGCTTCCGCGCAAGTATCTGGAGGCGATGGGGGTTCACGGCAAATCGAAAATGCTGGTGGAGCTCGAGGACGGCAAAATCACGCTCCGCTGTTCCGGCGGGGAAGAAGAGCTGGAGACGCTGCAGGGGAGCAGGATCATCTCATAAATCACTCATGCATGCACCGCCGCCACGCCGCGCGCGGTGAATATGCCCGTCAGGCGATCCATACGCTCCCGGGCGGGCGGCTCGATGCGCGCGCGCCGGGGCAGCCCCAGACCCGCCAGCTTGCTCTCTCCCAGCCGGTGGTAGGGCAGCAGCTCCACCCTTGCGGGAGGCGGAAGCGTTCGCAGGAAATCCGCGATCGCCTCCATACCGCCGGGACTGTCGTTCAATCCGGGTATGACCGGTATGCGCACCCATACTTTGTCCGCGCCGCGGTGCGCGAGCCTTGTCAGGTTGTCCACGATGCGCGCATTGTCCGCGCCCGTCCCCTGACGGTGGCGCTCGGGGTCGATATGCTTCAGGTCGAACAGGAACAGATCGGTGTAGGGAAGAACCCGCTCAAAATACGAGTAGGGCACGTTCCCTGCGGTATCGACCGCCGTGTGCAGCCCGTTTTCGCGGCAGGCCGCGAGCGCCGCCTCCAGGAAATCGATCTGCAGCATGCTCTCGCCGCCTGAGAACGTGACGCCGCCGCCCGAGTTGCGGTAGAACACTTCGTCCCTGCGCACCTCTTCAATCAGCCTGTCCACCGAGAGCGGATACCCGGTCAGCACGAGGGCCTCGGCATAGCACTCGCGGGCGCACGCGCCGCACGCCGCGCAGTGCTCCCGGTGAAAAACCCGTTCGCCGTCCTTTATCTCGTGGCAGCCGCGGGAGCATGCCTCAAAGCACGCCCCGCAGCCGATGCACTTGCTCGGAAAGAACTGAAGCTGCGGACCGGGCTCCCACGATTCGGGATTATGGCACCAGAAGCAGCGCAGGTTGCAGCCCTTCAGGAATACCGTCGTGCGGATACCCGGACCATCGTGGATCGAGAAGCGCTGGATGTTGAATACCAGGCCTTTCACGGTCATGCGTCTTTTTGTATGAGCCGGCTTAGGAGCGTCTGGCTGCGGCTGATGAACGCGGATATTTCCGCGGGCTCCATGAGTCCCGACGCGAGCCGCGCCAGATCGTAGACCTGCCGGCACACCGGATCGTTCTCGGCGGCGGCGCCCCTCTTTTCGGCGGCCAGTATCGCGGCGATGATCGCGTTTTCGGGGTTGAGCGCAAGCTCCGTCTGCGAATTCAGGAATTCCCGGTCTGTCGGCAGGCCGCCGCCCAGCAGGCTCATTTCCTGGGAGCGGCGGAGAAACTCGTCGAGATGCAGCGTGGCCGGCGTATCCGGGGACTTGAGAGGCTGTACGGCGACCTTCAGCTTTTCGATGCCGGTCGCGCGCCGGAACGCGGTCTCCAGCAGCTTGCGGTCCTCTTCCTCCACGGCGCCCTCGCCCTTGAGCGCGTCGGGCATCTCGGCGTCCACCCGCACGAACCGCAGGCCTTCGCCGCGCATCTCAAGGAATGTGATGAAATGCGGGTCGATGGGCGAATCCAGCACCACGACGCGCAGCCCGGCCTGCTTAAAGAGGTCTATCGCGGGCTGCTGGCGCGCGGGATCGTTCGCGTAATAGATCCGCGTTTCCTTGTGCTCCTGTTTGCCCGAATCGGTTTTCTTTTCCTCTCCGGCGGCGTCGGCTTCGCCGCTCTCCCCTGTAAGCTCGCCCAGCGGTATGTACCCGCCGCCGCTCTCACGCAGCAGGAGCGCGTCGCGCAGTATGTCATACAACTGGTTGTCCCGCATGCAGCCGTACTTGATGAACGGATGAATGTCGTCCCAGTATTTCTCATACCGCTCCCGCTCGGTCTTGAAAAGCCCCATCAGCCGGTCGCCAACCTTCTTTGTGATGTGGGTGGGGATGCGGCGGATCGTCCTGTCGTTCTGCAGGAACGAGCGCGATACATTGAGCGGCAGATCTGGGCAGTCGATGACGCCCTTGAGCACCAGCAGGTATTCGGGAATGATCTCCTTGATGTTGTCAGCGACGAACACCTGGTTGTTGTAGAGCTTGATCATGCCCTCCACGCTCTCGAACTGGTGTGTGAGCTTCGGGAAATACAGTATGCCCCGCAGCGTGAATGGATAGTCTACGTTGAGGTGGATCCAGAAGATCGGATCGTGGTAGTCGGAAAATACCTTGTGGTAGAAATCCTTGTATTCTTCGTCGGTGCACGTGTGCGGCGCCTTGAGCCACAGCGGGTTCGTATCGTTTACGGGTTCGGGCTCGGCGGGCGCTTCTTCGGCCTTGCTGTCGTCCTTCTTGCCCGCGCCTGTGAGGTATATGGGGACGGGCAGGAACGAGCAGTATTTAAGCAGTACCGAGCGCACCGTGTATTCGTTCGTAAACTCGCCGCTGTCCTCGTCCAGATAGAGCGTGACGGTGGTGCCCCGCTCGCTGCGGTCGCTGTCCTCCATCGTATAGCTGATATCGCCCTCGCAGCTCCAGCGGACGGCCGTTGCGCCGGGCTGATAGGACAGCGTGTCGATGACCACTTTGCGGGAGACCATGAACGCCGAGTAGAAGCCCAGCCCGAAGTGACCGATGATCCGGTCGCTGTCCGAGCCGCCCTGATAGCGCGCGAGGAACTCCTCGGCACTCGAGAACGCGACCTGGTTAATGTACCGGCGCACCTCGTCGGCGGTCATGCCGATGCCGTTGTCGGTAAATGTAAGCGTTCCGGCCTCGGCGTCGCAGCGGACGTCCACCCGCCACGCGGGCTCGTCCAGCTCGACCTCGCCCATCGATATGAGCTTTTTTAGCTTCGTGATCGCGTCAATCGCATTGGAAATGAGCTCCCGGATAAAGATATCCCGGTCGGAATAGAGCCATTTTTTTATGATCGGAAATATATTCTCCGAATGGATCTCAATGTTGCCTTTTTCCATCGTACGACCTCCGTCTGGTTCAGTGAAGTATGATGACCGCGGTAAATATGAGCGGCGTGTCGCCGGTGTTTTCCACGGCGTGCGTCGCGTTTCCCGTCACCAGCGCGTCGCCGGGCTGTACGTCGACCCATGTGCCGTCGTCGTTTACCCGACCGCGTCCCGCCGTGAAGTAGAAGACCTCGGTCTCTCCCTCGTGGGCATGGGAGCCGATCGAGCAGCCCGGTTCCAGCGTGATTTCGGCGATCAGCCGGCAGTTGCCCGGCATCGCGTCCTGCGGCGCCAGCCTCCGGATGAGCGCGCGCCCCGCGCCGCCCCGCATTCTCTCGCGGATCTCGGCCGTCTGTTGGGCCTTTTCGAACTTCAAGACAAAAACCTCCTTTCGCGTCTCAGGCGGAGTCTTCATCCTCCACCCGGATGAGGGCTTTGACTTCGATGATTTCAGGCAGGGACCCGATCTCCCGCACCGCCTGGATCATCGACTGCTCGTTGGTCTGATGGGTGACGAATATAAGCGGCACCGTCGCAGTACCATATCCCTTCTGGATGATGGACGCGACGCTGACCTGACGGCGCGCCAGCACACCGGCGATGGCTGCCAGCACGCCGGGCCGGTCTATTACCTCGAGATTGAGGAAGTATTTCGTCCGCCAGTTTCCGTCGAACGTGACCTCGGGAGCGGGCCGCGCTTCATTGCGGAAGGAATTGTAGCGGTGGCTCTTTGCCTTGGTCGCCACGATGCAATCCGATATGATGGCGCTGGCGGTCGGCTGGTCGCCTGCGCCGCGGCCGTAGAGCATCAGATTGCCCACAGCGTTGCCATGAAGAAATACCGCGTTGTAGGCCCCGCGCACCGACGAGAGCGGGTGATTGACGGGGATGAACGTCGGATGAACCCGCGCCTCGATCGAGGTTCCCCGCTTTTTGCCTATGGCCAGCAGCTTGACCGCATACCCGAGCTCCTGCCCGTACCGGATGACCTCGGGGGTCATATGGGTGATGCCCTCGCGGTAGATGCGGTCCACCGGCACGCGTGCGTGGAACGCCAGAGAGGACAGGATCGACAGCTTGTACGCCGCGTCGAAACCTTCCACATCGTTGCGCGGATCGGGCTCGGCCAGCCCGTTTTCCTGGGCCTCCCGGAGCGCTTCCCCGTAGGAATACCCCTGTTCGCTCATACGGGTGAGAATGTGGTTGGTGGTGCCGTTGATGATGCCCATGACGCTGTCGATTTCGTTGGCCTGCAGCGAATCGGTGATGGTGCGGATAATCGGTATGCCGCCGCCCACGCTGGCCTCGTAATAAAGACCGGCCCCGCCCTCGCGCGCTGCGGTCTCCAGGCAGTGCCAGCGCTGGGCGATGACTTCCTTGTTGGCGGTGACGACGCTCTTTCCCGCCCGCAGCAGCGCCTCGATATAGCCGCAGGCCGGATCGACGCCCCCCATGAACTCCGCGACGATGGATATGCCCGGATCTCCCAATATGTCCTCGAAGCGGTCGGTCAGCACGCCGTCGGGCAGCGCCGCCGCGCGCGGTTTGTGTAAATGCCGCACGAGAGCTTTGCGCAGCGTGAAGGAAACCCCTTCCTTGTGGGCGATCGCGTTCGCGTTGGCGTTCAGCACGCTCCAGACGCCGCTGCCGATATGCCCGAACCCCAGAAACCCGATCCCGATGTTCATGCCGGTATCTCCCGTGGACGGTTGCGCTCATATACGATGCGCAGCCCTTCCAGCGTCAGGCGGCTGTCGATATGCTGTATGTACACCGATTCGCCCGACAGCAGCCGTCCGAGGCCGCCGGTCGCGACCACCGTGACGTCGTCGCGGCCCAGCTCCTCGATCATCCTGCGGATCACGTTATCGACCGCGCCCGTGAAGCCGTATATGATGCCCGACTGCATGTTGGTTACGGTGGAGCGGGATATCGCGCGGCCCGGCGCTTCCAGCTCGATCCTGGGAAGCTTGGCTGTGGTGGAAACGAGCGCGTCCACCGACAGGCGGATGCCGGGCATGATCGCGCCGCCCAGGAACGCGCCCTGCTCGCTGACCACGCCGAACGTCGTCGCCGTGCCGAAATCCACGATGATGACCGGCCCGCCGAACTTCTCGTACGCGGCGATCGCTGTCACGATGCGGTCGGAGCCCAGCTCGCGGGGATTCTCGTAGAGTATGTTCATGCCCGTACGGACGCCCGGCTCGATAAAGAGCGGGCTCTTATTGAAGAAGGTGCGGCACATATGCTCCAGCGTATAGTTGATCGAGGGGACCACCGACGAAATGGAGATGCCTTCGACGTCGCCGATCCGAAGACCCGCATACTGGAATATGTCGATGAGCTGCATGCCGTATTCGTCGCTGGTCCGCTTAAGGTCCGTGGACAGGCGCGCGTACTGGATCATCTCGGTCCCGTTGAATATGCCGACCTTGATGCTGGAGTTGCCGGCGTCGAGGGTTATGAGAAGTGGCATTGGTTTCTCCTTACTCTGAATGTTGCTTGTGTGCAGGCTCCCCGTGCCTGCTGCGCCCGAACTGAGGCCAGAGCGCGGTGCATATCGCGCCCACCGCCACGGCGGCAAGGACGGCCTCGGGGATTCCGTGGTAGGCGGTGATGATACCGATGAACGCGAGCAGCCCCTCGTTCATGCCGAAAACCGTAACGGCTTCGAGCGGGCCTGAAAAGAGCGCCAGCAGTCCCAGAAAAAACACCGTGTTCATCAGCGAGCCTGCCGCGCCCGTCAGCGCGAAAGCGAGGGGACGCCGCATCCTGCGCCGAAGCGCGTCGCTGAGGCGCGCGGCCAGGACGCCCATCGCGATGCGCGGGACGAATGTCAGAAACAAGAGAAGCGCGATGCGGAGCGCTACGACGCCCGCAGCGGCCGCGCCCGTCGCGTCCGCGCCGGGCGACAGGAAACCGAGCGCCGAGTACATAAGAAATCCGTCGATGAACGAGCACAGGCCGAATACTCCGCCCAGTATGCCTCCCACCAGCGGGCCTGCGATCACCGCGCCGATGAGCACCGGTACATGGAGCGTCGTAGCCTGCAGCACGTCCACCCTGATGAAGCCGAGAAAGTACAGCGGAGACATGGGCAGGCCAAACAGGAGTATGATGGCCGACAGCAGTGCGGCGGTTGCCAGTGTGCGGGTTTTCTGGTTCCTTTTCATAGCAAGTTCCTCCGTTCAAGTTCCTGATTGGATACCTGACGTTGCTCCCGTCGGGATACCTAATGTTCAGCTCCATATGGATGCTGACCGGTCTATTATAGCAATCTCCGGGGAATATGACAACTGAAAGAGAAAATTCCGGTATACCGCTTTCCATACGAAAATAATACACCGCAATGCAGCAGGAAAACACCCCCATCCCGTCAATCATAGCGCGGGACAGGCGCGCATAGGAATAGTGTGACCGGGAAGGGGGGATAACCGTGGAGCCCGCGTATGTGAAAAGGCTGAGCTATTCGTTCCGAAAAAGGAGAAACAAGCTCATCAAATACAAAATGCGGATGCGGATGTCGGTCATACTGGGCTTTTTCTCGGGCGCGCTGGCCCTTCTGGCGCTGTACATCGGGAACCGTGTACTGGCCGCTTTCCCGGGTCGGCCCGAATGGATCCTCGAGAGCGCGGGAACGGCGGAGGGACGCTCTTTCGTGGCCGCAATCATCATGCTCCTCTGCGCTGCGGCGGGCGCGCTGTACGCGATCGCACATTATGCGTACATCAAGCGCAAATACGATTCTCTCCGGCACTCGACGCAGGATCATTTCGGCACGCAGGATGTCTGTGACTGCTATGTGAGCACATGCACATGCGAGGATGACTTCATAGAGGACATGGACAGGAACTATGATATCAACCTGAGCTATTGATCGCGGCCCTGCCGTGTACGAAGGATGCCGGACATGGCCACACAGTCGATCACGCGGGGCGGGGCTCCTCCCGCCGCGCGCCTTTTATGCGGGAAAAGATAAAGCGATGGGTCCACACCGCAAATACATCAAAATTAACCGCCTTATATGTCGGGTTTGGATTGAAAAAAAAGGCCCGTAATGGTACACTCAGCATGGAATCCCGCAAGGAGGATATTAGGATGAAACTGAATATAAAAAGCACGATCCTCGTGGGCCTGGCATTTCTGACGATTTCCGCATTCTGGCAGCTCTATGATTTCTATGTTCCCCTCATTCTTCTTAATACATTCGGGATCGGCGACGATGTTTCGGGATTCATCATGTCCCTCGACAACATCGTCGCGCTCTTTCTGCTGCCGCTCTTTGGCATGATCTCCGACAGGAGCCACACGAGGATCGGACGCAGGATGCCGTATATCCTGTTTGGAACCCTGGCGGCTTCGGTGTTCATACTGATGATACCGTATGCAGCCCACTCGCGGAACCTGCCGCTTTTCATCGCCGTGCTGGGCATGGTGCTCCTCAGCATGGCCGTGTACCGCTCGCCCGCCGTCGCGCTGATGCCCGACATCACGCCCAAGCCGCTGCGCTCCAAGGGAAACGCGATCATCAACCTGATGGGCGCGGTGGGCGGCGCGATGATACTGCTGCTTAACGCGTTCCTCGCGCCCGACACGAAGAACCCCGATACAGCGAACTACTGGCCGGTTTTCCTCATCACGGTGGGCATCATGCTCGTGGGTACGCTGGTGCTCTACCTGACCGTGAACGAGCCTGAGCTGGTCCGCAAAATGCGCAGGGACAGCGCCGCGGCGGGGATCGACCCCGAGGAGGCGGAAGAGGGCCGCGGGAGCGCCGGGGCACAGAAAACGCGCGGGCCGAAGCTCGCGCCCGAAGTGCGCCGGAGCATGGCGTTCATACTGGTATCGATATCGCTCTGGTTCATGGGCTACAACGCGGTGACCACCGCCTTTTCAAAGTACGCGGTCACAGCGCTGGGCATTGACGAGTCCAGGGCGTCGCTCATACTGATGGTGGCGGTCGTGGTCGCGACGCTCGCATTTGTCCCGGTGGGCATACTCTCCACGCGCATCGGGCGCAAGAAAAGCATACTCATCGGCCTCGTGCTGCTGACGGCGGTATTCGGGACGGCCTCCCTCTATACGCAGTACAGCCCGCTTATGTACGTTTCATTCGCGCTGGCAGGCATCGCGTGGGCTTCGATCAACGTCAACTCGCTGCCCATGGTGCTGGAAATGTCGAAGGGCGCCAGCGTCGGGCAGTATACCGGATACTACTATACGTTTTCGATGACGGCGCAGGTGATTACGCCGATACTGTCGGGCATACTGCTCGAACGGGTGGGCTACTTTACGCTGATGCCCTACGGCGCGCTGTTCGTCGGTCTGGCGATCGTGACGATGGCGATGGTGCGGCACGGCGACGCGAAGCCCGTCCGGGCTGCCGGGGCGCCGGGGCTTGGCCAGGGCGCGGAATAACGTGGCAGATATTCGGAGGGATTCGCGGTATGGAATGGCTGATTGGCTTGGGCGGCGCTGCGCTGGCGCTGGCCGTACTGAACGGGGTGCTGATCGCGCCCGGTAGGGCTCCCGCCAGCGCAGCCGCGCTGTGGCGGACGCATTACGCGCACCGGGGGCTGCACAGCCGCGACAGGACTGTGCCCGAGAACTCGCTGGCCGCGTTCGCCGCGGCAGCCGATGCCGGATACGGCATGGAGCTGGATATACAGCTCAGCGCCGACGGGCAGGTGGTGGTTTTTCATGACGGCGACCTCCGGCGGGTATGCGGCGTGGACCGGAGGGTGGACGAATGCACGCTGGACGAGCTCAGAGAGTACGCGCTGCACGGCACGCAGCAGCGCATCCCGCTCTTTAGCGAGATGCTTTCGCTCATAGACGGACGGGTTCCGCTCATCGTGGAGCTCAAGAACGTGCGCGACCGGGACGCGCTGTGCGAAAAGACCGCGGCGATACTGGACCGGTACGAAGGCCCGTACTGCATCGAGTCCTTTCATCCGGGCATCGTGTCCTGGTTCCGGAAGAACCGGCCGGGCGTCGTGCGCGGCCAGCTTTCTGCGGGTATGAGGAGCTTTCGCTCTCTGCCGTGGTACCAGCGGCCGCTGCTGTCGCTGATGCTGACCCACGTGTCGACGCGGCCCCATTTCGTGGCCTATCGCCACGAAGACGCGCGCGGACACCTCGGACTGCGGTTTTTCCGGCTGCTGGGCGGTCGGCTTGTGGCCTGGACGGTGCGCAGCGAGGCCGACGCCGCGTACTGCGATACGAGGTTCGACACGATGATATTTGAGTTTATCACCCTCAGCAATAAAAATGAAAGAGGTAGATAGTATGGCTGATTATCTTGTCAAGGGACTCGCGCACGTCGGGGTCATGACGCGCGACGTGGACGCCAGCATGGACTTCTATGTGGAAAATCTGGGCTTTGAGCGGTACCATATGCATACGCTCCCCAACGGGTGCAAGCTCGGGTTCGTGCGGTGCGGCGACCTCGTCGTCGAGTTCATCGAATCCGGCGCCCAGCGCGAAAAAGGAACCGTCGACCATGTGGCGATCGAGGTGCTGGGGCTTGACGCGATGACCGAAGCGCTCAAGGCGCGCGGCATCGTGTTCGATTACGACGAGAACCATACGGTGCCCGACCTTTTCCCCTCAGGCAGCCGCATGAACTTCTTTACCGGGCCGTCGGGCGAGCGCATCGAGCTCTACGAATACGCGGGGAAATAGAGCAACGCAAAAAATGATCCACAAACGCGAAAAGATAGGCCTATGTGCCTGCTTTAGCTGTCTGCTATAATAATTGGGAAGGGAAGCCGTACATGAAAATCATCGTCGCGCCCGATTCCTTCAAGGGGAGCCTGACGGCCGCGGAGGCTGCCCGCTGCGTAAAGCGGGGACTCGGACTGGCGGGAATCGCGGACGTCGAGTGCCTGCCGCTGGCCGACGGCGGAGAGGGCACCGTGGAGGCGCTGGTCGCGGCCACCGGCGGCGCTGTGCGCGTAAGCCGGGTGAGCGGTCCGCTGGGAGAGCCAGTGGAGGCGCGCTGGGGCATACTGGGCGACGGCGTGACCGCCGTAATCGAAATGGCCGAAGCCTCCGGGCTGACGCTGGTGCCAGAGGGACGGTTGAATCCTATGCTGACCAGCACCTACGGGACCGGCGAGCTCATTCGCGAGGCGGTAGCGGCGGGCTGTTCGCGGCTCCTGATGGGTATCGGCGGCAGCGCGACCAACGATGGCGGGGCCGGAATGGCGCAGGCGCTGGGGTTCAGGCTGCTGGATGCGGCGGGCGGCGAGCTGCCGCGCGGGGGCGGCTCTCTTCATGCGCTTGACCGCATCGATGTGTCGGTCTTCGACGCTGCCATGTACCGAGACGTGTCGGTGCGCGTAGCCTGCGATGTAACCAATCCGCTGTGCGGGCCCGAGGGAGCGTCGGCGGTATACGGGCCGCAGAAGGGCGCGGACAGGGAGATGGTAGCGCGGCTGGACGCGAACCTGTACCACTTCGCGCGGATCCTCATGCGCGATCTGGGCGCCGACGTGCTGGCGCTGCCGGGAGGCGGCGCGGCAGGAGGGCTGGGCGCGGGGCTTGCGGCGTTCCTCGGGGCCAGCCTGGAGCCGGGCATCGATGTCGTGCTGGAAACCGTGGGATTCGACAGGCGCATCCAGGGAGCCGACTGGATCATCACCGGGGAAGGACGCACCGACGGCCAGACGCTCTTTGGGAAGGTGCCGCTGGGGGTAGCCCGCCGCGCCGCGGCGGCGGGGATTCCGGTCATATGCCTGTCGGGAAGCCTGGGGCCGGGCTTCGGGGCGCTGTACGACCACGGTTTTGCGGCTCTCCTGAGCATCGCCCCGGGACCCGGAACGCTCAGGGACGCGATGAAAAACGCCGCGGCGCGTCTCGAGGACACGGCCCGCGCGGTCGGAGGAATACTCCGTGCGCTTGCCAGGAGAACATAAGGAGGTATCACGATGAAAGACGGAAAGATCAGGATCGGACTCATAGGGGCCGGGAACATCTGCCAGAGCGCACATATCCCCGCGTACCTTGAGCAGAGCGACGTGGAGCTATACGCGGTGTGCGACCTTAAGGCCGAACGCGCCGAGGAGGTGCGCCAGCGCTACGGCATGAAGGTGGCTACGACGTCGATCGACGAGCTGGTATCGATCGACGAACTGGACGCCGTGAGCGTATGCACGTGGAACAACGCGCACGCGGACGCGGTCATACGGGCCGCGCGCGCCGGGAAGCACATACTGTGCGAAAAGCCGATGTGTATGAATCCCGCCGAGGCGCTCGAGATGAAAAAGGCCGTCGAAGCGGCCGGGGTGACGTTCATGATGGGCTTTGTGCGCCGCTTTGACGGCGAGACCGTCGCGGTCCGGGAGGCGGCCGAAAACGGGCTTCTAGGGCATGTGTACTACGCGCGGGCTTCGCTGCTGCGCCGCCGCGGTACGCCGCTTGGATGGTTCACCGACCTGTCGAAGTCGGGCGGCGGGCCGGTTATCGATATCGGGGTGCACCTGCTGGATCTGACCTGGTACCTGATGGGACGGCCGAATCCTATCAGCGTGTCGGCGTGCGTCCATCACGAGATCGGGGATTATAAGACCAAGGGCGTCACCCGCTGGGAAGCCCTCGACACGGACGATCTGGTATTCGAGACCGAGGACAGCGCGAACGGGCTCATCCGCTTCGACAATGGCGCGTCGATCCTCTTTGATGTGAGCTGGGCGATTAACGGCTTAAGCGGTATGAGCGTCCATCTGTACGGGAATAAGGCGGGCGCGTCGGTATCCCCGCCCGTTCTCTACGGGGAGTCGGCGGGGTACCTGTCGGATGCGCAGCTCAGACCCGCCAAGCTCAAGGGCTTTTCAGAGGAGATCCGCCATTTCCTCGACTGCGTGAAAACCGGGCGCAAGCCCATCGCGCCGCTCGAGGATGGCGTCACGGTGCAGCGTATGCTCAACGGCATCTATGATTCAGCCGCAGCGGGCTGCGAAGTCAAAATCTGACGGGCGAGAAAAAGGCCTGAGGGACGCGCCTTTCCCCGCACGTTCCTCAGGCAGGCTTCTTTCCGGACGGACAGTTTTCGAATTCCGCCGGCCGTATCTTCCGGATGTGGACAGATCCCTCAGGATTCCTTGCAGACCCCGCAGGACGAGTCGCTGGATACGAGCAGGAGGATGATCACAAGGATGATCAGCCACTCGTTGCCCCCGTCGAAAAGTCCTCCCAGAAAACCTTTGTGGTCGCAGCCGCTTCCGATCCCGCCAAGGCATCCTGAGCAAATCAGTATGATGATCAGTATGATGATCCAGATAAAGTTGGAATCATCGTCGCACCTATCGCGGCCGAACAGCATACCAGCCACCGCCATCGCCCCCTTGCATCAGCATTCTGCATCATATTACTCAGTTGGATCGCAAAGGGTGCAAATAAACAAACAGAAGGGAGTATCACCATGGACAGAAAGAAAATCACATTCATCGGAGCGGGCAGTGTGGGCTTTACCCGCGGACTTGCCAAGGATATCCTGACGTTCCCCGCGTTCCGGGACGCGGAGCTGTGCCTGATGGACATCAACGCAGAACGCCTCGGAATGGCGGAACGCTCCGTCCGGCACATCGTCGAGACGGGCAAGTACCCGGCCAAGGTTACCGCGACGATGGACCGGGCCGAGGCGCTGACCGGCGCGGACGGCGTGCTCATCACGATACTGTCGGGCGGCGTGTCGGTTTGGCGTCACGACATCGAGATTCCCAAGAAATACGGCGTGGATATCAACGTGGGCGACACGCGCGGCCCGTCGGGCATATTCCGGTTCCTGCGCACCGCTCCCGACATGATGGACATTTGCCGCGACGTCGAGCGCCACTGCCCCGATGCGATCGTGCTCAACTACACAAACCCGATGGCGATGCTGTGCCGCCTGCTGCAGACTCAGACCAGCGTGCGGATCACGGGGCTCTGCCACAGCGTGCAGGGAACCGCCGAAATGCTCGCCAAATGGATCGGCGCGCCGATGGACGAAATCAGCTATTTCTGTGCCGGCATCAACCACCAGGCGCACTACCTCAAATTCGAGTGGAACGGAAAGGACGCCTACCCGCTCATCCGCCGCGCGATCACCGAGGACGAGGCGATATACCGCTCTGAGCGCGTGCGCAACGAGATGTATCTGGCGCTGGGATACTATATCACCGAATCGTCGGGCCACAATTCCGAGTATGTAGCGTGGTTCCGCAAGCGCCCCGATCTCATAGACAAGTACTGCAAGCCCGAAGAGGGCAGCAACTGGAACCCCGGCGAGTACGCCTATATCCTCAAGGAGTATGAGAAGCGCGACGACGACTGGCGCGAGCGGATCGAGAAATGGATGCACGAGCCCCTCGACCTTACGCGCGGCAAGGAGTACGCGTCCAACATATTCAACGCGATATTCGGCGACTATACGCCCTACGAGTTCAACGGCAACATCCGCAACTTCGGCGTCATCGACAACCTGCCCGAAGGGTGCTGCGTCGAGGTGCCGGTGCTGGCCAGCCGCCGTGGTCTGGACCCGTTCAAGATCGGCGCGCTGCCGCCGCAGATCGCGCTTCTCAACAACATCACGGCCCGCATCGAGGAGATGGCCGTCGAAGGCTGCATCGCGGGCGATCCGGAAATGATATACCAGGCCATCTGCTTCGATCCGCTGACGTCGGCGGTGCTGTCTCTGCGCGAGATCCGCAGCATGGTCGACGAGATGTTTGCGCAGTTCAAGGACTATCTGCCCCAGTTCAAGAATCTCAAATAAGAATGATCCGCGCCGGCCCTTTACGGGCCGGTTTTTTTGTGTACACAATGTCCGTGGGCCGTTTGCGCGAAGGGAGAAAACCCCGGAGCAC
>JBMNNN010000032.1:0-14217 GCA_050942555.1 Christensenellales bacterium
CCGGACGATAATTTCGCGCCGGTATGCCGGATGAGCGCTTCCTTTTCTTCGTGGGGCCATGGGAATAACGCGGCGCGTTCTGGTCGGTAAGGAGGCTTTGGCAGCTTCTCTCCTCCGTAGGCACAGTATACCATTGCTATGACATGCAGTCTATGTTTCACGAGGTGAAGGAAGCTGTGCGGGAAAGCACATCTGAAATCATCCATATTGCGCCAATACCGCAACGTTTTGTTTGACAGAACCGCCAGCGGGGTATATACTGTACATGACGACGTCGTTGCCCCGCGCAGGCGCGGCATGAATTCATGAAAGGAGGCGGTTGGATGATCGGTTGTGAGGTGATTCCGGCCTGACCCTCTTTTTCGGCGTCATGCTGGGATCACGAACAACGGGCGGCCCCAAAGAGGGGCCGCCTTTCTTATTTGCCCGCGGAGCGCGTCATGCGGGGCTGGCACGCGGGGCATACGAAGGAATGGGTGCCGCCGGTTTTCACCTTCTCGATCGGAGCGCCGCACCGGTCGCAGGGCTCCCCCTGCCTGTACCCGACCCGCGGGCGCCCGTAGCCCCCCGGCGCGTCGTAGAGATCGCGCTCGTAGGAGGCGCCGCCCAGCGCAAGGGCTTCCGACAGGTATTCGCGCATCGCGCCATGGAGCCGCGCCGCGTCGGCCGCGGTCAGTTCACAGGCCGGCGTCAGCGGATTGATCTGGGCGCGCCAGAGCATATCGTGTATATAGAAGTTCCCGATGCCCGCGATCCGCCGCTGGTCGAGCAGCACGGTCTTGACGGCGGCGCGGGTTCTGAGCAGGCCCAGAAGGCGCTCGGGCGTAAACGAATCATCGAGCGGCTCGGGCCCCAGCGCGTCGGTCATCGCGTGGGGCGCGCCCGGCGCGATGTGGTGGAAGTAGCCGAACCACCAAAAACCGATGGACAGATGGCCGCTGTCCGCAAAGACAAGACCGATGCGCGCGCCCTCCCGGGGCGGCTCCCCGGCGGCATGCAGCACCGCGTTGCCGCCCATCCCAAGGCTCAGCGCGATGCGGCCCCCGTCGTCCAGCGCGATGAATATCCACTTTCCCCTGCTTGATACCCGCACGACCGTCCGGCCCGCCACAGCGGCGCGGAACGCTTCTGCGGGCATGTTGAGACACTTATCCTGCGCGCACGTAAAATCCTGGATGATCCGTCCGGGCAGCGCACTGTTCATCTGACCGGCCATATGCCGGATCTCAGGCAACTCGGGCACAGCGTTCCTCCTAAAGAAAAAGGCGGGATGTCCCGCCTTGTCCTAAATTCGTTCAGTTGCTCTTTGGGATGAACGGAATGATGGACCTGGCCATGTTGGCAGCGGTCAGCGTCTGCAGCCACACGTCGCCCGGCCCGGTCAGCTTCGCGACAAAGAGCCCCTCGCCGCCCAGGAACACGTTTTTGAATCCCTTGACCGTCTCCAGCTCGGTCTGAACCGTCGGGGACTGGACGGCCATATGCCCAGGATCGATGATCAGCTGCTCGCCTTCCTTGAGCGAATACTTGATATAGCTGCCGTCGATCTCCAGGAATACCTTGCCCGGCCCCTCGATCCTCTGCAGCACGAAGCCCTCTCCGCCCAGCAGGCCCACGCTGAACTTTTTGCGCAGCGCGATCGACAGCTTGATCGTGTCGGAACCGGCGAGAAATGCGCCTTTCTGAGCGATGATCGACTCTCCCTCGGCCAGATCGAATGCCAGTATGCTGCCCGGGAACGACGACGCGCACGCCAGTATGCCCGGCCCGCCCTGGGCCTCGTATGTGTTGAGAAACACGGTGTCGCCCGCGAGTGCCCGGCCCAAGCCGCCCTTAAGGCCGCCCTTCATCGCCGTCTCCATCTTCATGTTCGTCGACATCCAGCTCATGCCGCCCGCCTCGGTAACGGCCCTCTCCCCCGGAGCCAGTGTCATGATGACCACCGGCAGCTGTCCCCCGTGAATCTGGTATTCCATGGCCTGCATCTCCTTACTTTATGTGTTCTTGCTAAGATAAACGAGTAGATCCTCCGCTTGCTCCCGTGACTGCGTTCGCAGCGAATAAACGACCTTATCGGGCTCCAATTCCTTATGCAGCGCCCTGATCTCATCGGCGGTCCAATCGGGTACCCAAATACTCTTTCCGGCTTTCTGTATCCTTTTTAGCAGGTCCATCCAGTAAGGCGAACGGGGCTGTCCGTTACCCGGTACCCACTGGATGACATCGATGTCGTTAATCGCAAGGATATCGTCCAAATGCGCAAGCGCCCCCTTACCGTCCAAATGAAAGACCGAGTGATCGAGAAACGCGGCCTCCTCCTCGATCGCAGGGATCACAAACTCCCTCGCTTTTTCGGGGCTTATCATGCATATAAAATCGCACTGAATGACAGCGAAGCGGCCTTCCCCGCAATAGGTCGGAGACCACCCGATAGAGCCTCTTTTCGCCATATCCCCAGCTGTATAGGCCATATCGACAATTTCCGCATAGGTATTTCTCACATCGCCAAGTACCCGGTGTACCTCACCTTTACAATCATACAGATCCATGCAAAGATTCTGCGGCCCGCGCAAAGCGCTCAGAGCGTCCATGTTGCCGTGCAGATCGAGCATTTGAATGAGAAATTTGTCCCTGGAATACTCGGCGGCGGCAGTCATATAGCGCCGTATGCTTTCAAAATAGCCTCCCGGCGACCTGTCGATCCGAACCTCGAACGAACTCCAGTCATCGACGATAGGCTCAGCCCAGGTAGTGTCCATATCGTCGCGTGCCAGTATCGGCGCGCCAAGGAAGCCTGCATACTGATCGGGCCCGACCGTGATTTCCATAGACGGGATGGCCTCGCCGCCATAATAGGTGGAAGCGACTGCTTCCTCAAAAGCCTCGAGATTGGCCTCGTATTGCCCACTCATACACGTTTGATAGCTATGACGCGGCGAGGAATCGTATGCCTTTTTTCGGGGGGCGCTATTAAGTGGCGCGGTTACGCAGACCGTCGGCCTGTCGATGAGCTCCTTCTGCCAAAACGCTTTCCAATATGTTTTGGCTCTGTCGAGATCATTCTTGTACAGCATTCCGTTTCCCCCCCCATTCCATCTATAATCGAAGCATCATCAAAACCGCCGGATTCATATGAATCCTCCGATTGATACGCTCTGTATTATACCCACGCCGGCGCGCCCGTGTCAATTGTTTGCGCCCGCGGCGCAGCCCTATGTGCCGGAATCGCGGGCGTAGCGGCCCGGCCCTTCCGCATAAAGATCCCTGCCGCGGCTGTCTATCGCGACGATCAGCGGCATGTCCGAGACCTCCAGGCGGTAGACCGCCTCCGCGCCCAGCTCGGGGAAGGCCACGACGCGGCTGCCGCGCACGCGCCCGGCCAGAAGCGCGCCCGCGCCGCCCGTGGCCGCAAGGTAGACCGCGCCGTGCCGGACCATCGCCTCGACGACCTGCGGGCTGCGCCCGCCCTTGCCGATCATGACCGTCAGCCCGGCCTGAAGCAGCAGCGGCGTATACGCGTCCATCCGTCCGCTGGTCGTAGGCCCGCAGCTACCGATCGGAAACCCCTGCGGCGCGGGACAGGGGCCGGTATAATAAAGCGCCGCGCCCCTTATATCGAAGGGCAGCGGCTCGCCCGCCGCGAGAAGCGCGGCAATCCGCTTGTGGGCCGCGTCGCGGCCGGTGTGCAGCACGCCCGACAGTAGCACCGTATCTCCTGCGGTGAGCGCGAACACGTCAGACGGGGACAGCGGAGTGGTCAGGCGGTGAAGCATCGGATCCTCCTCACAGCAGCGTCTCGCCGTGTCGGACACAGTGACACTGTATGTTGACGGCCACCGGAAGCCCGGCGATATGCGTGGGCGCGGCTGCGATATGCACGGCCAGCGCCGTCGTGTCCCCGCCAAGGCCCATGGGCCCGATGCCCAGCGCGTTGATGCACTCAAGCAGCTCGCGCTCGATCGCGGCCAGCTCCGGATCATCCGACGGCCTGCCCAGCGGACGCAGCAGCGCTTCCTTTGCCATCAGCGCGCATTGCTCGAACGTTCCGCCCACAGCCGCGCCGACTACCACCGGCGGGCAGGGATTCGAGCCCGCGCTGCGGACGGCGTCCACGATGAACGAGAGCACGCCCTCCCGCCCGGCCGACGGGGTCAGCATCGCGATGCGGCTCATGTTCTCGCTGCCAAAGCCCTTCGGCGCAACCCGGATCCGTACCGCGTCTCCGGGCACGATGTGGGTATGGATCACCGCGGGCGTGTTGTCGCCGGTATTCTCCCTCGAAAGCGGCGACAGCACCGATTTGCGGAAAAAGCCTTCCCGATAAGCGCGGCGGACTCCGGCGTTCACGGCATCCTCCAGGCTCCCGCCGGTAAAATGCACGTCCTGGCCCGCGTCAATAAACACGACGGCCATGCCGGTATCCTGGCAAAGCGGAAGGCCGGTGCGGGCGGCGGCATCGATGTTGTCAAGGAGCTGGGAAAGCACCTCCCTGCCCATTGGGGAGCGCTCCCGCGCCAGCGCTTCGCGAAGTAGCCCCGGCAGCGCGGGATCGGGCCGGCGGCAGCATTCCAGAAAAAGCTCCCCGACAGCTTCCTCGACCCAGCGGACGTGCAGTTCGCGCATTGTGCGGCCTCCTTCATTGATGCCCTCTATGATAGGGGATTTTGAGGCGCAGGGCAAGCTTTTTATTGGCAATGCCCGCGAGCGCCGCGCGCTGGCCGGTGTGAGCGGGCGACGCGCTAAAAAAACGCCACTCCGTCGGGAATGGCGCCCGCTTCGAGCGCATTTACCTGCCGTTGCGGATCGTTCCGTGTACGCGGCCGATGATCGTGCCGCGCACATGGCCCGCCACGTCTCCCCGGATCGTGCCCAGCACGTTGCCGCCGATGTCCCCGTCGACGCTGCCCACGATTTCACCCAGCACCGCGCCGCCGATGCTTCCGTGCACGGTGCCCTCGATCCTGCCAAGCACCGAGCCCGCGATATCGCCGTTCACGTCGCCCTCTATTTTCCCCAGCACGCTGCCCGAGATGTCGCCGTTCATATTGCCGCGGATGCTCCCCAACACCGAGCCGCCGATGTCGCCGTTCATGTCGCCCTCTATCCGCCCCAGCAGGTTCCTGCCGATGTCTCCGTTCATATCGCCGCGTATGATGCCGCGGACATCCTCGCCGACATCGCCTGTCACGTTGCCGTCCACGGTACCAAAGAGGCTCTTGCCCACATCGCCGTTCATGTTGCCCTTGACATGGGCCCGGAGGTTTCCCGGAACGTCGTAGTCTACGTCGCCGTCGATGACGGCCTCCTCGGTTACCGAATCGATCGCGCTGCGGATGCCCTGATCGATGCGCCGTCCCAGCGTCTCCAGGCCCTGCCCCAGCCTGGCCCAAATGTCCTCCTCCGCTGCGGCCTGGGCGCTTTGCGCTGCATCGGCTTTCGGAGCCCCATCCTTGGGCTTCTCGGGCTGCCTGTAACCCATCTGCTCCAGCATCGCCCGGGCTTCCTCGGTCGTCAGCTCGCCGGATCTGACTTTCTCGAGGATGTCGCGTATCTTCTCACTCATCGCTGTCCGCCTCCTTTTCCTCATGCCAATCGGCGATGATGCGGGCGGCCTCCTCCACCGGAAGCTCGCCCCGTCTGACCTTTTCGAGCACGTCATCGGGCTCGTCGTCGGACGCCAGTCCCAGTGCCTCCAGTATTTCATCGAGCCGCGAGCGCACGGTGGGATAGGATATGCCCAGCTCCTTGCCCATCTCTCGGATATTGCCCCGGCTGGCCAGAAAAACCCTGACAAACCGGATCTGCTCCTCCGTAAGGCTGCCCAGGAGCCCGGGCGTGAACCGGCCCTCCAGCCGTGCGCCGCAGTCCTGGCACTTGACCTGTGTCACCGTGAATGCTCCGCCGCATACCGGGCATGTGCCCGGGACAGGATACTGCCTGAATGCCATAGCGATCCTCCTTGTGGTTGGTATGGTTAGCATAATGCTATAGTTTTAAATTGTCAATAGTTTGATTAAATAATTCAATTATTTCATTAGAATAATTAATGACGTACTAAATATTTATAATCAGCGTGATAAAACCATTCGTTGGCGTGAATGACTCCTCTCCCGAGTCGGCGAAGCAGCAAGTTATTCGCGACCACGCATAAGCTATTGACATTGTTTGTATAATACCATATGCTGGGACGGGTGGGTATTGATTCTACGGGCGGCTATATCCTAGACAGAAGGGCAATTGCCTGAACCATTTGCGACCGCACAAATAAGGTTTAGTTAAAGACTTAAAAACCTTTTCGGTTTATTTATGGCTCCGTAACGCGGGCATTACGCACAGGGGATCAATGATATGTTGCTTCGATTTGAAAAGGTATCCTATTCCTATCCTGAAGTATTAGCGCTTGATGGCGTCTCCTTTAAAGTAGCGCGCGGTGAAATCGTAGGCCTGATCGGAGCAAACGGCGCAGGCAAGACCACAGCCCTCCTGCACATCGTCCGCTTCTTAAAGCCTCAAAGCGGCATCATTCAAATAGACGGCACCGATATTTTCAGGATTAAGAACGAGGATTTCCCTGTCTCCTATATCCCGGACACCCCAGTGTTCTATGAGGAGCTTACCCTGCTGGAGCATTTGCATTTCGTCAAAGCGCTTTACCCGGATAAACAGCTGTCTGCTAACGAAGTCATCGACAGATTGGAACTCCATGAGCATCTGCACAAAGTGCCGTCGGCTCTGTCCAGAGGAACCAGGCAAAAGCTGATGATTGCGCTGGCGCTCTTAAGAGATTACGAGCTGCTGATCGCCGATGAGCCCTTCAGCGGGCTGGACCCCAAACAAATCAGCGTTTTCAGGCACATATTGACAGAATGCAGGCAGGAAAAAAAGGCCGTGCTTTTATCTACGCATTTGCTTAATATGGTGGATGGGATCTGTGACCGATATATTATGCTGCACCGGGGCAGGCTGATCGCTTGCGGTACGGTGCAGGATATTGTGCAGCGACACTCCCTCAGCCCTGACAGTACGCTGGAGCAGGTCTATCTGGCTCTTGTTGGGAGGGAAAAATGATCCCGGTGTATGGCGCCATCATCAGGCATAAATTGAGAACAGCCAGAGGGCTACTCAGGCATTTCTGGCCTACACTCCTGGGCCTGCTGCTGGGCGTCGTTTTTTTAGGCTACCGGCTTTTGATCGTGGCGATGGGCGGCGGCATCGGAAACGCTCTCGAGCCGCAGTCAATTTTTTACCTGCATTGTGCCTGCATACTGCTGAATGGTTACCGCGTGCTGTTGAAAAAAAATCCCGTGATCAGGGTAAATGCGGCGACGCTGCATTTCCTGTATAACACCCCCTGTTATCAAAAAATTATCGCGGCGGAATATATATGGTCTCTGTTAAAAAACATGCTGGCCGCCATGTTGCTGGCAGCGTTGATACACGGCTTCCGATACGATATTCTGTTTTTCCGGGATTTTCTGCTGTTGTCGGGCTATCTGTATTCCGGGATTCTGCTGTCGTGGATTTCCTATCATGGCGAGGGGAAGCCGCGCCGGGCGGCGATTGCCGGTTACTTTCTCTCATCCATCGGACTGGCTGTAAATATAGGCGCTGTGCGCTTCACCCTCATTGGATGTGTTGCTGCCTGGGCGGTTTATTATGCGTTTTTCGGTACGATGCGCTATAATATGATCAAATTTCGCAGAGATATCGCCTTTATTGATGAAAATACATCGAGCGCCAGCCGATATGATCTGGTAAAAATGTCGCAGATCACAGCCGAATACAATGCGAATCGCGATCGGCGTTTTTTGCTCTACCATCTGCCCATCAATAAGCACAATGCGATCTTGTTTAAATGTCTTATCGAAACCATCAGAGCCGGTAACCGTATCTGGATCATTCTTCTTTCGTTGCTGCTCGCCGGCACAGTGGTAACCCGGACGACGATATTCGCAGGGATACCGATCATCGGAGATCCCGCCATGGCGCCGGCAATCGGCGTCCTGCTAATCATGACCGTATATGCCAATGTCGGGGAGATGCTGAAAAAGCATATGAATACGCTGCTGGAAAAACACAGGCAGGGCCTGTTCCTTCCGGTCGGGACCAAGCGCGTATTATCCAGCTATATCCTTATGGGCGGTATGATTCACCTTGCGCTCACCGCTCTGGTCGGACTGCTGATGGCGAGCAGGGGCTATTTTCTGCTGTTGTTTTATGCGCTGTACAGCATCGCGTTTGCTTTTGACATTTTTATTGAAGCAAATACGTACAGATTAAAACAGTTCATTCAAACGGTAATACGGATCCTGTCGGTTATGGCGGGTTTCCTTTTCGTCGCATGAGCTCTATGTATCGATATATTTTATGTCGGAAGCCCGACAAGTTTTGCGATCGAGTTTATGAAATCCATTGATTTATCGCACTGGGAAATGATAATATAGGGCTATCCATGGAAAAAGGGAAGGATGGGGTGCGGATGGGCATTTTCAGCTTTATTAAGAGCCAGTTTATCGAGGTCATCGAGTGGACCGACGACGCGCGCGACACGATGGTATATCAGTTCCCGGTACGGGGCAAGGAAATCAAGATGGGCGCGCAGCTGACGGTGCGTCCGTCCCAGGCGGCGGTGTTCGTCAACGAAGGGCAGATCGCCGACGTATTTGGTCCCGGCCGCTACGAGCTCACAACCCAGAATATGCCGATACTCACAAAGCTCAAGTCGTGGAAATACGGATTCAATTCGCCGTTCAAGGCCGAGGTGTATTTCGTCAATACGCGGCAGTTCACCGATCAGAAGTGGGGCACGATGAACCCGATCATGATGCGGGACGCCGAGTTTGGCATGCTGCGTCTGCGGGCCTACGGCATCTATTCGTTCCGCGTGGAAGACCCCGGCAAGTTCATGACCGAGGCGTTCGGCACCAGCGCGCTGTTTACGCTGGAGGGCATCACCGG
Source organism: Christensenellales bacterium (assembly GCA_050942555.1). Taxonomy (GTDB): domain Bacteria; phylum Bacillota; class Clostridia; order Christensenellales; family UMGS416; genus JAAYXU01. Next base: position 8,959 of record JBMNNN010000032.1, read on the forward strand.
GCAGCTCAAGCGCTCGATCGTATCGGGCATATCGGATCTTCTGGGAGAGTTTAATAAACCGGCGCTGGATCTGGCGATGTACTATGACGAGCTCAGCGCCGACGCATGCGCGCGTGTGCAGCAGCGTTTCGAGCCGTTCGGGCTCAAAATCGAGTCGCTGTACATCGAAAACATATCGCTTCCCGAGGAAGTCGAAAAGGTGCTCGATCAGCGCACGTCGATGGGCGTGATCGGCAATATGGGCACGTTCACGCAGTACCAGGCAGCCCAGGCCATACGCGAGGCCGCCCGCAACGAGGGCGGCGGACTGGCGGGCGCGGGCGTGGGACTGGGCGCGGGCGCGGCGCTGGGCCAGGCGTTCGCGGGCGCGATGAACCAGCCTGCCGCGCCTCCGGCCGCGGCGACAGTCTGCCCGCACTGCGCCGCGCAGGCCCCGGCCGACGCGAAATTCTGCCCCGGCTGCGGCAAGGTGCTCAAGCAGCCCGAAGCCGCGTGCGCGGCGTGCGGCAAGCCGGTCGGAGCCGATGCGAAGTTCTGCCCGCACTGCGGCGCGAGCCAGCAGGGCGCCAAGTGCCCCGGCTGCGGAGCCGAGACTGCGCCCGGCGCGAAGTTCTGTCCGGGGTGTGGCGAGAAGCTGTAGTCGGGAAAGGGGAGCGGCCGATGTCTGAGCAGAATGCCGATCCGGATGTAACCCAGAAAAAAACCGACCATTTCCCCTGCCCGTCCTGCGGCGGGAATATGCATTTCGATCCGGAGTCGGGCAACATGAGCTGCCAGTACTGCGGCAACGTCGTTCCGTTCGGCAAGAGGGACGACGAGATACTGGAGTATGATCTCTTCTCGGCCGAAGCCGACGGGGAGGACGGGAACTGGGGCGCAAAGACCATCAGCATCAAGTGCCAGAACTGCGGCGCGCAGACGGCGGTCGACAAGGAGAGCATCGCGAAGTTCTGCGCGTTCTGCGGCTCCTCCCATATACTTAAGGAGCAGGAGGTCCGGGGTATCGCGCCCGAGTCGCTCATACCTTTCTCAATCACCGGGAAAAAGGCCCGCGAGTCGTTTCGGGCCTGGATCCGGAAGCGCTTTTTCGCGCCCAACGCGCTCCGGCGGGAAAGTGTCTTCGGATCGCTTACCGGCGCTTACGTGCCCTACTGGACCTATGACGCCGACACGTACTATACATTTACCGCGCAGGCGGGCGACTACTACTATGTGACGCAGACGCGGTATGTGAACGGGAAAAGACAAACCCACCAGGTGCGAAAGATACGCTGGCGCTTTGTAAATGGAAGCGGGCAGGAGTATTTCAACGACGTGCCAGTTTCCGCCACGCGAAAAATGGACGGCGCACTGGTGCGCAGGCTGGAGCCCTTCCCGTTCGCGCAGCTCGTACCCTATCAGCCCGAATACCTGTCAGGGTTTGTGGCCGAGCGATACAGCGTCTCGCTGGCCGAGGGCTGGGGCGCAGCCAAGAACGAGATACGCAACCGTCTGGAGTCGATCGTACGCAGAAGCATCCATGCCGACGAGGTCCGCAATATACACATCGTGACAAACTACAAACAGGTGCTCTATAAGCACCTGCTGGTCCCGGTCTGGATATCGTCCTACCAGTACCGCGGCAGGATATACCAGTATATCGTCAACGGCGCGACCGGCAAGGTAGCCGGCAGAACGCCGGTGAGCGCGCTGAAAGTCACCGTCGCGGTACTGCTGGGTCTGGCGGCTGTGGCGCTGGCTGTGTGGCTGTATATGCGCTTTGGCGGGTAATCAGCCGAACAGCGAGCGGATGATCTGCCGCGCGTCCTTGTCAACCACGCGGTACTTGATCTCCTGGCCGTTGCGCCGCCCGACGATGATGCCGGCGGTTTTCAGCTTCGAAAGGTGCGCCGAAACGCTTGGCTGCGGGATCCCCAGCTGTTGCTGCAGGTTTGTGACGTTGTATGTGTTGTTGAGCAATCCCCGGATGATGCATAGGCGGTGTGGATGAGACATCGCCTTAAGCTTATCCGACAGTTCCAGCACCCGATTCATATCCTGGGTCATTTTCGATGCTCCTTTACATAGCGGTTCTTTTGTATGAATCCGTCAGAATATTTCTATTATTCCGAATATCTCAGGCATATATACCAATCCGTACCAATTTTGCTCGTGCTTCAATATAATAATAAGCAAATATATTTTTTTGAAACAGGATCGTTCTTAAATTTAAAAAGGATACCCGCGATACGTACCGTTCGGACGAATCGTCATGTTTGATTTCTATATTATTTAAACGGCGAATTCAGAAAACAAAACCCGGCCCCTTCATGGAAAGAGGCCGGGCAGACGCGCTAATCAATTCGTCGGCGCGGGCGTCGCGGTCGGCTCGGGATAGTACCAGGGCACAGGCTCGGGTATCGGGAACAGATCAGGATTGCTGTATACGCCGTCCATGAACGGGTATTCGGCATTGGGATCGACCGGCCCGGGGAACGAGAAGAACTCGATGCTCAGATGCACCTCCAAGAGGTACGGGCGCACCATCTCGGGCTCGATGACTGCCTCGGTCTCCCCGTCGTCGGGCTCGTCGCCGGGCTCGTCATCCGTTTCGTCGCCGTTCGGCTCGGGCTCGCCGATCGTGTCTACGGGCTTCAGATCCTGATCATTCACCTTCGAGGTGACGGTCATGTTCAGTATGCGGTTGCGGTATGGCGCTTCCTCGAGCGTCTTGAGTATCGTGAGCAGGTTATCATAGCTCGTGGACAGCGTTACGGTAGCCCGGCTGATCTGGCAGTAGCCGAGCGATTGCGTCTCGGGTATGAACTGTATGTTGCGGTTCGTGGAGAGCTGCTCCGCGCCGCCCGATCCGGTCAGGCACTCCTCCAGGAACACGAGCAGCCTCGCCTCGTCGACGCCCACCGGGATCGAGCCGATCTGCCCCTCCAGCTCGGACGTGAGCTGCTCGATCTGCGCGGCCTGCGCGTCCAGCTGGGCTTTTTCGAGCTTCTCGCGGTTGAGCTGCTGGCGGTGGTCGTTTATCGAGGTCTCCAGCATCGTGGCCTTAGTCTCGTAGGGCTTATAGAAATAATTGTAGTAGAGAAATCCCGCCAGCGCGATGACGGCGATCGCCAGCAGCACGGTTTCGCGTTTGCTAAGCTTCATCCCTCAGTACCTCCCTGCTCGCCGGCGGACTCAGTGACCGGGTAATTAAGGATCAGGCAGAACAGCCGTCCCTGTGCCGGGGCCGCGCTCGCGACCGGCGCGGGGGGAACATCGGTAAAGCCCTCGGGCGAGACGAACGATATATTCGTGTCGCCGAAAAGCCCGCTGCGCCGGAGATTGACGAGGAACTGGGCCACGTCGCTGTCGCTGGGAGCGCTCCCCTGCAGCACTATACCGGTCTCGTTGACGGATACCTGCGTCAGCTTGATCGTCACGGGGCAGGAGTCCTCCAGTACCCGGAAAATCCGCGTAGGCGCGTGGCTTACGTCGAACGCTTTGTCTATCGCGTCCTTCTTGCCCAGCAGCTCGCGCAGCTCGTCGTTCTGCATCTGGAACCGCTCCGATACGTTGGCGTATTCCGCCCGCTCCTGGAGGGTTTTGCTTTCCTCCTGCGTGAGTGTGGCCAGACGGCCGTTGGGTATCGTTATTCCGGCGTACAGCGCGGCTCCAAAGAGCAGCAGCACGAGCAGCACGGGCAGCAGCACGTTGGCTACAGGCTGCTTTTCCCTGCGGGGAAGGAGATTGAGATCCAGCTTCATGATTTGCTCACCTCCCGGAATGTGGCCCCGATAGCGTCCGCGTAGTAGGATGGCTCGATCTGCCCGGCTTTTCGGGAAAGGAGCGGGTTCACGAACGAGTCAAAGCCCTCTACCGGCAGCTCCATATGCTCCTCCAGATACCTGGCGAGGCCCTTGAGCTGCGCGCCGCCGCCGCACAGGTAGACCCGCTGTATCTGGGTCTGGTTGCGGCTCAGGAAGTAGTCGATGACGCGCGTCGCCTCGCCGATCCACTGATCGATGAGCGCCGTGATGGCCACATGGCACTCGGGATCGTCCTGTCCGTAGAGGAAATCGCCCTCGGCCTTGTAGGACTCGGCGGCCAGCGTGTCCATCTGGCGGTTCTCGGTGATGATCTCGGTCAGTCGGTTCCCTCCGGTGGTCACGATCTTATTAACGAAGAACCGGCCCTCGTAATAGGCGCTGATGGATGTCGCGCTCGCGCCAAAGTCAATGACGCAGTAGTGCGCGTCGGGCCCCGCGCCCCGCTGCGCGGCATAGCGCAGCAGCTTTTCGCGCGCGTTCTCGGCGATGTCGATCGTCGTTGCCCTATACCCCGCGAGCTTGAGGGCGGTCAGATACGAGGAGAGGATTTCCTTTTGTATCGCGACGACCATTACCTTGATGCGCGCCGAATCCTCGGACTGAATGATCTCCTGCACCTGATAGTCGATGCTGAACTTCTCCGAATCAACCGGCAGGTAGCCCGAAATCTCGCTGAGCACGTTGTGATAGAGCTGCGCGTCGTTCATATAGGGGAATACCAGATGACGGATGATGACCGCCGGCCCGCTCAGGCACAGCGTGCACTCCCCGGTGCTGATTCCAGCCGCCCGGGAGGCCTGCTTGAGTGTGTCGGCCAGCATTTCCGGCGACTCGACCTTCATCTGGTTGATGACGCCGGTGGGCATATCGCACAGATGCGCCTTTTTGATCTGACCCTTTCCGTTGCTCTGCACCATTTTCAGATTCCGGGCCCCCGGGCTGATGCTTGTGATACTTTGTTGTTTGAGGGGCAACCTGAACACCTCTTTCTATCCTGTATAGGCTCGCTAACCGAATCGCTCCTCCCCGAATACCGCAAGGGGAGAGGGCAGCACGACCGCGCCGCCTGTTTCGTCCGTCCCGACCATATGTACAAGCTCCAGCCGGTCCTCGTCAAGGAGCCTCCTTACCAGCTCCTCGTCGTATCGTACGCTGGGCCATATGGTTTCCGTCCCGTTGAGCGTGACATTGTTCTTGGCCACCAGCTGGCCGGTGATGCTGATACCTTCCTCGTAGTAGACGTCCCCGTTCGTATAGAGCACGCCTGTAATAGTCCCGCTGCGGCCGTCATAACCCAGGTGTATGCCCTCCTCGGCATAGATGACGCCCTCGGTAATGCCAAGGCCGCCGCACCTAAAGCTCCCCCCGCAGTACATGCTCTGCCCGAAGGAGCCGCCGTAGATCGTTACGTCGCCGCCCGCGTAGAGGTTGCAGTTGATCGTACCGGCGCTGT
>JBMNNN010000033.1:0-14027 GCA_050942555.1 Christensenellales bacterium
GAGGAGTAGTTCAGGGCTATAACCCCTGCGGCCAACATGATTCCAATTGTCTTTTTGACAGCTTCCCGAACTCGCACGGTCACACATCCCACTTCGTTGTAGGTCTATTTTCCTACCGAAGCGCGGGCTTTATGACACGATGCGGATTGAAGATAATGCCATGCGTCGCGTGAGATGGATCGAAATAAGAATAACCGTCCGGACGATCAGCAAAGATGCAGGCTAACGCGCCGGCATCGCATACGGGTGGGATCGATCAGCGCGAGGCGATAATTTTAATTTGGTGAAAACAGTTTTTTACGCACAGGGATTTTCCTGTCAGTCGGGATCGGCGGACGCCGCGCCGCGCTTGAAGCGGCTGCACCAGCGCAGCATTTCGCGGGCGTGTTCGAGGCTCATGCTGCTGATTTCCTCGCCGCCCACGAGGCGGGATATTTCCAGTATGCGCGTGTCGTCGTCCAGCGCATCGACCGCAGTGATGTTCCTCCCGTCCCGCAGCCGCTTCTCGATGCGGAAATGGTGGTCGGCCATCGCTGCGATCTGCGCCGTGTGGGTCACGCAGATCACCTGCCTGCTTCGCGCGATACCATTGAGCTTTTCGGCGATCACGCGGGCCATGCGGCCGCTCACGCCGGTGTCGATTTCGTCGAAAATGAGCGTGGGTATGCTGTCGCTGTTAGCCAGCCCGTTCTTGATCGCCAGCATAATGCGGGACAGCTCTCCGCCCGAAGCCGTTTTGCTCAGCGACCGGAGCGGTTCGCCCGGGTTGGTGGCGATGCGGAATGCGGCAGTCTCGGCGCCGCCCCGGCGCGGCAGGCTGCCCTGACCCGGCTCCATCGCAATGCGGAACACAGCCCCGCCCATCCCCAGATCCGCGAGCTGCCGCTCGATCGTGTGTTCGATTTCTGAGGCTGTCTTCCGTCTGGCCCGGGTCAGCTCACCGGCTACCGCGGTCCATTCCTTTTGGAGCTCCCCGATCCGGCTCTCGATCTCGGTCATGGTCCGCTCGCCCGCTTGCAGTTCATCCCGCTGGGCTTTAATATCCTCAAGATGCGAGAGCACCGCCTCCACGGTCAGCCCGTATTTTTTCTCCAGCACGCGAATCGTTTCCAGGCGTTCTTCCAGCGCATTGAGCTCATCCGGATCGTATTCGTAGCGACCCTGCATATTCCGTATCTCGTCGACGATATCGCCAAGCTCTATATCCAGCACTTCCAGCCGGTCGCGCAGCGTCTGAAACACGGGATCCACGCCGCTGATGGCGTCCATCTGCCGTACGGCATCGGAAATAAGCCCCGTCGCCGTGGACTCGCTGCTGCCGTACAGCAGCCGGTAGGTTTCCGCCAGCGCCGACGTGATTTTTTCGAGGTTCGCGGCGATGCGCAGGCGGCTGCGCAGCTCCTCCTCCTCGCCCGGCTGCAGATTGGCGCTCTCGATCTCCTGTATCTGAAAGCCCAGCATATCGATGCGCTGCAGCCGCTCCCGCTCATCGGAGCGCATCTGCGAGAGCTGCTCATCAAGACGCCTGTATTCCTCGTACAGCGCGTCAGCCCGGTCAACCAGCGCGCGCTGCGACTCTCCGCCGAACGCATCGAGTATATGCACGTGGTTTGCCTCGCTGAGAATCGACTGGTGCTCGTGCTGGCCATGGATGTCCACGAGCCGTGCTGAAATCTCGCGCAGCTGCCCGACCGTGGCCAGGCTGCCGTTGATGCGGCACACGTTGCGGCCCGAGGAGGACAGCTCGCGGCTCAGTATGAGAACATCGTCTTCGACCGAAAGATCCCGGAGCATTTCCCGCACCGGGCTGTCCTCCGGAAGCTCAAAAAGCGCCTCCACCCGTGCCGAGTCCGCGCCCGCCCGGATGAGCTCCCGGTCGGCGCGCTCTCCCAGCACCAGATTCATCGAATCGATGATGATGGATTTGCCCGTCCCGGTTTCGCCGCTTAATATATTGAGTCCCTCGCCAAAGCGGATCATCACTTCGTCGATGATGGCGACATTGCGTATCGTCAGATGACTGAGCATGACACTCCGCTCCCGTTTATTTGAGAAACTCCTCGAATTTCGCGACCGTGCTCTGGGCCGTTTCGTTGTCGGTCAGCACGACGAGGATCGTATTGTCGCCCGCGATCGTACCCAGTATCTCGGGCCATTCGAGCGTATCGACCGCTTCGGCCGCGCCATTGGCGGCCCCGCTCGTGGTTTTGATCACAATGAGGTTTCCGGCGACGTTTATCGAGAGCACCGAGTCCACGAATATGCGCAAAAGCCGGTCGCCGATCGGCTGGCCGGGCTGTCGGGATGGAGCATAGTAATGTTTGCCGTCTTCACCGGCTATCTTGACGAGGCGCAGCTCGTTGATATCGCGCGACATGGTGGCCTGCGTCACCGAAAGGCCCCGTTTGCGGAGCTCGTTGGCCAGCTCCTCCTGCGTCTCGATCTTCATTTTGTCGATAATGCTCTGGATCATCATCTGCCTTCGATTTTTCATGAGTCTCCCCCGTTCCTCAGTTCTACTGTCCCCCATTCGCTGATCTTCTGCCTTACTACCGAAAAAAACCGCTGCTCACGGGTACGTACCAATAGCAGATCGTGTGCCGAGCGCTGGATCGCGACGCTCATGCCCGCACGCAGCACCGTGTGGACCTGCCCGTCGGCTGTGAGCATGGCATCCCCGTACCGTGCCGCCGGATGCAGCGTGATGAGCGATTCGGCTCCCACCACGACCGGCCGGGTGCGCAGCGAATGGGCGCAGATGGGCGTAACCAGCATGCACGCCATCTGCGGCACGATGAGCGGGCCACCTGCCGACAGCGAATACGCCGTCGATCCGGTAGGGCTTGATACCAATACGCCGTCTGCATAATATTCATCGAGTATCTCGCCGCCCACCCGGACCACCACCCGTATCATGCGGGCCCGGCTGCTGTTGAATATCCCCAGATCGTTGAGCGCGATCTGGCTGTCTCCGTCCTCAATGCGCGCTTCCAGCATCATGCGCTCGTCCAGCGTATATAAGTCGCCCAGCACTGCGTCCATCAGCGCGTCAAGATCATCCGCCTCGGCGGATGACAGGAAGCCCCTCCTGCCAAGGTTGATGCCCAACACGGGAATTTTCAGCGGGGCGAGCTTGCGGGCTGCCGACAGCAGCGTTCCGTCCCCGCCCAGCACGATAGCCAGACCGCAGTGCGGCGCGAGCCCGTCTTCGGGCGCAACCGGTATACATGAAAGTCCGGGCAGCGGATCGGCCGGGCTGATGCGGCACACGCTGCCCCTCACCGCAGCCACCCTGCGCCCGATTTCCGCAGCGACCTCCACAGCCCGGGGTTTATCCGTATTGATCCATAATCCGATCTCTTTCAACGTCTGCGCTCCGGTTTTGCCATGATGCACCCTATTATAATGGAAAAATATACATTGAACAAGTATTATTTCGGAAGTTGATGCGCTTCATCCACCACGGTGGCGATCCGCTCGCTCCACGCTGTCCGGGTTACCGCTTCGGCTCTGCGGGCCATGAGAAGAAACTCGAGATTACCCGCGCGGCCCCGGACAGGCGATGGCGCGAGCGCTTCCGGCCCGAATCCCTGCGCGGCCATGCCACCCAGTACATCGCCAAGGACCGCGCGGTGGGTGGCGGAATCCCGTATTACGCCGCGGCGGCCCGCATTGGGGCCGGCTTCGAACTGCGGCTTGACCAGCGCGATCACGAATCCTCCCACCGGCACGATGCCGGCAAGCGCCGGTACAATTTTCAGTATCGATATGAACGACACGTCGATGACCGCCGCATCGGGGCGGGAGTCAAATTGTTCGGGGCGAAGGAAACGGGCGTTGGTTTGCTCCATGACCCGTACGCGCGCATCGGCGCGCAGCCGCTCGCTGAGCTGGCCGCGCCCCACGTCGACGGCGTATACGAGCCGTGCGCCGTGCTCGAGAAGGCACTGCGTGAAACCGCCGGTGGATGCGCCCACGTCGATGAACACAAGGCCCTCTACCGGAAACCTGAAAACATGAAGCGCATGCCTGAGCTTGAGCGCGCCCCGCCCCACCGGCTCGCCCGTATCGGCCGCGACTGCAACGCGGGCGTCATCGGAAAGCGCCTCAGAGGGCCGCGTAACCCGACGCGAATCGGCGGTCACCCTGCCTTCCAGTATCATCCGGCGGGCCTTTTCCCGGCTGGGAGCCAGTCCGTCCCGGACGAGGCGCACATCGGCCCGGGTCTTCATCGTCCGCTCTCCCTGCCGACTGCGCGAAGGATCCGCTCCGCGATACCGGCCGGAGACAGGCCGCATTCCTCGCGGAGCTGCTCCTCGGTGCCGTGCCCCACAAACCGGTCGTCGTAGCCCAGCGGGACGATCCGTGCCCTGCCGCCGTGTACAGCAGCGTACTCGAGCACCGCGCCGCCAAAGCCTCCCTGCAGTATGCCGTCCTCCAGCGTGAAAAGGTAATCCTTCCCGGCAAGAAGGCGATCAAGCAGCCGTGTATCCAGCGGCTTGATGGCCGCAGCGTCCACTACGTCGGCCCGAAAGCCCGCTTCCTCCAATATTCGCGCCGCTTCCAGCGCGCTCCCGGCCATGTGCCCCACCGCGAGCAGCGCCGCCCGTGCGCCGGGCTGCGTGCGCAGCATGCTCCATGTAAAGACGTCGCGCGGGGCTTCGCCCAGCGACTCGGGAAGCACGCGCCGCGGATAACATATGGCCGTCGGGCCGTCGGCCTCAAGCCCCGCCTCGACAGCGGCCAGCAGCCGCTCCATCGACGAAGGCGCCAGCAGCCGCATGCCCGGCATGTGGCGCAGATACGCATGGTCAAATACGCCATGATGGGTTTCCCCATCGGCCCCGGCCAGTCCCGAGTGGGATATAAGCAGCAGGACCGGCAGGTTCTGTAGGCATATATCGTGCAGCAGCTGGTCGTATGCGCGCTGCAGGAACGACGAGTACACCGCGAACACCGGCCTGAACCCTTCCGCCGCCATGCCGGCGGCCAGCGTGGCTGCGTGCTGCTCGGCGATCCCCACGTCAAAGCTGCGGTCGGGGAAGGCCCTGATAAATGGCATCAGCCCGCACCCCTGTGCCATCGCGGCGGTTATGACGCAGATCCGCTCATTCCGGTGCCCCAGTCTGGTCACCAGCTCGCCCACCCGCCTGTCGCACGAACCGCACCCGTCGCCCGATACCGACTTATCCGCCGGTTTCCTCGGGAATTCCCCTGTGGAATGATACCGCTCGGGATCGGCCTGCGCGGGCGCGTATCCCCTTCCCTTCTGGGTTACCACATGGATGATCACGGGCCTTCTGCTGTGGCGTGCCCGCTGAAACATGGGCACCAGCTGCCCCAGATCGTGCCCGTTGATGGGGCCGTAGTAGGTAAAGCCCATCTCCTCAAAATACATACCCGGAACGAGCAGGTACTTCAGACTGTTCTTGACGCGCTCGGCCCACCGGAACATCCGTACGCCCACAAACGGAATATGATCGAGAAGCCACGCGATGCCTTTTTTAAAGCGGATATATCCCAGATTGCCGCGCAGCCGTGCCAGATAGGAGGAAAGCGCCCCCACATTGCGGGTGATCGACATCTCGTTGTCATTAAGCACGATGATGATGCGATCCTGCTTGTGGCCGGCGTCGTTGAGCGCCTCCCACGCCATGCCGCCCGTCATCGCGCCGTCTCCCACCACCGCCACGACGGCGTGCCGCTCCCCCCGCAGATCGCGGGCGCGCGCCATGCCCAGCGCCGCCGAAATCGCGGTGCTGCTGTGGCCCGTGCCAAACGTGTCGTACTCGCTCTCATGCCGCTTGGGAAAGCCGCTCAGCCCGCCATACCGGCGCAGCGTGTCCATTTGATCCCGCCGTCCGGTGATGATTTTATGTACGTAGCACTGGTGCCCCACATCCCATACCAGCCTGTCGCGGGGCGTGTCGAAGCTGTAATGCAGCGCCAGCGTGAGTTCCACGACGCCCAGGTTCGAGGCCAGATGGCCTCCGGTGCGGGACACGGTGTCTATGAGAAACTGCCGCGTTTCTCCAGCCAGCTCCCGCAGCTCCTCCGGGCTGAGTTTTCTCAGGTCGTCGGGGGACTGTATTTTGCCTAGCAGCGATCCAGATGCGGTCATGTCTGGTCTCTTTTCATGAAAAAGCTGAGCGCCCGCCCCGCGGCGTGCACGATTTCCCGTCTGCGGGCCAGCGCGACCTTTTTGCCCAGCGCTTTGCCGCCCACGGTCAGAGACGCGATGACGCTACTTACCAGTATTGCGATCAGCAGCGCCGCGTCCTTGGCGACCATTCTGGACAGCCACAGCGCGATATATGCGCCCATCGCTCCGCTGACGATGCCGCATACGTCGCCCACCACATCGTTGCAAAAATTGGACATCCGGTCGGCGCGCTTTAGAAGCCTGAGGCTCAGGGAAGCGCCGCGCACCTTTTTGGCCGACATGGCTATGAACGGCGTTTCCTCGGCCGACGCGATCGCGATGCCTACGATATCAAAAAGGATGCCCAGCCCGATAAAAAAAAGCAATACAAAAACGGCCGCCCAAATGGGCACCGCTTCTTCGATATATTCAGCCACAGCGCTCATGCCGAAGGCCAGAAAAAAAGTGATGAGTACGACCCTGACGATCCAGGCGCTTCCGTTCTTCTTCGCCGTTCGCTCCTGTGCAGGTTGTCTGGTCAACGAAAACACTCCAAAAATAAAGATGGTGGCAGCATATTGAGTAAACCTTGCGGCTTAGGTCCAGCAGGATTTCCCCGGAAGATACTCCCCGTCACCGTCGGAGCGGTTTCCCTTTAAATCCGCCGTCAGCGTGTCGCCAGCGCTGAAACTGGATTACCACTTAGACCACACTGTAATCCCCAATATGCCTTTCACAGCCTAGGAGCTTTCCTCGGCAGCTTTGCCGGTTCATAGCCTCTTTTGCAGCATGGGTTTCATGAGGCTATCGGTTTGCGGCCATGGGCCCCGTGTCCGAAAACCGTATTCCATCAATCCACCCATTCCACTCAAGGCAGGCTACACTGTACACAGCTTGCATCACCGCGATACAGGTTTCACCCTGACAAGTAAAGGGTCAGGCCCTTCACCTGTTCAGGTCTCCTCGGAAGCTGGGTCAACGCCCGCATGCCATTGCGGATCGCCCTTCTTCCTTGACTCCCAGCATCAGCCCCCGACTGGGCGTCGGTAGCCAACACAAGAAGCTTCATCGATTTGCCCTTTGACGGATTTTTAGCCCCGCCTTCAGAACCGGTACAGCTGACTAGGATACTGCACCACCGAAATGATTATAGCATGGTATGCGTACATTTTCAACTGCCTGGAGTGGATAATTCATTACTTCCTGACAAAAATAAACACCTTGTATTCTGCCAGCCGCTATAATAAAGAGAGCGGTTAACATTAAATACCATTATCCGGCCAATATGAGCGCCTGTCCGGGCGCATACAGCCACCAAATGAGGCGGCGCAGATACGGCGCATCGACGCCCGCGATTTCGGTAATTCCGATTATAAGGTCCGAAAGAAAGAAAAGAAGCGAACCGGCCGCGGCGACGAGCCGCCATGCCGCCGCGGAAAAAGCGTATGAAAAAATCACGGCCATCGCCGCCCCGATGATCGACAGATACGCATATGTCAGCACGACAGCCGAAAGCCCGGCCCTTGCGCGGCGAAGCATTACCGCCATCGCGATTCCCGCCGCGGCAACGAGCGCGGCCGCGCTAACAAAACCGGCGTTCACGAACGAATAGCGGTTCCAATCGATGAGCCACAGGAACGCTGCGCCGTATAGGATATGCGCGGCGATGAAAAAGAACGCGCCCGCGTACAGTCTCGGGATCCGGACCCGGTTCATGATTCCGCGGAAATCCATAAGTGCGATGTCCCCACACGACGAAGCCGCCATCGCCGCGAAACGGAGCCAGCGATCGCGCGTGCCGCATTTCAACACCAGCGCCAGCGCAAAAGCGCTCAGCAGCAGGGTCAGTATGAACCGCATCGGCAAACGGTTCTCATGCGATGGATTATCCACCACGCCGCCCGCTCCTCTCAGCGGATAAAATGGTATACAAGCGCGACCAGTATGCCCAGCGCCGCGCCTGCCAGCACCTCGATGGGCTTGTGCCCTATAAGTTCCTTGAGCCGGTCGAAATCCACCTCTTCGCCGCTGAAAAGCTGCTCCACGAGCATATTGATGGCCCGGGCCTGGTTGCCCGACTCGCGGCGCACGCCGGCCGCATCGTACATGACGATGCTGGCCAGCGCCAGCGACACGCCAAAGAGCATCGAATCAAAACCCATCGTCAGCCCGGCAGTAATCGTCACCGCCATGATCATCGCCGAGTGGGAGCTGGGCATGCCTCCCGCCGTCAGGAACCAGCCCCATTGCCACTTTTTTGTCTGAAAGAGCACGATCAGCGTCTTTATGAACTGGGCGGTGATCCAGGTCGTCAGCGCCGGAAGCAGCGCCGGATTATAAATAATGTCCCAAAATGAATGCGTCATGTTCGCAAAGCCACCGTTTCACCGATCTCTGTCCTGCAGGTCCTGTATGAGCTCTGTAAAGAATCCCTGCGTATCAAAGCGCTGCGCGGCCCTGCGCGCGGCCTGCGCCTCCTGGCGGGCGGCGGCGCGCGCGCCCTCCTCGCCAAGCAGCGTGACGTAGGTCAGCTTACCGGCCATCTCGTCCTTGCCCGTACTCTTTCCCATCCGTTCGGCGCTGCCCGTCGCGTCCAGCAGATCGTCGACAATCTGAAAAAGGAGCCCCATATGCTCCGCATATTCTTCGGCGCAGGCCAGCTGGCCGGCTTCCGCGCCCGCCAGCAGCGCTCCCGCCGTGATCGCCGCGGTAAAAAGCCTCCCGGTCTTGCGGCGGTGCATTTCGGCCAGCGCTGCGCGCCCGCGATTCCCGTCGCCCGGGCAGATATCGAGGCACTGCCCGCCGACCATACCGGTAGCGCCCGCCGCCCCGGCGATCCGGGCCATCGCCGACAGGTACCGGCTGCGCTGCGGCTCGCCCGACGGGATACGCGCGATCATCGTCTCGTACGCCAGATTCAGCAGCGCATCTCCCGCCAGCAGCGCGATCGCTTCGCCATATATGATATGATTTGTAGCGCGGCCCCGTCGCAGCGAATCGTCGTCCATGACCGGCAGGTCGTCATGGATCAGCGAATAGGTATGGATCATTTCCAGCGCGCATGCCAGCGGCACGGCGTCCTCCACCGTCCCCCCGAAGCATGCGCAGCTCTTCATAAGCAGTATCGGCCGGAGGCGCTTTCCTCCCGCCAGAAGGCTGTAAGCCATCGATTGGCGAAGCGGCGACGGTATGTCAGGGTTCGCTGTCGCCGCGCCCAGTCGGGCCTCCACAAGAGCCAGCTCTTGCCTGCAGCGGTCCCATATCATTCGTCCGCGTCGCCTTCTTCCCCGTCATCGAAAGGTTCCTCGCAGAGCGCGCCAGCCTGCTCCCTGAGAACCATAACGCGGTTGCGAAGCGCGCCCAGCGCCTCGGTGCATTGCTTGAGCAGTGCGCACCCTTCCTCATACAGCGCCACCGCCTTTTCCAGCGGTATGTCGCTCCGGTCCAGCGATGCCACGATCCGGTCCAGCCGGTCAAAGCACGCCTCCAGATTGAGCGGCTTATCAGACATTGCCGTTCCCTCCTGTCTCTACGGTCTCCACCAGGGCGCAGGCGCTTCCGTCATTGAGCGCGATATGGACCCGCTTGCCCGGCGTGAGCGCCGACGCACTGCCTATGACGCCGCCCTGCTCGTCCCGCAGTACCGCATAACCGCGGCGCAGCGCCGCCGATGGGTTATGGGATTCGAGCGCGCGCGCGTAGCCGTCGAGCGTCCTCTGCCCGTAGCGAAACCTTGCCGCCATGCGGTCATCCATGCGCGCAGCCAGCATATCCAGCCGCTGCAGCCCCTCGCTTACCCTTCGCGCAGGATCGGTCAGCGAAAGCATGCGCACGGCGGTGCGCAGGCGTTGCCGCCATCTGTCCAGTTGCCGGTCCGCGGCAGCATCAAGCTGTCTACGGGCGCGGGCGAGCCTGTCCAGCTGCTCCGCGCGATCGGGAACGGCCATCTCCGCCGCCGCCGAAGGCGTCGCGGCCCGTACGTCGGCCACAAAGTCGGAGATCGTAAAGTCGGTCTCGTGCCCTACAGCCGATATGACGGGCACCTGCGAGCGGGATATGGCCCGCGCTACGACCTCCTCGTTAAAAGCCCACAGATCCTCAATCGAGCCACCGCCCCTGCCCACGATCATCACGTCGATGTCCCCGCGCTGAGAAAGACAGTCGATGGCCGCCGCGATGCGCTCTGCTGCGCCCTCCCCCTGCACCGGCACGGGGAGCAGCACCAGCGTCAGGCCCGCGCCCCTGCGGGTCGCCACGCGGATGATGTCGCGCACTGCCGCGCCGTGGGCCGATGTCACGACACCGATGCGCCGGGGATAAGGGGGCAGCGGCCGCTTGCGGGCGGCATCGAAAAGCCCCTCGGCCTCGAGCGCCGCCTTCAGGCGTTCGAACCGCTCATACAGGAACCCCACACCGTCGGGCACTACGTCGCGCACCGTAATCTGATACTGGCCGTCCCGCACATAGAGTCCCACGTCGCCCCGGACGATCACCCGCATGCCGTCGCGCGCCTCCCGGCCGCGCCGCTGGTCACCCCTGAACCAGACGCACCGGATCAGCGCTTCCTGGTCCTTGAGCGTGAAATACCGGTGACCCGATGCGTACACCCTGCTGTTGGAAATCTCGCCGCGCACGCGGATGCCCGAGAGTATGTCCTCTGCCGACAGTATGCGCTGAACGAACCGGTTCACGTCGGAGACGGTATATACGAACTCACCCATTGCGCTCAAAAGCCTGCAGCGTGTTATTCAGCAGCATCGCGCGGGTCATCGGCCCCACGCCGCCCGGTACCGGCGTGATCCATCCGGCCACCTCCGCGGCCGACCCAAAGTCGACGTCGCCCACCACGCGGTCGCCGTCCCGGTTCATGCCGACGTCTATCACCACCGCGCCGGGCTTGACCATATCGCCCGTGACGAGCCCGCGGCGGCCCGCCGCCACCACCAGTATGTCGGCTCTGCGGGTATGCTCCGCGAGGTTTTCGGTGCGGGAGTGGCACATGGTCACGGTCGCGTTCTCCCGCTGCAGCAGCAGCGAAACGGGTTTCCCCACAAGGTTTGAGCGTCCCACCACCACAGCGTGGCTTCCGGCCATATCCCGCCCAGTGCTGCGTATCATTTCGATAATCCCCAGCGGCGTGCACGGGATCATCGGCTGTCCGACGCCCGACAGCAGCATGCCGCAGTTGACGACATGAAAGCCGTCCACGTCCTTGGCGGGATCGATGGCCTGTATGACCGCGTGGGAATCAAGCCCGGCGGGAAGCGGAAACTGCACCAGAATGCCGTGAACCGACGCATCGGCATTGAGCTTACGCACGACCGCCTCCACATCCTGCGTGCCGGACGTGGCGGGCATGCGGATGACGCGGGAAGCGATGCCTACCTTTTCGCAGTCCCTCTCTTTGCCCCGCACATAGATCGCCGAAGCCGGATCGTCTCCCACCAGCACCACCGCCAGCCCGATCGTCGTGCCGGTTCGCTCCCGGATGAGATCCACGCGCCTTCGGATTGTTATCCTGATTTTCCGGGACATTTCCCTGCCGTCTATGATTGCTGCGGACATTGCCTTCCTCCCGATCCCCTTATTGTAACAAGGGCGGATATCGCATCCGCCCTTTCCCTCCATACCGCCGTCACGGCTCGGGCTTCTGCGGTTTCTTTGCGCCCTTCCCGCTGCTCCTGAGGTAGTTCGCCAGTATGCCGTTAATAAACGCGCTGGATTTGGGTGTGGAAAAGGCCTTGGCCATGTCCACGCATTCGTTGATGGTCGCGCCCGGGGGGATGTCGTCGCACCGGGCGATCTCATAGATGCCCAGCCGCAGTATGGCCAGGTCTACCTTCGGTATCCGGTCCAGCGTCCAGTTTTTCAGGTACTGGGAAAGCAGGGCGTCGATCCGCTCCCTGTTGCGGCAAACTCCCTGTACGATGGTTTTCACGTATTCGGATTCACTGGCGCTCAGGTCCTGATTGCCGCTGATGTCGGGTTCAATCTGCTCCCATGAAAAATCGGTCATCTCCATGCGATACAGGTATTGCATGGCTGTTTCTCTTGCATGACGCCTGCTCATCTATTCCTCTTTCCGCGGCAATATCTTCTCCAGCATGCGGTAGAACCATTCGCGGTCGTCGATGATGCGGCCTATGACATAGCCGATATACACGCACAGCGCCAGAAGCAGGGTTTTGCCAAATCCGATTTTCCACCAGAGGATCGGCACCGCCAGGCCAAACGCCATGCCCGTGATCCGGGCGGCATGGCTCCTGAGGTACTCCCAGAAATCATTCATTGCGCATCACCCACGCCGGATTTCTTTTTCTCCTCGGGTCTCCTATTGTCCACCAGCACGCAGCTTTCCTTTATCGTGACGCCTGTAAGCGCTTCGACCTGCTCCTTGACGTGTGTTTGTATCGCCTGCGTCTTCTCGGGGATCACCACGTCGTCGTCCAGGGAAATCCTGTACAGCACGCGTATGCCGTCCTCCCGGGGAACGATAGTGCAGCGTACATCCCGCATCCCCTCGATCGCGAGCGCATGGCGCCTGGCTATCGAGGCGATCGTGTCCAGCGTGATGCTGACCGTACCGGCTTCCATCTTCCTGACGAGCGCCCGGGTAACCCGCCGGTAGGGTATCGTGCCTGCGTATAAAAGGCGCAGGGCCATGATGACGAGCGCCAGCGCGATGGCAGTCAGTATGAGCGGATTGGGCCATACCGTATAGAGGTTGTAGACCCAGTCGTGCAGGAACGCCTCGCCCACATAGTGCCAGGCAACGGCCAGCAGCAGGAGGCTGAGAGCCAACAAAACCAGAATTGTCAGGATCAGGAATATCCTGTCAATAACTTTCATTCTCATCGTGGAGAACTCCTCTCATGTAGCGTTTCCGGATGGCATCCGGCGGCAACTATCAAAGCCTTTCGCGAAGTACCCCGCAAAAGGCTTGTTTCGTCGTTACGCGGAGCGCCGCGCCCGGCAGCAGGCCTTCCGGGACGCGCTCAGCTATTGGGCTCCTCAGCTACGACCGGCTCTTCCTTCCTGTCGAATACGATTCCCTGCACGTGCACGTTGACGCTCGCGACATCCAGCCCCGTCATGTTCTCGACAGCCTTCTTCACGTTCTGCTGTACGGTGGCGCAAACCTCATGAATCTTGTATCCGTAGGTGGCTATGAGCGCCACGTCGATGTTCGCGATCCTCTCGCTCAGCGCGATCTTCACGCCCTTGCCCAGATTCTTCTTGGAAAACATCTCCGCGATGCCGCCACCACCGCTCATCCCCGCGACACCCTCCACCTCGCTGGCGGCAAGGCCCGCGATCACAGCCAGAACTTCGTTGGCAAATGTCACAGTTCCGTTCTCGACCGTAGTCTGTACATCGCTCTTCTTGGGATCCGCCATGATATACACCTCCCTTAGCCGAATTATAACAGATTGCGGCAGGGTTGGCAATTATCATGATTCCACAGGGATAATTTTGATTTTTTCGGCCGGCTCACCCGACTCCTGGCGCACGATGTCCAGTATCTGAGCCACCTGTATTTCGCTGAGTGAGGACGCCTGCACCACGACGTTGATAGAGTTTTCGCCGCAGGTGACGATATTTTTCGTAAACCCCTTGGCCGCAAGCAGGCCTTCAATCTTCATTTCCAGTTCCATGCAGCGGACAAGGTTCAGCTTTTCCTCCTGGGCCAGCTTCAGCGTGGACGCGTCGGTCTTTTCGTTATCGATAATACTGTCCAGGTAGGTGATCTCGTCCTCTCGGGTCTCTTCCCGCTGCTGGGCGAATACCGCCATGCTGTCCTTCGAACTGCTAACGGGGGCATTGGTCGTACCGGGCGCAGCCGAGCGGCTGGACGACAGCAGCCCTCCTGTTTTGGATGTCTGCG
>JBMNNN010000034.1:0-13983 GCA_050942555.1 Christensenellales bacterium
TTCTTTTCTCATAGTGCGTACAGGGATACGTCCGCGCGTCCTCACCGGCGGTGATCGGGAAGACGTCGGCCAGCGCTCTCTCCGACGCGCTGCGGATCTCGCGCAGCGTGACGGCGATGTCCCCCGAGCGGATGACCGGCAGGCTGTCCGTCACTCCGATGATCGTCAGGCTGCATCCCCTGAAAAGCTGCTCCACATCGGCATCGTCGGACAGCTCCACGAGCGCTCCGCCCGGAACCGGCCTGCTCAGCAGATCCACCCGGTCGATCCGCGCTCCGATCCAGTTTCCCAGCGCCATCGCTGACAGCGCGGGGACAAGACCCCGCCTGCCCAGCGTATGGGCCGACAGCACCGCCCCGCAGCCGATCGCCTCATACAGCGCGGCGCAGTTGCGTAGAAAAGCATCCGGGTCGGGCATACGATCCTGTGCGATCGGAAGATGTAGCACCGCCAGCCTGTGGCCGGGGCCCTTCCACTCGGCCGATATGACGCGGCTCATGTCGGCCGGGGCCAGCGCGAAGGAAACAAGCGTCGGCGGCACGTCGAGATCCTCAAACGTACCCGACATGCTGTCTTTGCCGCCGATAGCCGGAACGCCCAGGCGGCACTGCGCCCAAAACGCGCCCAGCAGCGCCGACAGCGGCTTGCCCCAGCGCTCGGGCCCGCGGAACATCCGCTCAAAATACTCCTGAAGCGTCAGCCGACACGCGGAAGCGTCTCCCCCGGCGCAAGCGATGCGATTCACCGACTCTACGACCGCCCACACGCCCCCGTGGAACGGGCTCCAGCGGGATATCTCCGGATCGAACCCGAACGCCATCAGCGTTCCGGCGTCGGTCTCCCCGCTGGGAACAGGAAGCCTGGCGGCCATAGCCTGCGCGGGCGTTAATTGCCGCGCGCCCCCGAACGGCATCAGAACCGTACCCGCGCCGATCGTGCTGTCGAAGCGCTCGGCGAGCCCCCGCTGGCTGCAGCAGGCAAGCGACGATACGCACGCGAGCCACCGCTCCCGGTCGGGCGCTCCGGGGTCTTCTGCGAAGGGATCCGCCTCCTCGCCGGGCGCCGTGATACGCGCCTCCGCCTGCTGTATGACCCCGTTGGTGTCGAGGAACGAGCGCTCAATGTTCACGATTTCCCGCCCGCGCCATACCATGCGCATCCGCGGCTCCCGGGTCACCTCTGCGACGACGGTGGCCTCCAGGTTCTCCTGCCGGGCCAGTTCCAGGAACGCCTGCGTATCGGCCGGGTCCAGCACGACGGCCATGCGCTCCTGGCTCTCGGATATGGCCAGCTCCGTCCCGTCCAGCCCCTCGTATTTAAGGGGCACGGCATCCAGATTGATGAGCAGTCCCGGCGCGAGCTCTCCTATCGCCACGCACACGCCTCCCGCGCCGAAATCGTTGCACCGCTTGATGAGCCGCGACGCTGCTGGATTGCGAAAAAGCCGCTGCAGCTTGCGCTCTGTGGGCGGATTGCCCTTCTGTACCTCCGCGCCGCATGTCAGCGTGGAATTGATGTCGTGCGCCTTCGAGGAACCGGTCGCTCCTCCGCAGCCGTCGCGGCCGGTGCGCCCGCCCAGCATCACCACCTGATCTCCGGGAGCGGGGCGGCGCCGTACCACGTTGCGCGCGGGAGCCGCGCCCACCAACGCGCCGATCTCGAGCCTTTTGGCGACATAGCCCGGATCGTATATCTCGGTCACCTGCCCGGTGGCCAGCCCCACCTGATTCCCGTAGGAGGAAAAGCCCTGCGCCGCGCCGATGGCCAGCACGCGCTGGGGCAGCTTGCCGGGCAGGGTTTCGCTGATCGGCGTCCTGGGATCGCCGCTCCCCGTCACCCGCATGGCCTGGTATACGTAGGCTCGTCCCGACAGCGGGTCGCGGATCGCCCCTCCCAGACATGTGGCCGCTCCTCCGAAGGGCTCGATTTCGGTCGGGTGGTTGTGTGTCTCGTTTTTAAACAGGATCAGCCAGTCCTCAGGCCGCCCGTCCACCTCCACCGTAACGCGGATCGAGCAGGCATTGATCTCCTCGGATTCGTCGAGGTCATCGAGAAGTCCCCTTTTCCGCAGCAGCTTCATGCCCATCTGGGCCAGGTCCATGAGGCACATCGTCTTCGCCTCCCGCCCCGCGCCATAGACCTCGGCCCGTGCCCGGATATACTCGCGCCAGGCCGCGCGCGCCTGCCCGAGCAGCGGACTATCGTCGAACTGCACACCCGAAAGGCGGGTCAGGAACGTGGTATGGCGGCAGTGGTCGGACCAGTACGTGTCGATGACGCGCAGCTCGGTGAGCGTAGGATCCCGCCGCTGTGAGCGGAAATACGCGGCCACGAACATCGCGTCCTCCAGCGTCATGGCCAGAGCGTACCGGCTGCGGAATTCCGCCATGCGCTCCCGGTCGAGCGATGAAAACCCGGTCAGAACGGGAACGTCGGGCGGCAGGTCGGCCATCATGTCCAGCGAATCGGGCATATCGAGGGAGGCTTCCCGGGAGTCCACGGGATTGATGAGATATGCTTTGACCGCGGCGATCTGCTCCTCATCGAGGCTGCCCTCCAGTATATATACCTTCGCGCAGCGCACGAGAGGCGCATCTCCCTGCGCGAGCATCGCGACGCACTGCGCCGCCGAATCGGCCCGCTGGTCGTACTGACCGGGCAGGTACTCGACCGCAAAGACCACGCCGCCCGCGGGCAGCACATCTGTCACGATATCGGCCGCAGGCTCCGAGAAGATGGTCGTCAGGGCTTTGTTAAACGTTTCATCGTCGATGCCCTCTATATCGTACCGGACAAGGATACGAATATTCTGAAGCGAAGTGTATCCGAACTGGGTGCGGAGATCCGCCAGAAGCCCCGCGGCCTCCACATCAAACCCCTTCTTTTTTTCGACATAGACGCGCCGCACATTGCCCATCGCATTTTCTCCCATAATGAATATTACGGGTGCATTATAGCATAAAAATGGGCCGCGCAACAGCCTGGCGGCCATATTTCCCGATATATTTTATAGGAAAACAAAAATAATGTTCGGATTTATGCGAGCGCATCGTATATGACCTTGCCGATGAGAGCCGCCATTACGAGTAGCAGCATCGGACGGATGAAACGGGCGCCACTGCGGATCGCGAGTCCCGCGCCCAGCCAGTTTCCTGCGATGCCACACAGCGTGGCCGGAACGGCCAGCGCGTACAGAACGTTCCCCCGGCTTACAAAGGCAATGAGCGCTGCCACGTTGGACGCCAGATTGACGACCTTCGCGTTTCCAGACGCGGTCGTCATATCATATCCCGCGAAGAACGTATAGCCAATGATAAGCAGCGTGCCCGTGCCGGGACCGACAAGCCCGTCGTAGAAGCCGATAGCAGCGCCCAAGACAGCGCATACGGCGTAGCGCTTCGGACCGGGCAGCCGTTTGTTTTCCGTGTCGGTGCGTTCTTTTTTCCGGCAGAGCAGGGCTGCGGCAGCCGGCACGAGGCCGCCCAGCATCACGGCGCGCAGCGCCCCCTCCGGCAGACCCATCGCGACCCATGCTCCCAGGAACGAAGCCGGGAGCGCCAGCGCTGCCGACAGGAGCGCTGGCGGCGTATCGGTCCATCCCCGGCGCGCATAGCGCAGGGTTGCCAGCAGCGTACCGCATCCGGCCGACAGCTTATTGGATCCCGCAGCCAGCTGCGGCGGAAGTCCCGCCGCAAGATATGCGGGCAGGGAAATCAGTCCGCCCCCGCCCGCGACGCTGTCGATGAAGCCCGCCAGGAACACAAGAGGGCACACGATCGCAAGCATCTGCCAGTTCAGTACCATACATGCCTCCGCCGCGGCATATCTCCGCAGCAGCGTCCGATCAGTTCTCTCTGAACGCGGATCCTCCGCATAAACAAATGGCAGGTATATACTATATCATATACCCGGGTTGATGTTAATACATCGTATAATGTGGCTTTCACCCCGGCAACCACGATTCATGGACAATAACCGGGATGCGTGCTATAATATGGCCGAAATCGCGCTTGGAGGTATCGAAATGCGGTGTGTCTACTGCAATCATGTGGAGAGCAAGGTTGTCGATTCCCGTCCCACCGACGATAATTGGGCCATCCGGAGACGGCGCGAGTGCATCAACTGCGGCAAACGTTTTACCACATACGAAAAGATCGAAAACCCGATGATCCTGGTGATAAAAAAGGACGGGCGGCGGGAACCGTTCAATACCGAAAAAATACGGGCCGGCCTCATCAAGGCCTGCGAGAAGCGTCCGGTCACCGCACAGGATATCGACGAGATCGTCAGCCAGGTGGAAAAAGAGGTGCTCAATACGCTCGAGCAGGAGGTTACAAGCCACCAGATCGGGGAAATGATAATGGAAAAGCTTAAGAATCTCGACCAGGTGGCATATGTTCGCTTCGCTTCGGTATACCGCCAGTTCCGGGACATTAACACGTTCCGGGACGAGCTGAATAAACTCCTCGGAGACTAGCGTGCATCCTTCGTTTACTACGAAAGAGCGGAATGGCGTCGTGTATGGCGTCTTTCCGCTTTTTGAGCAAACAGGGCTGGTCCGTCACGGTTTTTCGACGCGGATCGGCGGGGTGAGCTCCGGCGAATGCGCCACGATGAACCTCAGCTTCTCCCGAAAAGACGAACCCGGGCGGGTCAGGGAGAACTACGCGAGGCTGTGCGCGGCGCTGTGCGTGCCGCCTGAAAGCCTGGTCGTCACGCGGCAGGTGCACGGCGTCTGGTGCCACACAGCCCGGGCTTCGGATGCCGGCCGCCTCGTCGTCCGCGAAGAACCGGTCGAGACGGCCGACGCGCTCATCACCAATGAGCCGGGATTGACGCTCATCAAGCATTTCGCCGACTGCGTGCCCGTTTATCTGTTGGATCCGGTCGGGCGCGCGATCGGTCTCGTACATGCGGGCTGGCGGGGCACGGCGGAGAGGATCGCCGCAGAGACGATCCGGATCATGGAGCGCGAGTACGGAACGCGCCCCGCAGACCTGCTGGCCGCGATCGGGCCGTCGATCGGCCCCTGCTGTTTCGAGGTGGGCGAGGATGTGGCCGCTGTGTTCGACGAACGCTTTCCCGGGTGCGTCGGACGGTCACCGGGGCGCAAGCCGCATGTCGACCTTTGGCAGTGCAATCTGCGTACGCTCAGTGACGCGGGAGTGCTTCCCGGGCGCATTGCGGCCGCGCGGCGGTGTACCGCGTGCGAACCGGAGCTTTTTTATTCGCATCGCCGCGACCGGGGTCGTACCGGCACGATGGCGGCTGCGCTGGCGCTGCGGCCCCACGCCGGTGACTGATCCGTCGGCTTCACCGCTGGTTTCCGTTATCCGTTGTGGCTGTCGATAACCTATTCTACATCGCAGTTATGCGCATGGACGCAGGCTTTCTTTCAACACAATTATAATGAAAACAAGCAACTATTGACATTCATACTCCTCCCAGCCCAGGCCAAAATAACTGCAAAGGCAACGGAGGTGTTTTCATGTCATTGGGTTTGATACTGCTGCTCGCAGTAGGGCTGCTGATCGTTTTTGGCGTAGCGCAGCGCGTTCTGGATCGAATGCGGCTGAGCGACCGGATGGCCCTGCTGATCGTGGCGGCGATATTCGGTACCAGTTTTATCCCCAATATCCCGCTGGGCAATAATTTCTTCATCAATATCGGCGGGGCCGTCATACCGTTCTTGCTGTGCGTGTATCTGTTTGTCAAGGCGGAAACAGGCAAGGAAAAATTCAGAGCCGTGGCCGCGGCGCTGATTGGCGGCGTAGCTGTTTATTTCGCCGGACGCCTGATGCCCGCGGAACCCGAGGCGATATGGATTGATCCCAATTATGTATACGGTCTGCTGGCCGGTCTTGCCGGGTATCTGCTGGGCCGGTCCCGGCGCTCGGCGTTCATCGGCGGCGTAATGGGCGTGCTGCTGGGAGACCTGGCGCAGGGGATCGTCAGCCGCACCGAGGGGCTTACGACGCCCGTGCAGCTGGGCGGTGGGGGCGCGCTGGACGCGGTGGTGCTGTCGGGACTGCTGGCGGTGCTACTTGCCGAGGGCATAGGCGAGATTCGGGAGCGTCTGCAGGGCGGGACCCGCAAAAAGAATATGGAGTACCATGACGGGCATTTCGTGCCGGTCACCCATGGAAAGGAGCATCAGCGCCATGATGATGCGGATCACTAAAAGGATTGTGCTCCCGCTGCTGCTGGCAGCCTTTTTTGCCCTGTTTGCGGCCGGAACGGAAGCGCGGGCCGACGACTGGTACGGCGACGGCAGCGGCTATTATACCGTGCAGGACGAGTATGGACAGATACTGTTCCGCTTCGGCGGGGCGGTCTATATCGACGACGAATATATCAGCGGCGACAACAAGCGCTACCAGATCGTCGAAGTAGACGATGAAGCGCGCCGCGCCGTTGCCCGCTATGTGGAAGACATCCCGTCGCTGATGCGCAGCGCCCCGGCGTTTTACGGCGCGGCGGCCCGGCAACCGGTCGTCGCCCTGTACTGCACCCATTCGGACGAGAGCTATACGCCGACCGACGGCTCCGAAAGCAAAAAGAATGGCGGCGGCATACTGGACGTCGCGGCGGAGTTTGAAAAGTATCTCAAGCAAATGGGGTGTGATGTCGTACGCTCGGACACCACCCACGAGCCCCACGACGCAGGAGCGTACCGGCGCTCCCGGTCAACCGCGGTACAGCTCATGAAGAACGGCCAGCCCGATATGCTGTGCGATATACATCGCGACTCGGTGCCCGCCGAGGATTATGAAAAAGATATATCGGGGGAAAATGCCAGCAGAGTCCGCATCGTCGTCGGACGATCCAATCAGAACCGAAGCGCGAACGAGGAATTCGCGCGCCAAATAAAGGAGGTTGCCGACGAGCGCTACCCCGGCCTTGTAAAAGATATTTATATCGGCAAAGGAACCTACAACCAGGACCTGATGCCTCAGGCGTTGCTTTTTGAAATGGGCACCTCCGAAATCGAAAAGGAGAAGGTCATCAATTCCACGCGCTACCTTGCTGAGGTCGTCGCCGTCTGCCTGGGGTTAGAAACCGGACAGGGCCAGGGAGACGGCAGTCCGCAACCCAGACAGACCGGCCAGCCGCAGGGAATGGGCGGCGAGAATGGTAATTATCAGCCCCGACAGCAGGCGGCGCAGGATCCGGCGCAGACACGCGCCGATAAGAACAGCGGCGCGGGAAGAAGCATACTCTGGATCGTAATCGTGCTGGCTCTGGTCGGCGTGCTGACTCTGATCATCACCGTCCGTCAAGGTCAGTTCAAATCAAAGGTCGGCGGATTCTTCAAGGAAATTACCGGCGTAGGCCATAAACACCGCAGCGACGATCCACGGAACCGCATGTAAAAAACTGTGTTTGCGCCGGGAGCCCGTGCGGACTCCCGGCATATTTTTTTTAGCTCTGCGATTGACGCGGAAAGCAAAAAAATGAAGGCGAATATGGTTGACAGCATAACAGGAATGTTGTATATTATAGTTCGCCGCGCCAAACTGAGCAGCGGCGGGGTGTAGCGCAGTTTGGCAGCGCACATGCTTTGGGAGCATGGGGCCGTGGGTTCAAATCCCACCACCCCGACCAGGTGAGACCCCATGGTCAAGCGGTTAAGACACCGCCCTTTCACGGCGGTAACGGGGGTTCGAGTCCCCCTGGGGTCACCAGTAAAACCGTGGGCCTTTAGCTCAGTTGGTTAGAGCAACCGGCTCATAACCGGTCGGTCTGGGGTTCGAGTCCCTGAAGGCCCACCACCCACCAATATAATACCGCAATATGGCCCGGTAGTTCAGTCGGTTTAGAACGCTAGCCTGTCACGCTAGAGGTCGAGGGTTCGAGCCCCTTCCGGGTCGCCATGCCTCGGTAGCTCAGTTGGTAGAGCAAGGGACTGAAAATCCCTGTGTCGACAGTTCGATTCTGTCCTGAGGCACCACCCTGCGGGAGTAGCTCAATTGGCTAGAGCGTCGCCTTGCCATGGCGAAGGTCGCGGGTTCGAGTCCCGTCTCCCGCTCCAGTGGTTGTATCGCCCGCCCGGAGCGGCGTTCATCGGCCTGGTTCCGCTCGATGATTCACGTTTTTCGTGCGTGGGGGTACAATATATTATCCTGTTCCATACGGGGCGCCATAGCCAAGTGGTAAGGCGAAGGTCTGCAAAACCTTTATTCACCAGTTCGAATCTGGTTGGCGCCTCCAATTTATTAAAGCCGAAGTGGCGAAACAGGCAGACGCAAGGGACTTAAAATCCCTCGGTGGCAACACCGTGCCGGTTCGAGCCCGGCCTTCGGCACCATTCGATTGGATATGAAATAAACGCCGCGCCCGCATGGGACGCGGCAGTTTTTTGCAACTACAGGATACACCCCTCGAAGCAGTAATAGTCGGTGGTAAAGCCCGTTACGCCTTTTTCCGCCAGCCGGATGATGGTCTCGAAGTCATTGACGATCCAGGATTCCACCGCAATCTCATTGGAGAGGGCAAGCTCTATGTCCGCGTCGGTCAGGAATTTATGATTAAGATCAAAGTACACATCATTGCCCAGCGATTTGATCCAGGAAACATCGCCTTGATCGATGTTTCTCGTGCAGAACCCGTAACGAAATCCGTTTCCCGCGATACCGCTTAACGCGTCAAGGACATCCCTGCTGAACGCTTTCGCGGTACACGCTCCCCATAGACCGTTGGTTTTCACGATGCGGCAAATATCATCTAGATAGCGGGCAAATTCGCCGGTAAAGTGGCTGGGCAGACGCAGTACGGGACGGACGCCCGCTTTGGCCAGAAAACTCACTGCTTCAGCCAGCGTCGGGATCTCTGTCCCGGTAAAATACGCATTGAAATACGCCCCGAAATCGTATTGCCGGACTTCGCTCAGCGTCATATCATGGATTTTCCCCGTACCATTGGCGGTCGCGTCGATCGTATCGTCGTGAAGCACCACCAGATAGCCGTCCCGGGTGTGGTTGATATTCACCACGCACTCCCGAAACCCGGCTCTGGCTGCTGTCTGAAAAGCCGGCATCGTATTAAAAGGTGCATAGCCCCGCATACCCTGGTGTGCAACGCACTTGATACCGCAATGCACCGTGCCCGGCGCCGACCTGGTGACATAGACCTCCATATCCCTGATCTCGATAGTTCCGCCGTTCTTGCAGCCGATTATAATATCCGCCCGGTCTGCGCCCATCGGGACGGTGAAGCGGTATCGGTAATCCCTGTACCCGGTTCCATAGAACTGCACCTGGCCGCTGTCGGCGATCACGCCCTTGCTTGTATAGTTGACAACCCTTTGGCCGCCGCGATAATAGACCGGTTCGCAGTATCCCTCGCCGAAATTCCCCGACGGATTCCGGATGCGGGCGTCTACGATTATTTGATCGCCGTACACGACGCCGGCGAACGGGAGAACGATTCGCGAATCCCCATGGCAAACGGTATCCGCTGAATAAAGGCGCAGCAATTTCCCCTTTTCCGCATTGTCTGAAATACGGAACGCGGCGGAGGAAGAGTCAAGAAGGTCGATCATGTCTTCGAAACGATAGCTTTTCATATGCTTCATTCCTTTCGCTGCTACTAATGAAGTTGAGGTAGTTTCCGCTTTTAATCTCACGCACAAGCCCGTCTTCGCTTTGTAGAGGGCGCTTAACGAGAATGCCTCCTGTAGCTACTTCGTTCAGTCTGTGGCAATCGGAACCGGAGATTCCTCGGATTCCGTTTTCTTTACACAGGTGCATTGCTCTGCTATTATCGGAGAAAAACCGGGGATTGCCATTGTAAGCTTCAATCCCGTCCAAGTATATCATATTTTGCGGTCGCATAGATTCTCTGAATGGATGGGCTTGAATAAGAAGCAGATCTGCGTCGCGAACGATCTGGGATAGTTCTGCCAGACTGAAACGGTACAGCTCTGGATTTGACTGAATGAAGTACTGATTTACGCCTAGCACCAAATATTCACTGATTCCTTCGTCCAGGCGGATCTCCATTCCAAGGAAAACGGCAAAACCGATCTTTTCACCCTCTGCGTGCGCGGTCTCGTATCCGCGCAGAAACCATCTAGCCTTGTTTGACCATGGACCGGATATAGTTTCAAAGAAGTCCCTGGTATAGTGATCCGTTATGCAAAACCCGGAGAAACCTGCCTGTGAATACAAACGTACGGTTTCCTGTGCGTTCAGCCTGCCGCAGGGACTGCTTTCCGAGGTGTGAACGTGGGTATCATAGAGATAGGCCGCGTGCGGCTTTTTAGACCTATTCATATTTGTATCGTAGTACATAAACGCTCCAAGCTAAATATATTGAACTTATGATAAACCCCGGCCCCTTTCGTTATTTCTGTGGAACCGGGGTTTTCGCATCTTCTATAGATGGTTCATGCTATACTATTTGCCAAAATAGTATTGTTCGCACACATCGAGATACCGCTCGAGTCCCATATTGTCGAGCTCAGTAAGGTACGTCTGCCAGGCCGCGTCGTCGTTGATATCCAGTGTGCCAAGAATAAATTGTGTGTAGCTTTGCTTGACATAACTATCTATCGTAGTCTTCAGATCAGTAAATTCGGTGATTATATCCGCATCATTGCACCAGACTATAGCTGGTATTCCCGACTTAACGCCACAGTCATCGAACATGGTATTCGCTTCACCCTGTTTCTTATCCATCAGGTAACTGTTGGTCCCTTCTTTGTATACGGTTGTAAAGACAGCCCGTAGCTTTGTATGGTAGAAAGGCGTAGTCCAATTTTGCCAAACACTGTTCTGGGCGGAGCTCCCTGCAGGAATAAGTGGGTTATCATCGATCATCTCAATGATAATGCCTTTATCCGGAGTTATATTGTCGCTAAGTCGTCTCCAGTGCTCGTCTTCATATCCTCTGAATATCATTAGGGCATTTTCAATTTCCAGAGTGTTATCCAGCCATTGGATCGCAGCCTCAGGGTATTTGCAGGCACTTGTAATAACACAACGCAATTCGGGAGGTCTATTTTCGAGAATCATTTGCTTTGGACCGCCCTCAGTGAGAGCCAGCGGACCTATCGCAGTGAAATCTTCATATGCATCTGCATAAACGCTTTGCAGTATAAAGCGAGCATATGTTGCTCCGCTGGTTACCCCAACAACCATTTCAGCCTCGGAAGTGACGCTGGTAACCGATCTGAACTGGTTTAGATCTTGAACATAGGTTTCCTCAGCAAGCAATTTTTCTTCAAAAAGATCGTTTAAATATCGAAGGCCATCACGAAATTCGTTCGTACTAGCAGCAAATGTTATTATGCCGTTTTCTGCAAGTAAAAAATGAGACGGGAACAGTTGGAAACTATTCATTATAGCGTACATGGGATCGCTTCCGGATTCTGCGTATTGATAGCTGCCCATCAAAGGTATCTCATCGTCTGTATTACCATTACCGTTCATATCATGATCACGGAAATAAATCAATATCTGCTTAAATTCATCAATGGTATCCGGCATATCCATTCCAGTTTGCTTAAGCCATGGTTGATAGATCCAGAGCTTAAAACACCTCTCATAATTAGTGTCAGACTGAAGGAGAGGAAGATAATAAAACAGTGTATAGATGTTACCATCAGGAGCGGTTATCATCTCTTTTAATTGAGTATCCATGTCGAGAATTGACTTACTAATTGGCGCGTAGCGATCGATTAGATCATTCAGTGGTCTGAATACTCCTGCTTCTGCATACTGAATAATCTGGGACGTCGTGAATGAAGTGGCATATATATCTGGATATTCTTTGCTTGTTAATGATAGATTAAGCTGCGTATCCCGCTCTGAAGTATTACAGGTTATCCAATTAATATGGATTCCAGTTAGTTCCTCATAATATTTAGTAAAGCGGTTTGTTTCAAAATTTTCAACAGTTGCCAATTGCGGTGTGAATACAGTCAATTCCGACGGTTTGACCAGTGTAGGCTCAGGTTCCAGCGTAGGAGTCGAAGCGGGAGTAACAACGGTGGACGTCTTGGGAGGTTCGGTTGCCTGCGTATTGGAATCTTTGGCACAAGATACCATCGCAATAGTGACGGTAAGCATTGTTAGCAATCCGCAGATTATCTTTCTCATATTTATCGCTCCTTTAATTCGTATTATTGCATACTAACCATTTGTTGAGTACCAGTGCGTCCCCTTCCCATATTATTTTTTTGTGCACAGGTTGTAGGGCGAGGAATACAGCAGACACTTATCCCTTAATGGCTCCGATCATCACTCCCTTCACGAAGTATTTCTGTACTAGCGGATATAGTACCATCACGGGTAGCGATGCCACAACGATCAATGAATACTTCATTAACTCAGCCCGTTGCTCCATTTTTGTCGCCAGCTCTTCATCCAAATTTACATCGATGCCGGAAATCATATTAAGCACCAGTATTTCTCGCAATACATTTGGTAAAGGTAATTTAGTTCTCGTTTGAATATATACCATCGCATTAAAATAAGCGTTCCATTGGGCTACGGCATAATACAAAGCTATTACTGCGAGGATTGGACCCGATAGGGGTAATGCGATGCTAATTAGGAAGCGAAGATCCCCGCAGCCGTCGATCAGTGCAGCTTTATATAAATCCTCAGGAATTTGACTTTGGAAATAAGTTCGCATAATAATCATGTTATACACTGATAATGATCCAGGTAATACAAGCGCCCAAATCGTATCATACAATCCCAAATCACGAATCCATAAATACGTGGGTATAAGACCGCCGCTAAAGTACATAGTAAAAATGCACAGCGTCATAATCGGCTTTCTTCCTGCGAAATCATGTCGGGAAAGAGGGTACGCACAGCAAATGGTCACAAGCATGGCAATGGCGGTTCCTACCGTCATATAGATGAGCGAAT
Source organism: Christensenellales bacterium (assembly GCA_050942555.1). Lineage (GTDB taxonomy): Bacteria > Bacillota > Clostridia > Christensenellales > UMGS416 > JAAYXU01. The sequence goes on from JBMNNN010000034.1 coordinate 12,882, forward strand.
TCCTGTATCCAGACCGAATAAATGGGTACTCTATCACTGCCCTGTATCCCTCAAATGACCACTTTTTCGGGATCAGCCAGAGCGTCATAGTAGACGCCCCGCCGCTAATGGACGAAGCTAATATATATAGCAACGGATATATTAGAACGATAAGAAACACGGATAATACAATCCAGTTAAACCCGAGGAACAGATAGTCCGAGGCTGTGTATCGGATTGTTTTTTTCTCTATTCTGCTCATAATAATCCCCTCATCAGAAAAGTGAAGAGCCACTTAACTGCCGTACAAGCCTGTTTACAGAGAAAAGTAAAACCATATTCACGAGTGACTTGAATAAACCGATCGCTGCTGCATAGGAATACTGCGGATTAGGAGTGGCCAACCCAATATTGTAAGTGTACGTGCTGATGACCTCGGAAACGGACAGGTTCAGATTATTTTGAAGGAGGAGGATTTTTTCAAATCCGATGTCAAACAGATGGCCGCAACGCAGAATTAGCAAAACGCTGAATGTTGGGAGGATACCTGGTATATCAATGGACCAGATTCGCCGTATTATGTTTGCTCCATCCACAATCGCTGCTTCATGGAGTTCAGTGGATATAGCTGATAAAGCTGCTATGTAGATAATTGAGTTATATCCAATATTTTGCCACACATCTGACCAAACATAAATATCTCTGAATAATTCGGGTTTCGCCATATAATTGGCTGCAGGAACGTTAAAGATTTGGAGTATTAGGTTTACCAGCCCGGTGCGAGCGTTTAGGAACTGCGTAATCATACCGCACAGCACCACAACCGATATGAAATGAGGTGCATAGCTGATCATTTGAACCGTTTTCTTAAAACGTAACGATGGCATATAGTTTAAAAGTAAGGCCAGAACTAAGGACAATGGAAATACTGCAAGGCTGTAAAGGTTTATCATAAAAGTATTTCTGATAAGTCTACCAAAGAGATAGCTGTTCCAGAATTTATGGAAATATTTAATCCCTACCCATCCTCCGGCAGTTCCAGTGTCGTATGCCAGGTGTTGGCATCGACTGTGGGGATTAACATCATCTGGCCTTGCTTGTCAATCGTACGTTCAGTGATCTC
>JBMNNN010000035.1:0-13738 GCA_050942555.1 Christensenellales bacterium
CGTGATTATTGCAGTTTTTTACGCTTCTTAAGGGTTGTTTCTTAACTTTTTGCTCTGTTTGACGCTCTCTTCCATGCCTTAATCCATTTCTTGTTGGTAGGTCAACGTCATATGCGGAAACTCAAGAAGATTCGTTTCCGTTGCTTTTTATATTGCGGTATGTTAGAATAATTCCGCTTGTTATATGTATCCCGTTTCAGACAGCACCAGGCTGTCTGAATTATGGTTAAGGCCGGATTGCCGGCACGGCCCGGCGATTCGCGAAGCGGCGCGCCCAACCCGCACCAGGCCGGTCAAATCCACAGGGAGGTGAGCCCGCTTACTAGGCGGGGTTTGCGTTGGAAGAAAAGATCATCATACGCGGAGGGAAACCCCTTATCGGCGAGGTGACGGTCAGCGGCGCGAAGAACTCCGCCGTCGCCGTGATCCCGGCGGCCCTCCTGTCCGACGGCATCTGCACGATCGAAAACCTGCCCGACATCGAGGACGTGAACGTGCTGCGCCGGATGCTTTCGGAGATGAAGGCGAAAGTCGAGTTTCAGGACGACACGATGGTCATCGACCCCAGCGGGGTGGATACATGGCGGACGCCGGCGGATCTCGTGCACCGCATGCGTGCCAGCAACTATATGATGGGCGCGTTGCTTGCGCGCTTCGGAAAGGCCGAGGTAGCCTTCCCGGGCGGATGCGACATCGGCGAGCGGCCCATGGACCAGCACATCAAGGGTTTAACCATGCTGGGTACGCACATCGAGCTTAAACGGGGCATCTATTTCTGTCAGGCCGACCGCCTGACGGGCGCCGAGGTGTACCTGGACGTCGTCAGCGTGGGCGCAACGATCAACATCATGCTGGCGGCGGCCCGCGCCGAGGGGACCACCACGATCGTCAATGCGGCGAAGGAGCCGCACGTCGTGGATCTGGCGAACTTCCTGGGCGCGATGGGCGCGCGCATCAAGGGCGCGGGCACCGATACGATACGCATCACCGGGCGGCCGCTCTTACACGGCTGCACATACCGGATACTGCCCGACCCGATCGAGACGGGCACATGGATGGCGATCGCCGCGGCCACACGGGGAGATATCACGATACGGGGCTGCATCCCCTATCATCTGGAGGCCGTATCCGCCAAGCTCATGGAAATGGGCATGAACGTCATAGAGGGCGAGGACTTTATACGGGTCATAGGCACGAGCCGTCCCAGGCCCGTACAGATAAAGACGCTGGCCTATCCGGGCTTCCCGACCGACCTGCAGCAGCCCTTTACCGTGCTCCTATCGGTTGCCTCGGGTACGTCGATGGTGATAGAGAACATATTCGAGTCGCGCTTCCGGCACGTCGACGAACTGCGCCGCATGGGAGCGCAGATCCGCGTGCAGGATCGCGTAGCCGTCATCGACGGCGTCGAGTCGCTGTGGGGTTCGCCGGTCAACGCGACCGACCTGCGCGGCAGCGCCGCGCTCATCATCGCCGGGCTCATCGCCGACGGCTATACGCAGATCGGCAACGTGCGCTACATCGACCGCGGCTATGAGCGGATCGTCGAAAAGCTGGCCGCGCTGGGCGCCGACATACGAAGGGAAATGGTATAGACTCGGTCCGGTTCTTTGCTTTTTACAGCGGAAGCAGGCCGCTGTTGAATAAAAAACCCGCAAGAAGCACCACCGCCGCGATGATGAGCAGTATCTTTATGATCTTGCCCACGACCCTGATGGCTAGTATCGCCGCCGCGATCGCCGCCGCGATCCACAAAAAGTCGATGGCCGACATCGATGCCGCGCCCCCTGTCTGAAACCGGGAGATGATCTCTGAAATCCTGGCGATGATATTGCCCATGCGGCTGCCTCCTTCGGTTTTGTCCCCGGGTGCGGGAGCCCGCTCCGGATTATGGTCCTGCATCCCCATTGCCCTGCCCAGACGCGTGGTCGTATAAAATACCTATCCGCGTTTACCCGAGTTCACACAGAATTCCTTCTTTCTCCATTATTATACCGCAGCGCCCGGGAGTTACAAGCCATAAATAGCGCACCCGGCGCGCGAAAATGCGAACCCGGCCTGGCAGAGGAAGGAATGAGCCGGCGCCGTGTGGAATAGAGTAAATGAATCAATATCTGGAGGCCTGCTGTTCTTATGATACACGTTACCGTATGGAATGAATTTCGACACGAGAAAACAAAGGAGAGCGTCAGGAAGCTGTATCCCGACGGCATGCACGCCCTGATCGCCGGTTTCCTGTCGGAGCAGCCCGACATGAAGGCGCGTACCGCCACGCTGGACGAGCCCGACCATGGGCTCACCGACGAGGTACTGGATCGCACCGACGTGCTCATTTGGTGGGGGCACATGGCGCACGGCGAAGTCCGGGACGATATCGTGGAGAAGGTATATAACCGCGTGCTGGAGGGCATGGGGCTTATCGCGCTGCATTCGGCGCACGCCAGCAAAATATTCATGAAGCTGTGCGGGACCTGTTCCGCGAAGCTCAGCTGGCGCGAGAACCATGAGCTGGAGCGGCTCTTCATCGTCAATCCCGGCCACCCGATCGTGGCCGGAGTCCCGGAGTACTTCGAGATCCCGCAGGAAGAAACCTACGGCGAGTATTTCGATATCCCGCAGCCCGACGAACTCATATTCATCAGCTGGTTTTCGGGCGGCGAGGTGTTCCGTAGCGGTTTCACGCTGACACGCGGCAAGGGACGCGTCTTCTATTTCCGTCCGGGCCACGAGACATTTCCCGTCTATCACCAGAAGGAGGTCCAGACCGTCATCACAAACGCCGTGCGCTGGACCGCGCCCCCCGAGAATATGCCCTCGATCACCTACCGGAAAAACATACCGCTTCCCCGGCCCTGACGACAAAAAGGAGGAGCCATATGATATCCTTTGAAGCGCATGCGCAGCATACGCTGGAACGGCTGCAACACGGCGGCGCGCTGCTGACCGTCCGCGCCAACGGAGCGCTCAATACGATGACGATCGGCTGGGGGAGCCTGTCGATCTACTGGGGACGCCCGGTATTCATCGCGCCCGTCCGGCTGTCCCGCCATACGCATTACCTGATGGAGCAGGCCGAGGCATTCACGGTCACGGTGCCCCGGGCCGATGAGCTCAGGGACGCGCTTGCATACTGCGGCAGCCATTCGGGGCGCAATGTCGACAAGTTCGCGTCCTGCAGCCTGACCGCGCAGCCCGGCCGGGTGGTCGACTGCCCGGTGGTGGGCGAGGGCTGGCTCCATTACGAATGCGTTATCCGCGGCAGGGTCACGCTGTCGGCCCAGGCGCTGGATCCGGTCATCGATCAGTCGGTCTATGACGACGGGGATTACCACACGCTGTATTTCGGAGAGATCGTCGCCTGCTATACCCGTTAGGCTGCGCACGGCGATGACGCGCTCCGGGTGCGCGCGAATACCCGACCGGAGAGAGTGATGAGCGAACCAAGGCACAGCGAAGGAGTCCTTCGCGATACGACGACGGTGCCCGGCATCGTCGAGGAGCAGTGGCGGATACAGGTCTGTCATATCGCGCGGCTTTCGCGCGCCCGCTGCGCGGCGATCGTCGGATGGGAGCAGGGAAAAAGCGTCGTATACGCAGCGGGCAGGCCCGGAAAGGTCGTAATCGGCCCGCGGTGTCTTGAAAACATTCCCGCGCCCGACTCCGCCGGAGAAGTCCGGCAGTTCACGCTGCGCTCCCGGTGGCCGTGGCTGATCATGCGCTGCCGCGCGATACCGCTACGGTGGCCCGACGGCGTCGTCCGGGGCGCGCTTGTGCTGACAGGCGCGGTGAAACCGCGGCCGCGCCTGGAGGAATCCTACCGGTTCATGGCCGAAGAAACGCTGCGCCTGGGCCTTCAGGCGGTCTCCGGGACGCGCGATCCGCTGCTGTCACCGGAGGTCTTTGCCCGTATAGTGCGCCGTCACATGGACGACAGGAGCATCGCGCTGCTGTCCATCAGCGCCGAGGAAGCCGACAGCTCCTCCGGAGACAGGAGCGCCGCGCTCCGTTCGCGGGCGCTGTCGGTGCTGGCGCGGCGCATGGCATCGCGCATTCGGGATACCGATCTTATCTGCGGCGAAGGCGGGCGTTTCCTTGTGCTCATGCGCGACGCGAGGGAGCTTGCGCAGGTGGCGGTCTTTTCCCAGAAGCTGCTGTCGGCTGCCCGCGAGGACATCCATTTTCCCGGGCGGCGCGTCACGCTCAAAATCAGTATCGGGGTGGCGTTCAACCGGGAAACGGTGCAGGACTACGACCAGCTGGTGCGCCAGGCGCAGGCAGCGATGTACCAGGCCAGGAGGGCGGGCGCCGACCGCTTCGTCATATTCAACGCGGAGATTCAATAATATTTAAATGTAATCATATGATCGTTTTGACATTGTGAATAATTTGAGAATTTAACGATTGACACGCACCGTATATTACATTAAAATTCTGGTAAGTTAACGCATTGTTGAGGAGGATTTGTCTATGGAAGTGCAGCAGGATCCGAATAAGGGCAAGGCTACCGCTTCGCTGGTATGCGGCATACTGGGACTGGTTTTCACGATTTTCAGCTACACGCTTTGGCTGGGCATTGCGGCCATCATCCTTTCAATCGTTGGACTCATACTTGGTATTAGCGCCCGCAAGTCGATGCCCGCCGGTACAGCCGGCATGGCGACGGCAGGCCTTGTGTGCTCGATCATCGCGCTGGCGATTTCGTCGGTCGTCGTACTCTCCTGCGCCATCTGCGTCAGTGCGGCCGGTTGCGCGCTTGCGGAGTTTGGCCGTTCGGGGCTGCCTCTTTCGTAAAACTAGCGCGACCAGGGTGTAAACAATCGCACAGTTGTTTACACCCTTTTTCCTTATTGAAGACTTATGTCAAGGAGACGCCATGCTTCCCTATGTATACATCGGACCATTTCCGTTGCCCTCGTACTGGCTGATGGGCGTTATGGGCATCGCTGCAGCCGCCCTATGCGTCGTCGTTCGCAACCGCGCCTTCCGGGTCCCGCCCGACGACCTGCTTCATATCGCGCTTCTTTCGGCCGTGGGCGCGGGCATCGGCGCAAAGCTGCTGTTTCTCGTGTCGCAGGTGCCGTATTTCGTCGCGCACAGGGACGAAATCACGCTGTCGGCCGACACGCTCCGGCTGCTTCTGAGCGGCGGGATGGTATTCTACGGCGGACTCATCGGCGGTCTTGCCGCTGCGCTCATTTATATGCGCAAATACCATGTGCCGGTCGCGACGGTATTCGCCCTTGTGACCCCGGCGCTGCCGCTCTTTCACGGGTTCGCGCGGATCGGCTGCTTTCTGACGGGCTGCTGCTGGGGCGTTCCCAGCGAGCGCTTCGGCATCGCGTTCACCCACTCGCTGGCCGCGCCCAACGGCGAGCCGTTGCTGCCGGTGCAGCTCATCGAATCGGGCTACAATTTCCTTTTGTTCCTGCTGCTGCTGATCGCCGAGCGCCGGATACGCAGCAGGTGGATGGTATTTCCGCTGTACGCGGCCGGGTACGCGGTCATGCGCTTCGCGCTCGAGTTTTTCCGCGGCGACGACCGGATGCGCGGCATATTCTTCGGCATGTCTACCAGCCAGTGGGTTTCGATCGGCATCCTGCTGGCCCTGATCGGCTGGTACATATGGGATAAAGCCCGGGCGCATGCCCGGCCGGGACACGAAAAGGCGTAGGACCACGCCCAGCAAAAAAGCGGGGCCGCGCCAACCTGCGCGGCCCCGCGTCCATGATCGGGTTATAACAGTTTGCTACGGCGTGGGCGTGGGCGATGCGCCGGGCGTCCCCGTTGCGCCGGGCGTGCCGGTCGGAGCGCCGGTCTCCCCGGTCGCGGTAGATACCTCATAGAGCCGCGCGTTGCCCAGCACGATATTCAGCGTGCCCGCTTCGCCTTTCTCCTCGGTGATCGTGATCCGCAGGCTGTTGCAGCCGCGCACGTCGACCGTTACATTTTCCTCGAAGAACTGATAGTCGTTCATGCCGCTGTTGTATACTTCCCTGTCGTCGGCTTCGATCTTGATGCGGAAATAGCCGTTGTTCTGGCCGTAGTCCCAGTTCTGGTCGGCGCCAAGGTCGAATACCAGCGTTTCGTATTTGCCCATCAGCGCCCATGTCGCCGATTTCGAGCCCCGCTTTTCGGAAATCTGGCGGGACGGCACGAACATGCCGATGCCGTGCTCGTAGAGCTTATTGTTAAGCTCGAAGTTCGCTTCCATCGTGCTCGAGTCCCATTTGCCCCGATACAGCCCGGTGAAGTCCGACGTCGGCTCCAGCGTTTCAAACCACACGTGGGGACGGGGCGTCGGAGAGGATGCGGGCGTGGGCACGGCGGTGGGCGTTTCCTCTACCAAACCTGCAGAAAGCGGCGTCGCGCTGGGGCCGACGCTGTGGTCGGGAAGCTGCCTGGACGGATTCGAGCACCGGGAAACGAGCAGTATAATGAGCACGATGATGCCGATTATGAGAAGCACCCCGCCGGCCATCACCAACTGCGGAGCATACTGCCGGAAAAACTGCGCGGGGCGCATATGCTGGCCGTACCGGCTTTCCAGCATGCCCGAGGAATGGCTGGGCTCCTCGTCGGCGTACAGCCCTTCCAGCGGAACCCGGCGTATTGGCGAGGGGTCCCTTGGCCGGGCGTGCAGGTCGCTTTCGCGGACAAGCCACTGTCCGATTTCCTTGACTTCCTGCAGTGCCGCGCGTGCTGTCTCCGGGTCGCCCAGCACCCGGTGTACCGCGTCGTTGCCCGCGGTGCGTATGTTATGGAATTTCTGGAGGATCTCGACGGGAACGCGGCCGGTCGCCTGGAGCGCTTCCAGCTTCTCCATCTGCGTGACGCCGCTTACCACCTGCACCTTGTACAAGTCGAGCGCGATATCGGCGGCCCATTCGCAGAAGGTGCGCATCGAGGCGATGGCGCTTGAAGGGCTGACTTCGATAAGCCTACTGGCATCGGCCGCGAGCGCCGCCATTTTAGGCCACTTGACGCGCAAAAAATCAAATTCAGAGGCCATTTGCTCACCCTCTCTTTGGCTCACATATGGGTAATCTGCCTTGGATGAGAGCACCTATGATGTTACTTCTATTGTATACGAATTTTACCTACTGTCAACCTTTTCGCCGAAAATTGGGCGGAAACAGGCCCGCATCGGCGCATTTTCTGCGAGTTGATCGCGAGCTGCCGCGGTCACATCGAAAACACTCATAATTATTCATCCTGTCGGCAAAAGACGGAACGCCGCTTCCGCTTTCGGCATGCCGTCCGTTTACCTCATTCACGGTTATTATAGCGATTCGTGTAGAAACGCAAAGGTGGTATTGCAGTGTTTTCCGCAGGGTGGTATCATGAAACTCCAGGTCAACAAAAAATGGAACAAATCCGCACGGTATTGCGTCCAATCGGTGTCGGTTAATTTAAGGAGGGAATCACTGTATGAAGCAACGCATCATGCGCATCGCGGCCGCGGCCGCACTGGCCTGCCTGCTCAGCGGCTGCGCGCTCGTGGGCGGAGGGGTCTACGAGCCGCAACTCATGGAGGGAACCGTCGCGCGCGGGCCCCTGGCCCTGCAGATCCTGTCCCAGGGATCGGTCAGCGCCCAGGAACTCATATCGGTCAAGTCCGAGCATAAATTTGTATTCCCCGGCTATCTCGTATCCGAGGGACAGATGGTCGAGCCCGATACCGTGCTGTGCGAGATCCCGGCCGAGGAAATCGCCGACCGTCTGGAAGAGGTGCGCGACAAAATTGTGGCAAAGAAGCTCGAGATCGCGACCACCGGCTCGTCGCGGACCTATTACTCGTATAAAGCGCCGGTTTCGGGCCGGGTAAAGTCGATCCAGGTCAAAAAGGGCGACGATGTGGCCGAGGTCATGGAGCAGATTGGCTATATCGCGCTCATATCCACCGAAAGCAGGATGAACGTGCGCGTTTCGCCCGCCGGATCGCTTGCGAAGGACGCGGAGATCGTCGTGACCGTGGGCCGCAAGAAGTATGACGGCCAGGTCACATCGGTCGACGCGTCGGGAGCGGTCGTCTCGATCGCCACCGACATGCCGGCGGTGGGCGCGGAGGCCGTGATCACCGATAAATCGGGCGCAGAGCTGGGCCGCGGCCCGCTGGAGCTCGCTTCCTTCGTCACGGTCGACGCGGTAATGGGCGAGGTGAACTCGGTCCCAGCCAAGGAAAACGCGCAGGTCGAGATCGGCGCGACGGTCGTCGTGGCAAGCAAGCTCTCGGGCGAGCTCATTACGAAGTTTGAGGAGCTGGCTGCGCTCGAAAAGGAGGAGCAGGAGCTCGCGGCGCTCGAAGGCGGCGCGCCCATCGTCGCGGGCGTGACGGGCATCGTGATGGAGCTGCCGCTGCAGCCGGGCACAGAGGTGCTGGAGGGCGCGCCCGTCGCGTCCATCGCGCGGCCCGAGGCGATGCTTGTCAAAACCCAGGTCGACGAGCTCGACGTAGCCTCGGTCTACATCGGCCAGCCCGCGCGCGTACAGGTCGCCGCGCTGGGCGACATGTCCTACCCGGGCACGGTTTCCTATATATCCAACAAGGCCACGGTCGACGAGCACAACTACACCGGCACTCCGACGTTCACCGTCCATATCACGCTGGACAGCAGCGAGGGACTCAGCATGGGCATGAGCGTGCTCGCGTATCTCATCATCATGGAGCAGGACGACGTGCTGCAGGTGCCGGTTGGTGCGCTCACGACGATGGAGGACGGCTCGATGGCCGTCCGCGTGATCGACGAGGGCGCCGAGATGGAAAAGGGCGCGATCAATCCTCCCTATACGCTCGTACCCGTCACCGTGGGTATGAAGAACCAGTCGTCGGCCGAAATCCTTTCGGGACTGACCGAGGGCCAGCGGATTCTGTTCGACCCGTGGAAATCCGACATGCCGTTCTTCCCGAGGCCTGACATCATCGAAAAGCAGCGCATCGCGGAGGCCGCAGACGACAGCGTAGTCATTCCCGAGCCGGAGCATTAGGAGGTGGCCGCGTTGCAGGACCTGATCGTCACCCAGGGTCTGACCAAGATATACACGATGGGCGACAACAAAATCCACGCGCTGTCCGATGTGTCGATTACGATCCGCGCGGGTGAGTTCGCCGCCTTCGTGGGGCCGTCGGGTTCGGGAAAGTCCACGCTCATGAACCTGCTGGGGTGCCTGGATACGCCGACGTCGGGCAGCTACTTTCTTGGCGGACGCGATATCGGGAAGGCGCGCAGCAATGAGCTCGCGCATATCCGGAACCGGCGGATCGGATTCGTGTTCCAGGGATTCAACCTGCTGCCCTCGGCGACCGCACTGGAAAACACCGAGCTGCCCGGCGTATACAACGGGATGGGCATGCGCGCAAGGCGCAGGAAGGCCCTCGACATACTCGAGCGGCTGGGCCTTGCAGACCGCATCCACCACCGCCCGCATCAGCTGTCGGGAGGCCAGCAGCAGCGCGTAGCGATCGCCCGGGCGCTGATGACCGACCCTGATATCATCATGGCCGACGAGCCGACCGGCAACCTGGACAGCGCCACCGGCCATGAAATCCTCGAGCTGCTGCGCAGCCTCAACGAAGGCGGGCGCACGATACTGCTCATCACCCACAACCAGGATATCGCCTCGTACGCGGGGCGCATACTCAGTCTCATCGACGGGCGGATCGTATCCGACACCGGGGAAGGAAGCGCCGCATCATGAAAATCATCGATCTACTCAAGTCCTCCTTCCGGTCCATATTTTCGCACAAGCTGCGCTCGTTTCTGGCGACGCTTGGCATCATCATCGGCATCATGTCGGTCATTACGATCGTGTCGCTGGCCGAGGGGCTCAAGGTCGCGATGGAAGAGCAGATGGAGTCCTTTGGCAGCAATTCGCTCAGCGTCCAGTTTAATAACTATCACGGCACGGCCTTCAGGGTCGCCTATGAGGACGCGATCGCGCTCGCGCAGTACAGCAACAGCATTACCGACATCGCGCCGGTTATCAACCTGTACGAAACGCTGCGCACGCCGGGCCAGCGTATGGACGGCACGCAGATATACGCGACCACCGCCGACTATATGAAGGTGCAAAATCTCGAGGTAGCCCACGGGCGGTTCCTGACCGGAAGCGATCAGCGGGAGCGCGCGCATGTCATCGTGATCGGTCCCGCCATCGCGAACGACCTTTTCAGCCGCACCGACTGTGTCGGGGAAAAGCTCTATATAGGGGGCGTGCCTTACACCGTGGTGGGGGTGCTCACCTCCCAAGGCTCGACGCTGGGCTCCTATCTGGACACGATCGCCTACATACCGCTGTCCACGGGCCAGAAGCTGTGGAACCGCACCTCTATCGAGCAGTTTCTCATAAAGGCCGAGTCGGTCAACACCGCGCTGCAGGCCGAAGCCGATATCCGGGGGTACCTTAATTACCGCATCGCCCCCTATGTCGGTCCCAACAAAACGCTGGTCGACGAATCCCGCCCGGGAGGCGGCGGCATCATCTACAACATAAGACCGGCGCGCGACAAGGACGGCGGCTCTGCCGTGCCCGAGGTATCATTATCGAACTTTTACTACGTCTATAACCAGAGCCAGATGATCGAACAGGTCAAGCAGCAGCTAACGCTGTTTACGCTGATCATCGGCGGCATCGCGGCGATATCGCTGCTGGTGGGCGGCATCGGCATCATGAACATCATGCTGGTGTCGGTCGTCGAGCGCACCCGCGAGATTGGCCTGCGCAAGGCGGTGGGCGCGCGCAACAGCGACGTGCTGTTCCAGTTCCTTCTCGAGGCGGTCGTACTGACCGCGTTCGGCGGGATGCTGGGGCTTGTCGGCGGCATCGGCGCTTCGTTCCTGATCGCCTCGTTCATCAATGAGATCCGCCCGGTCATCAATTTCATCGTCGTGCTGACAGCCGCGGGCTTCTCTGCGGGCATCGGCATCATATCGGGCATGTATCCGGCATTCCGCGCGGCGCGACTGAATCCGATCGAGGCGCTGCACCGCGAGTAGCAGCGCTGCGCTGACCGCGCGCAATAAAAAGCACCGCATCCTTCCGAATATGTGGAAGGGTGCGGTTCTTTTTGTTATCGTACCCAAAATGGTACAGGTGTCCGTATTATATTGTGTTATAATATGGTAAACGCGCCCATTTTGTTGAAGGAGGGAAAATCGTGTATTATTCGCGATCACAGTCCCGCGGCGTCAGGGAGCTCGTCCGCGATCATTTGGCGGATGTCGGGACACTGGCGGGATCCTTCGCCGACGTCTGGGGCAGTGCGGCGGAGGCGCAGGCAGCCGGACACCTGCATGACTTGGGTAAATACGGAGACCTATTTCAGAAGGTACTGGAGCACAAGGCGTCCCATGTGGACCACTGGACCGCCGGAGCATACCTGGCCGCCAAGCGCTACCGTATAAGCGGCGCGGCTATGGCGCTAGCCATCGCGGGACATCACACCGGTCTGGGGCGGGGATGTCTGCGTGCGCTACAGCAGAATCTTCTGCGTGCGAACGTACCACAGACCGAAGACGGACGCCATTGGGCCGGCAACAGCACCGATATTCTAGAGCAGCGCTGGCAGCAGGATACGCGGTTTGCTCTCCCCGAAAGCATTAAAAGCCCCTTTGCCGAGCACGCGGGCCATCCGGCTGCGGCAATGCTCGACGCCAGAATGCTATTCTCCGCGCTGGTGGACGCCGATTGGCTGAGCGCTGAAGCACACCAGAACCGGGATGAGAGCGGGCCAGTCTACCGGCAGCCGGGACCGACACTGCGCCCGGCTTCGGATCTGGCTGCGCTCATGGCCCGAATAGACGATATTAGGAGCCGTAGCCATGCATCCCCATCGCTTCAGCGCGTGCGCGACAATCTGCTTGCGCTATGCCTCGAGGGGGCCGTAGCTCCGCAGGGCGTGTTCACGCTGGCCGCTCCCACCGGATCTGGCAAGACGCTAGCCATGCTAGCATGGGCGCTCCGGCACTGCGAAGCGCACGGGCTGCGCCGCGTCATCGTCGTGCTTCCGTATTTGAGTATACTCGATCAGACGTTGGACGCGATACGCCGGGCGCTCCCCGACCGGGAGCCCGGCTATATCATAGAGGACGATAGCCTGGCGCGCGATGTGGGCGGCGAGGAGAGTGCAGGACGCTTGCTGGCGGAGAACTGGGACGCTCCCATCATCGTCACCACCACCGTGCGGTTTTTCGAGTCGCTTTTCTCCGCCCGGCCTTCCGACTGCCGAAAGCTTCATCGGATCGCGGGCTCCGCCGTCCTTTTCGACGAGGCCCAGACGCTGCCCCTGCCGCTGGCCGCGCCCACGCTGGCCACCGTGGTCTCGCTGGCCGCGCATTACCGGTGCTCGATCCTTTTTTCCACCGCTACTCAACCGGCGTTTGAGAGTTTCTCAGCCGATGTGGACAAGCTTGCCGGAGCGGTATGGAGCCCCCGCGCACTGGCTCCAGCGCAGGCCGGGCTTTTCAGCCTCCCCCCGCGCGTCCAGGTATCCTATGCGGGCAGAGTGCCTCTTAATGAGGTAGCGCGGCAGATGTCCGAGCGCCCCGCGGCGCTGGCCATCGTCAATCTGAAGCGGCATGCCCGGGCGCTGTATGAGGCGCTCCGGCAGCTTGACTGCGAGGGCGCGGTGCATCTTTCCACCGATATGTGCCCGGCTCACCGCCGGGATGTGCTGGAAGCGGTCAGAAATACGCTGGCGGAGGGTCGCCCCTGTCGGCTTGCGGCCACGCAATGCGTCGAGGCGGGGGTGGACCTCGATTTTCCGGCGCTGTGGCGCGCGCTCGCTCCGATGGATTCGCTGTGCCAGGCGGCAGGCCGGTGCAACCGCGAAGGACGCCTGCACATGGGGGAAATGACGGTGTTCATACCCGAGCATTCGGACGGGGACAGTCTGTATCCCGATAACACATACGAGAGGGCCGCAAGGCTGGTCCACGAGATCGCGGCGCTTTCGGGTTTCCCGGACCTTTTTGATCCAGCTACCATCCGCGACTACTACAGGCGGTTCTACGAGCGCAGCCGGGGCATGACCGACAAGGACGGAAAAAAGGCGCTCGCGCTTGACGCCGCGATGCGCGAATCGGATTTCCCGCAGGTCGATCGGCTGTATCGCTGGATTGGGAAGCGCGGCATCAACATACTGGTGCCCTACGCGGGACGGCAGAACCTCTACGAGGATCTCGCGCGGCAGGCCGGAGCGGGAGACGTAAACGCGGCCTGGTTCCGGCGCGCCCGGGAAATTACCGTCGGCGCCTTCGTAAAGCGGGACATGCCCGCGCTGGGATGGCTTGTACCGGTAAAAAAGGGCAGGGAGGTGATCGACGACTGGTTCGTGCTGACCAATTCCGGTTTGTACGACGGCCGGACCGGCCTGGCGCTTGACCGCGCCGGGGGCGACGAAAACTTTATCGTGTAAGGAGGTGATACACATGAAGCAGTTTCTCGTGGAGGTCTGGGGCGATCTGGCCTGCTTCACGCGGCCCGAGACCAAGGTCGAGCGCATGAGCTACCCGGTAATGACGCCGTCGGCGGCCCGCGGCCTGCTGGACAGCATCTACTGTAAGTACACCGAATTCGGATGGCGCATCGACCGGATCGAGGTGCTCCGGCCCATCCGGTACATCGCTCTAAAGCGAAACGAAGTCAAGGACAAGATCGGGGATCAGGCGATTGCCCGCGCCATGCGGGGCGGAGAAGCGCCCATCATCGTGGGCGACGCGACCAAGGAGATGACAGGCGC
>JBMNNN010000036.1:0-13561 GCA_050942555.1 Christensenellales bacterium
AATTCCTCGAAAGCCAGGCGCCGTCGCGCGAACCCGAGCGCCTCAGCGTTTACGGGAAAGTGTATATTCTCGAGGGCGAAGCCGCGCTCCGCCAGTTCGTACCGCTTCCGGAACGAGAAGGGAAGCGTCTCGCGCACCGCGCCCATGAGCCCCTGCCGCACCAGAGCGCGGAGCGCCTTCTGCGTCAGGCCGCGGGCCAGCCGGTACTGCGGCAGTATCGGCGGAGGAGCGCCATCGTCGAGGGATTCCATGAGAGGATTGAGTACCCGGAGCGCTCCCATGCGGGTATCGAGCGTTCCGATGAAAAGCCAGCGGCTACCCGGCCGGAGCGTAGTCCTCAGGTAGGGTTTATTGAACCAGACGCACTCGGCCCTTCCCCGCTCGCCCTCGACAGCGGCCGTGGCGACCGAGAATCCTGGCCGGGGACGGTTGACCCGCACGGCGGAGGCGACGGTCCCCGTGAGGCTTGTTTTCTCTCCGTGACGCGCCTCGTGGACGGGCGGGATATCCCGCAGCGCGATATAATCCTTCGGGAAAAAATACATGAGATCGCCGACCGTGCGGATGCCCAGACGCGCCAGCGCCCGGGCCCGCTGCTCGCCTACGCCGCGAAGGCTCCGTATATCCGCATTACCGGGCTGCATGTTTCCTCCTATAAAAAATGCCAGCAGCGCTGGCATTTTGATTGTTTCTGTTCATTCGACCGACAGTATGTAGTAGTATAGCGGCTGCCCGCCCCGGTGGCACTCGACGTCGCATCCGGGATGCTCCCGCTGTAGGCGGTCGACCAGCTCCTGCGCCTGCTCTCCGGTCACATCCTGCCCGTAGAATATCGTTATGATCTCTCCGCCCTCCTCAAGGAGCGCCGCGCAAAGCTCGGCAGCCACGGCGTTGGGATCGCGCCCCACGACGTTGATGTGCCCGTTTCCGATGCCCATGATATCGCCCTTGTGGATATCCTGCCCGTCCATATCGGAGTCGCGGACGGCGTATGTCACCTGCCCGGTCTTGACCGAATCCAGCGCGCGCGTCATCGCCGCCTCGTTTTCCGCGGGTGAAAGCTCCGCGTTAAACGCAAGAAGCGCCGATATGCCCTGCGGTATGCTCCTGGACGGTATCGCGATCACCCGGCACCGGGTCAGCTCCTGGGTCTGGCGCGCCGCCATGATGATGTTGCTGTTGTTGGGGAGCACGAACACGGTGCGGGCGTTCATCGCGTTGATGACGGTCACCAGCTCGTCGGTGCTGGGATTCATGGTCTGCCCGCCCTCGACGAACCCTTCGGCCCCAAGGTCGGTAAATATGTCTTTCATGCCGTCGCCCGCCGCGACCGTCACGATCGCGTAGTCTTTTTCAGGCTGGGCCTGCGCGTTCATCTCCAGTATGCTGCGGTGCTGCTCGCGCATGTTCTCGATCTTGATCGATGTAAGTTCGCCCAGCCTAAGCGCGTACTGGATTACCTTGCCCGGCATATTCGAGTGCACGTGCACCTTGATGTACTCACCGTCGCTGGCGACCACCACCGAATCGCCGATGATGTCGAGCCGGTTTCTGAACCGATCCACGTCCGCGTCGTCCACATTGGGATATACGGGGTTGACGATAAACTCGGTGCAGTATCCAAACTCGATCTCGGTCTGGGTGATGGTCGGCGCGGCCGCGTCGGGAGCGCCGACGCGGTCCACGACGACTTCCTCCAGCGAGCCCATCGGCGCATCGCCGCGTATGGCGGCCATATATCCGTTCATGAACGTAAGAAGACCCTGGCCGCCCGCGTCCACGACGCCCGCCCTTTTGAGCACGTCGAGCATGTCTGGCGTCCGGGCCAGCACATCCCAGCCCGCGTCCAGCGCCCGCCGCATCACGTCGATCACGTTGTCGGTCTGCTCGGCGGCTTTGACGGCGGCTTCGCCGATCACGCGGCTTACCGTCAGAACCGTGCCCTCGCGGGGTTTCATGACCGCCTTGTAGGCGGTTTCGGAACTTAAGCGCAGCGCCGCTGCGAACTCGCGGGCGGTTATCGTCTCCTTATCGTGTATGCTGCGGGCAAAGCCGCGAAACAGCTGGGACAGTATGACGCCCGAATTACCCCTTGCGCCCCTGAGGGAGCCCTTTGAGACCGCGTCTGCCAGCACGGAGAGGCTCTCGCTGCGCACCTGCTGCATTTCGCTAAGGGCGCTCTTGAGCGTCATGAGCATGTTGGTGCCGGTGTCCCCATCGGGAACCGGAAATACGTTGAGGGCGTTTATCTTCTCCTTGTTCTGCTGCAGCAGAACGACGCCATTGAGGAACATCTCACGAAACAGCGCGCTGTCGATTTGTTTCAAGACCACAGTGTTAGTCCTCCTCTGTCTGGACCCGTATGCCTTCGACGATGACATTGACAGCCTGAACCGTGAGTCCCGTATTTGATTCCACGTTGTATTTGATGGCCTGGATGGCTGACTCGGCTACGGCGGCGATCGATATGCCGTATTCGACGATCACGAAAACATCGATGGTCACAGAGCTGCCCTTGTGGGACACCCTGACGCCCTTGCGGATATTCTCCCAGTTTAACAGCTCCGCCAAACCGTCTCCGGCCCTTTTGGCGGCCATGCCCACCACGCCATAACATTCTCCAATGCTGTAGCCTACGATCGAGGCGACCACATCGTCGTGGATTTCGATGCTCCCCAGCTGGTTTGTGATCAAAGCCACGGTAAACACCCCCTACACATCATTTTTAGATGTATGAACTATTGTATCCTATCTCCGCCCGGTTCGCAATACAAGCATTGCGAATAAGGCCATTTTTCAAACTTTTTATCGCAGAAACCGCGATATATTTAAAATTCTGCTTGCCAAACGGCACAACTGGTGATAGAATACTTGTGTTTTGACGCTTGAGACGATCCATTGCTCGAAGGAGGATCCGGAAAAATGGCGATGACCTGTCATTACTGTAATAAGAAAACCGCTCATGGAAATAACGTGAGCCATTCCAATATTAAGACGAAGCGCACCTGGAAGCCCAACATTCAGCGCGTCCGCGCGATCGTGGACGGCACGCCCCGTCGCATCTATGTTTGCTCGCGCTGCCTGCGCTCGGGCAGGGTGCAGCGCAACGCATAGTTTATTTTCCCCAGCCCGCCGGAAGGCGGGTTTTTGTTTTTCGGACGTTTCCCTCCCGTATCCGGCCAAACCGTATTTTATTCCTGTTGCCGGGCGAGCGCGAATTCCCTGTGCAGGCTTTGTATGGCCGTCTCCGCCTCGTCCTCCGATACGAGGCAGGATATCGTCATGTGCGAGTCCACCGTTTGCAGCACGGTCACGCCGCTGTCGCTTAATGCATGCATGATCCGCGCCATCACGCCCGGTACGCCGCGCATGCGCACGCCGACCGCCGAGACCTTGCAGCATTTGTCGCGCAGGCGGTACCGGCAGCCGTCCTCCTCCAGCACGCGCACGAGCGCCTCCCTCTGGTCGTCCGATACGGTAAAAACCATATAGTCCGGGAATATGTTGATAAGATCGATGCTGATGCCCGCAGCGGCCAGGCTCCGGAGCAGGCGGTACTCCCGGTTGGGAGTGACCGCCTCGATCGTCACCTGAAGCCGTCCGGCGATATGCGCGATGCTGGTGACGACGTCGTTTGGTTTCGTGTCGTCGTGGAGCGGAACCATCTCGCAGATGTGTGTGCCGGGATTGTCGCTCAGCGTACCGCGCACGACCAGCGGCACACCGCCCTGCATCGCAATATCGACCGCCCGGGGATGAATGACGCGGGAACCGTTGTCGGCCATCTGGAAGACCTCTTCGTAGCTTATCTCCCGCAGCAGGACCGCGTCGGGAACGATGCGCGGGTCGGCGGTCAGTATGCCGTCCACGTCGGTATAGATCTCCACCAGCGAAGCCCCGAGGCCTACGCCCAGTATGCTGGCGGTGGTGTCGCTGCCGCCCCTTCCCAGCGTCGTCGTGTCCCCGCCCGCTGTGCGGCCCTGAAATCCCGCCACCACGGGCACTGCTCCCCTGTCGATTATCTCCCGCAGATATCGCGGGTCCATCGCCACGCACTCGGCATGTCCGTACGCGTCGTCGGTATAGATCCCCGCCTGCGCGCCGCTTACCGCGTGGGCGTCGATACCCTGCCTGCGCAGCTCCGAGGCCATCACCGCCGCCGATATGATTTCCCCGCACGAAACGAGCATATCGGTGTCCCGGGGATCCGCGCCGCCCGCCGACCTATCCACCAGCGACAGCAGCGTATCGGTGGCGTAGGGTTCGCCCGCGCGTCCCATGGCCGAAACGACCAGCACGGGAAAGCAGCCTCTGTCCATCGCTTCGCGCACCTTTTCGATAACGCGCATTCTCCTCTCCGGAGTGCTGACCGATGTTCCGCCGAATTTCTGGACGATGATGTTCATAGCGATCCTTCTTCATGTTTATATTCCTGCAGCAGCGGCTGCAGCTGTACGCCTTCGAGAGCCTGTTCGCACGCGGTCGGTATGAGCTCCATATGGGCCACCAGCGAATACGGCTTGGTCGCGGCGCTGTCCTGTCCGTAGGGTACCAGATAGACGTTGCGGGTATTAAGCAGGCGCCCGATGCTGGCCGCGTTGGTCGAAAGGCCGTCGTTCGTGGATATCGCTATCACCACTGGCCCGCCGTTTCGCAGCTGTGCCTTGGCTGCCAGCAGCACCGGCGTATCCACGATGCCCAGCGAGAGCTTCGCCGCGGTGTTGCCCGTGCACGGGGCGATGACGACCATGTCCAGCAGATGACGGGGCCCGATGGGCTCTGCGTCTACCAGCGTGTGGATGGGCAGCCGCCCGGTAATTTTGTGAACCGCGTCGATAAATTCGCGGCTGGAGAAAAACCGCGTGTCGTTCTCGTATACCGCCTGCGAAAAAATCGGGATGACCTGCGCGCCCATCTGCTGCAGCTTCTCCATCACCGGCAGCACCCGGTGAAGCGTACAGAACGATCCGGTCACCCCGAATCCAATTTTTTTATTGCTCAATCCCGCCATGGGCTGTCACCTCATATTTTACTACTTCCTGGCTCCCGTTACCACCGGGAATTTGGTTTTGGAGCATGATTTGATCAAAAATGATCCGCCCCGCCGATTCGGGGTACAGTTTTCCGGGTATGCCGGGATACCTGCGGTACCGGCGTCCGGCTTCCTCCATCGCCTGTTCGTCGGCGCAGTACGGCGCAGAGGCCAGATCGATGATGAGAGCGCCTGTCCCGATGCAGCGGATCGTATCGGCGTCCAGTACCCGCGCGGGTACGGTATTGAACAGGAAATCCTGCCCGCCGACGACGGATCTTAGCGCATATGTGTGGACAGCGATCATACCGCGGCCGCGGATCGCCGCCAGATCGTCCTCCCTGCGCGCCGAAGCCGTAACCTGCGCGCCCAAAGCCTGCAAATAGCCCGAGAGAACCTTTCCGATATGACCATACCCGATCACAAGACACCGGCTGCCCCGAAACGCGGTCCGGCTTTCCCCTGCCGCCAGACACAGCGCGCCCTCGGCGGTCAGTATCGCGTTTTCCGATACAAAGTGCTCCTCGCTCAGGAGGTTTATAAAGCGGATACGCGGGTAAGCGGCCGCCAGCGCTTTCCCCGGTACGTCTGTCAGATCGGCGTATATGACCATATCGCCTTCGCGAAGCCTGGCCAGCAGTCCACTCAGCGGGAAATCGCGGAATCCCCGTATGTTCCAGCCTTCCCCGCTCCGCGTCAGGCTGAGTATGGGAAGCACCCAGGCGGTTTTTTCACCGGGCAGGCTGGCGCTCTCGAAATGCTCCTGCTGTCTGAAATGAAAGACCGTGTAACCCTGCTCCCGGGCATGACGTGCCAGCGCCTCGTGACGCTCGTCTCCATCCAAAATCACAAACCGCATCGCCCTGCCTCCCTTATTTACAATGTATGAAGGAAGGCCGTTTTGCGGAACGCCGGGAAACAGAAGGTGGCATAAGGAAACCAGCGGGCGGCAGAAGCAAGTCCAGCGGTAATGGCCGGGCCGGCTGTATCAGGCGACCGGCAGAAAAAAGCCTCCGGTCCGGCAGCAGTCCGGACCGGAGGCGATGCCCGCAAATGGGCAACCCTTAATCAATCAATCCCTGCAGGAACGCGACAGCCTCCCGGATATCGGTCTCAGGATCGGGACCCACCTCGCGCTCGATGGTCAGATAGCCCGTGTAGCCGATTTCACGAAGGGCGCTAAGGTACGCCGGCCAGTCGATCTGTCCCTTGCCCAGCGGCTTTTCCATGAAATAATCATGTACCTGTATGCCCTCGATGCCGTCTTGCGCAAACATCCGGTAGATCCGCTCGGGATCGCACGCCTTGTAGCGGTCGCCGTCCTTGGCGTGGGTATGCACGATGTAGGGTGCCAGCGTCCGCACCGCCGCGGGAATATCTTCGCCGATGACCATATGCAGGTTGGCCGGGTCAAAGTTGACCCTGACGCCGCGGCTTCCCAGCCCGTCCAGAAAGCGGCGCAGCCGCTCGGCGGGCTCAGGCCCGGTCTCCACCGCGAAGTACGCGCCCACGCTGTCCGCATAGCGCCCCAGCTGGTCGCAGGCGTCGGCCATGACGCCCCAGCGCGGGTGCGACGGCCCGTCCGTGGGCACTACGCCGATATGGGTCGTGACCACCTTTGTACCCAGATCGAGCGCCAGATCGAGAATTTTTTTGGACAGCTCGATGCGCTCGGGATTGTCCTGGGCAACCGCGAATCCATGGCCACCGGGGTCCCCGCACAGCGCCGACACCGCGAGCCCCAGGTCCGCGATGAAGTCCCGCAGCTCGCGCCGCGCGCTCTTTGAGAGGTTATCGGGCGCCATTTCACCCGACACCGCATAGATCTGCACCCCCTGCGCGCCGACCTGTGCGGCCTTGCGGATCCCCTCCCTGAGTCCCAGACGAAAGCTGTCGCTTATCACGCCGATTGAGAAATGTTTCATCGCTCTGACCTCCTTATATAATCCTACTCCATGCCCTGAAGCACTTCCAGGGGCACATCGTCGAACAGCGGGCTGACCGACTCGCGCATATGGATGCGCCGTATCGTCTCGGCAAAGAGCGGCGCGACCGATACGATGACGACATCGGGCGCGCCCAGTATGGCGCTGTTTGGTACCGAGTCGGTCGATATGACCTGATCGATCGGGGAGGCGGCGATGCGCTCAAGCCCCTGCTCGCTCAGCAGCATGTGGCTCACACAGGCGGTAATGCGCTCCGCGCCGCGGTCGCGCAGTCCCCGCGCCACCTCGACCAGTGTTCCGCCCGATATCGAGAAGTCGTCCACAATGAGGCAGTCCCGGCCCCCCACGTCGCCGATGATCTCCATGATGCGCGCGCGCTCATCGTGGCCTTTTCGCGTCTTGTCGCATATGGCCGTAGGAAGTCCCAGGCGGCCCGCAAATGCGCGCGCTTCCTTCGCGAATCCCGCATCGGGAGCCACAACGACCAGGTTGCCGGTGTCAAGATGCTTTCGCACATAGGCGGCCAGTATCGGCGCGGCGTACAGATGATCGACCGGTATCTTGAAAAAGCCCTGTACCTGCGGGGAATGAAGGTCCATCGTCACCACCCGGTCGGCGCCCGAAAGCTCGATGCACTCGGCGCACACACGGCCCCGGATCGACACGCGCGGCTCGTCCTTCTTGTCGCCCTTCGCGTACCCGAAATAGGGTATGATCGCCGTCACCGAGCTCGCGCTTGCCCGCTTGAATGCGTCCATCCAGAAAAGGATCTCGGTGAACTCGTCGTTGGGCCTCAGCGCAATGGGCTGTACGAGGTAGACGTCCTTGTCGCGCACCGTTTCCAGCACGCGCACGAACAGGTTCCCCTCGGTGAACTGGATGACCTGGGCTTTTCCCGGCCTGGCGTTCAGCCAGTCGCAGATCCGCCGGGCGAATGCCTCGCCTGAAGAGCCTGCGAATATCCGAATCGCGCTGTCCCGCACAGCCAACTATTCCTCCTTAGGCTGGTAAACTCCCGCCTCAGTCATCGTCATTGTCATCGGCGTCGTCGCCTTCGTCGGGGTCTTCAGGAGGGGTCCAGGGAATGTCGCCCACCCTGTCGCCGT
This sequence comes from Christensenellales bacterium, assembly GCA_050942555.1. GTDB lineage: Bacteria > Bacillota > Clostridia > Christensenellales > UMGS416 > JAAYXU01. The sequence goes on from JBMNNN010000036.1 coordinate 8,085, forward strand.
CCTTGTCGATCATGTCCACGATCCCGTCCCCGTCGGTATCGACGTCGGGGATTCCGTCTTTGTTTACATCGGGCGGGCGCTTGTGGGCCGGCACGATGCCGGTATAGATAAGCCCCGTGATGGGCCGGTAATGATCCTCGTACATCGCTTCACGGCTTATTTCGTTGCCATCCTTGTCCTTCAAAACGCGGAATGTCTGAATCTTCAGGCTACCGTGGGACTCGCGGTAGACATACTGCTCGTCGTCGTAGTAGACAAACTCGATATACTCCTGCTTCTCATCGGGCACGATCTCGGGAGGGGGCGGATCCAGGCGCTCTATCTCCTTGGAGTCGCGCTCGTAGTACTGGCCGTCGGGCAGCGGCTTGCCGTATATCCAGACCCGCGCGTTGAGCGTTTTATCCCTTTCGTCTATAAATATACCGGCCTTTATAAAGATCGGCCCGTCGGTGTTGTTCGTAAACTTGAGATCCTTGTCGGGCCAGTTTACCGCAGCGTCAAACCCTTCGCGGACATAGCTTGACGGGAACGAATGCTTATTGCGCTCGGTGATCTCAAACCCGGCCAGCAGCGCCGCATTGTACAGCGTGGTGGACGCCTGGCACACGCCGCCGCCCAGCGCCGGTTCCAGGTTCTTATCGCGGCCAATCTGCAGCGCTACCTGATAGCCCTTGGCCATCGTGCGCTCCCCGGTCATGGCATTAAAGGACACGGTTTCGCCCTGATATACGGTGAGCCCGTCGAAAGCCGACAGGGCCAGCGCGATATTCATCGCGCGCGGATCCGTACTTTTCTGCCTGATGGTGGTCGCGAAATACGAGCGCTGATGCGTGTACTGGGACAGGTACTCGTCGGTCACCGACGCATCGGTAAAGGAAACCGTCAGCGCGACGTCTGCCTGCCAGTCGTCGGAGAGATCGGCCACCGCTGCCTGATAAGCTCCCTCCTGGTCGGTCACGTAGCCCGGCTGATCGGGGCTAATGGAAAACATGTGCTCAGGCTCCATGCTCGGATCGAATGTGACCGTCGCGTCAACAGGCGGCTTGTCGATCTCCTGCGCGATCGAGGCAATCCGTGCGCGCAGCGCGGATTCGTCAAATGAAAAGGTAACGGGCAGATCGACCGGCTGGCTGCGCACCAAATTCGCCTGCTTGCGCCTTTCCGCAAATCCTCCGGTGCGGCCAAGCGCCGCGGCTTTGCTGAGCACCTCGTCCAGATCGGTGCGCAGTCCCAGCTCGTCGGCGTTCATCGTCCACTCCCGCCCTTCGTATGTGCAGCGGACGCGCGCGCGCGCGATGACCGGCTTTAGTTCCTCTGACAGCAACGTGTAGGCTTCCTCGCGGGTCATCCCGCCGACGTCACTTCCGTTTATCGATACACCCTCGATGATCGTGGTATTGTAGAAACTGCGGGCCCACAGCGTCCCGGCTGCGGCGGCAAGTCCGATCGCCACGACAAGCAGAAATACGAGCGGCGCCGAAACGCCCGCGCGCTTCTTCGGGTACGTTGCCCGGGATGAACCGTTCTTGCGGGCTTTTTTTGTGGTGTAGGGTTTGGACGCCGTTTTTCTGGTTTGAGCCATCAGTTACTCCTTTGGTCTGCAGCGAGTGTTTCGATCGCGTCGTAGGTTTCCTGCGGGATCATTGAGCCGAACCGCTCCCATCCTGCCGCCGGCGGTACTCCGCGCCCCGGCCCGTGGCAGTCGCTTCCCAGCGTCGGGACGAGCCCGGTCCTGCGGCACAGGCCCAGCATGGCGCGCGCAAAATCGTCGCTGTGCTCGGGATAGAATGCCTCCAGCCCCCATAATCCGCACCGCGCGAATTCGGCCACGAGCGCCTCGAGCTCCAGCTCTGTCAGCGCGATGCACCCCGGATGCGCCAGTACCGCCCGTCCGCCCGCCGCCCGGATCGCCGATATCGCCTCCCGGGGCGAAGGGAGGCTCCGGCCGACATATGCCGGTTTCCCGCGCGCAAGGAAGCGGTCGAACGCCTCCTGCTCGCTGCCGCATACGCCCAGCCGCACTAGCGCGCGGGCCAGATGGGGCCGTCCCGGCGCTTCGCCACGGCTCTCGCAGTCGACGTCCTCTCGCGCGATATCTACGCCCAGGTCGCGGAGCCGGGCGATCATGCGCGGCATCCGCAGCTCCCGCTGCTCACGCTGCCGCCGCAAGAACGCGCAGAAATCCGCGTCGCTCCTGCCGATGCCATATCCCAAAATATGGAGCTCGCCGGCGAACGCTGCCGACAGCTCCGCGCCAGGCAGTACGATAATGTCCAGCCTGTCCCCGGCCTTCCGCGCCTCCTCCACGCCGTCCACGGTGTCGTGGTCGGTCAGCGCCAACGCCCACAGCCCCCGGGCCGCGCAGTCGGCCACCAGCTGCGCGGGCGTCTGCGTGCCGTCCGACGCGGTGGAATGCGTATGCAGGTCGAAGCAGCGCTTCATGGGCGCGCCGACTGCTGCCGGAGCTTCTCCCCGGCCCTGGCCATGAAGCGCTCATGGTGCACGACGACCCGCTCGTGCGTCCCACGCCCGATGACCTCGTCCCCGCAGCGGGCTTCCACCGCAAAATGGAGCCTGCGGCCGTCTACCGACAGCAGGCGCGCGGTCGCCGTCACCGCAAGACCGACCGGAGTTGGGGATAGATGCTCGACACCCAGCGCGGTGCCTACCGATATCCAGCCCTTTTGCAGACACGGCTCCACCGCCGCGACGGCCACGCACTCCATGAGCGCGATCATCGAGGGCGTGGAAAAGACGTGCGCGGCTCCGCTCCGGATGCTCTCGGCGGTCATATCCGGGGTAACGGTCAGCGTCTGGCTGGCCGACATCCCCGGCGCAGGCTCTTCAATGTACATCGTACACCTTCGTACCCATTTATTGATCCGCCTTATTATACCATCGCCCCTCATGGATGGCAATGGAATGACCGCATATGGCGTAGCTAAGAGGCGCTTTTCAGCCTTCCCTCCGCGTCGGCTCCCTCCCGTCAGTCCATCTGCTGCCCGCCGGTCACGTTGATGGCCTGACCGGTCATATAGGAAGCCGCGTCGGACAGGAGGAACACGAGCACGTTCTCTATGTCCTCATAGCGGCAGCCGCGCTTCATCGGCACCTGATTTATATACTTCTGGCGGACCTCTTCCTCGGTGATGCCCTGGTTTTTCGCATACTGCTTATAAAGGCTGTTGACCCACAGCGGCGAATCCAGCAGGTTGCCCGGGCAGATCGCGTTGACGCGGATACCGTCCTGCGCAAACTCCAGCGCCAGAGACTGCGTCAGGCCGATCCCGCCGAATTTGCTGGCGGCGTAGGCCGAATTTTTAAACGAGCCCTTTTTCCCCGACTTGCTGTTGATCTGTACGATCGCGCCGCCCCCGCCCTGCTTCATACGGGGCGCTACAGCCCATACGGTATTGTAGTAGCCGCAAAGATTGACGTCGATAACCTTGCGCCAGCGCGCAGGATCCATCTCCTCGACAGCCCCGGATATGACGATGGCGGCGTTGCATACGAGGTAGTCGATGCGTCCATAGCGCTCGATGACCACGTCGGCCATCGCGAGGCATTCTTCGGGGTTCGTTACATCCATCCTGACCGCCATGCCGCGGATCTCGTCCGCGACGCGGGAAGCCGCTTCCATATTGATATCGCACACAACGACGGTGCATCCCTCCGCGGCCAGCCGGCGGCAGAGCGCTTCGCCCAGCCCCTGTCCGCCTCCGGTTACCACCGCGATTTTTTCTGACAACTGGTTCATCATCATACCTCCCCATTACCTTCCGACATTCATACGAATCTTATTATACCACAGAGCGTTTATTCCGCAATTATTTCATATATAAAGGCAAAATACTCACGCAGCCGCGACAGTTCGCATGCTATAATGGATTGATCTCACCAGAGGAGGTAAGCACATGAACCCGATACGCGCACCCTGGAAGGGGTCCATGACCGCCCGGGAGCGGTTCAACCGGCAGATGCACTATAGAAGCGTAGACCGCTGCTTCAATATGGAGTTCGGCTACTGGGAAGAGAATTTTGTGGAGTGGCCGATGTTCCGCGAAAACGGGATCCGCAGCAACGAGGAAGCAGATCGGTTTTTCTCGTTTGACCCGATCCATAGTATCAGCGGCAACATATTCATGCACCCCGCGATGAAGGAGGAAATCATCAGCGAAACCGACACCCATGTCACCGTGCGCAGCAGCGCCGGTCTCATCGAGGAGCGGCTTAAAAAAGGAAGCTCCATCCCCCGCTATCTGGGCTCGGTCATCCGGACGCCTGCCGACTGGGACAGGGTGAAAAAAGAGCATTTCGACGTGCAGCATCCCGATCGCGTGCTCGATGTGGCGTCTCTTGCCGCAAAGCACCCGGATAGCCGGGACTACCCGCTGGGGATCCACTGCGGGTCGATGATCGGCAGAGTGCGCGACCTGCTGACATTTGAGGGCATATGCTACGCGCTGTACGACTACCCGGATATGCTGGAGGATATGGTGGAGACGATGTGCGTACTGGTCGAGCATTCGCTCCATCAGCTGCTGCCCCATATCACGTTCGATTTCGCGTCGGGATGGGAGGATATCTGCTTCAACCACGGCCCCATCCTCCCGCCATGGTTCTTCCGCGATGTGGTCGCGCCCCGGTACAGGCGGATCCACGAGAAGCTCAGGCAGTACGGCGTCGACCTTTGGTATACCGACTGCGACGGCGACGTGCGCCCGCTTATTCCCATATTCCTCGAGTCGGGCATCAACTGCCTGTTCCCCTTCGAGGTCAATTCCTGCACCCATCCGGGGAACCTCCTGCGCGAGTACGCGGGAAGCCTGCGCATCATGGGTGGCGTGGACAAAATAGAGCTTGCAAAGGGCCCCGAGGCGATCGACCGGTATCTCAATACCCTCGTGCCGCTCGTGGAAGCCGGGGGCTACATCCCCTTCTGCGACCACCGCTGCCCGCCCAACGTGAAGCAGGAGGATTACCTCTATTATCTCGACAAAAAGGAAGAATTGTTCGGGATGCGGTAGGCCCGCGGCGGCGGAGCCGCCGATGAAACCTTTTGCATTTCCCTTTCGCTCACGATATAATAAGCGCATCCATCCACCAAAGGAGATGCCGATGAAAAAGCTGCGCATCGCCTGTGCGCTTATGATAATACCTGTAATAATTTTCTCCATCGGAGGATGTCAGGAGTCGCTGGCGCCCGAGGACACGGTCAGCCAGTTTCTCAGCCGCTATGAGCGGATGGATTTCCCCCGCATGTACAGCCTGCTGTCCGCCCGCTCGAAGAGGGAGATTTCCCTCAACGAATTCTGCGACCGCTATGAGTCCCTGTTCGACGCGATGAAGGTCACGTCGGTCGTTTGTACCGCGGCCGAGCCCACGGCCCAGAGCGAAACAGGCCGGACGATACCCTTCACGATGGCGGTGGAGAGCGAGCGGCTTGGCTCGTTCACGCTCGAAATGACGCTTCCGCT
>JBMNNN010000037.1:0-13492 GCA_050942555.1 Christensenellales bacterium
CCTCCATCTGTGCGATGACCGCGCGCTGGACATGCTCGCGCAGCGTGTCAAAGTCGGTGACCTCCCGCAGGTCGGTGACCGTAACGTCCAGCCACCCGACCCCCGAGAGCGGCACGAACTGCGCGCTGACCGCGCCGTCGTCGCTGATCTCGGCCAGCACAGCCCCGCGCAGCCCGATTTCTCCATAGTCCCGTCCGCACAGGCAGCCGGGGTACCAGACCCGCCCGCCCTGAAAAGACTGGGGCTTATGGATATGGCCCAGCGCCCAGTAGTGATAGCCCGCCGCGGCCAGATCCGCAAGCGAACAGGGGGCGTAGCCGGTTCCGGCTCCGGAAAGCTCGGTAAGCTGCGTGTGCAGAAGGCCTACCGTCGGTATCCGCGAATCGCGGCGGGGGAAGCTGCGCGCCAGGTTGTCCCGTACGATTGCCTGCGGGTAGCCTGCGCCTGCCACGATACCAACAGTCTGGCCGACAGCGTCGCGCACCTCGGCCAGGCGGGGACGGGCCGCGCTGAATACGACGACCTCCGAAGGAAGCTCCAGCACCTGAAGCGACGGCGACGCGTCGTGGTTGCCCGTCGCGTACAGGACCGTTATCCCTGCGTCCGCCAGCCTGCCAAGCTGTTCGCGGATCAGGCGCAGCGTCGCGTAGGACAGGTTCTCGCTGTCGAAGAGGTCCCCGGCGATGAGCACCGCATGGACCGACTCGCGGATCGCCGTCTCCACCGCCTCGCGCAGCGCATCGCGCAATGCGTCGCGCAGCGTATCGCGGAGCGCCTCGCGCCCCGAAAAGGGCGTATCCAGATGAATGTCTGCCATATGCAGGAAACGAAATGCCATATTTGCCTCCGTGCCGCACGGGCCATGAAATCCGCCGCTCCCAAAAGAAACCGTCGGAATAAACCGGCCCGGAAATCTCGTCATAAAACAGGACGGCAAAGGGTTGTCCTCAAGCCCGTCCCTAAAATTATACCATCCGCGGCGTGTTTTGTATAGGGAACACGAAGGAATTGGCGTATGGCATTTTTACATACCCGTAACACGATCTGGCCGGACGGCAGAGATAAAATTCAGCCCGGACAGGTCTTCGAGAACAAAAACAAACTGTCCAGGGTGTCATCTTACCCAGGTGTTTATAAATATACGAAAATCATAGAAAATATCCGGCCTCCTATTGACGAGCAGGCTGGAAAACTATACAATACTATCAATTACATATTTTACATTCAGATAGCCTCCGGCGGGTGCTTGAATGAACCACTATTTGGGGATCGCCGCGGTTCTCATCCTCTGTCTGTCGAAGACCGCAGGTGCACAATTATACATCCATCGGAAAACCAACGGACAAATGCGGCCTTTCCGGCTGGCAATCGGCGGGCTGGCGCTGTGGGCCCTGTCCGCGGTAACTTTTTTCGCGCCCCTCCATCCTCTTATCCACGCGTTGGCCCTATCGGCTGGCGTTACGCTTTATTCGATCCTCATGCGGGCGGGGAGCCTGCGCACGCAGATAGTACACGGGGCGCTGTCCGGCGCTCTGCTGGCAGCGTCCGACTGGGCGGCGCTGTGCATGGCAGCGGGCATCGGCTGGACGCTGCAGCAAACCCCGCTTATTTCTATACAGGCACAGACCATCGCAGGCGTACTGTATCTTTATATGCTTTATGCACTCTGCCTGAGAAGGGAGGATATGCGTCCGTTCCCCATGCTGATCGTCACGGCTCCGCTCATCAATACACTGATCATTGGCGCTCTGATGCGGCTCAGTGTATCAGTATCATATACCGTGTTTGCCGAGCTGCTCCTCGTAACGATTGCCTTTTACGCGACCAACGTGTTCATTCTCACGCTCTACCACCGTTTCGCCCAGTCCAACCGGAAGGTCATGGAGCAGGAAAGGACATTGGCGCACGCCGCGGTGGAGCGGGAGTATATACGGGAGGTTGAGGCCGCCAACGACAGGATACGCGGCTTCCGCCATGATATGCTCAATCATGTGCAGGTGATACTGGGCTATCTGCAGCAGCGCCGGTACGAGCAGATCAGGCGCTATCTGGAGGAATTATCAGGGAGCCTAACGTCCACAAATGTGCGCGCGCATACCGGAAACCCCACGGTGGACGCGCTTCTGGGGTGCAAACTGGCCGCCGCGTACAGACAGGGAATCGATTTTGAGTATGCTGTCGCCATCCCCGAAGCGCTGTCGCTGTCGGCGACCGATTTGAGCTGTCTGCTGGGCAATCTCCTGGATAACGCGCTGGAAGCCTGCCAGGCAATCACCGACCCGGAGGCGGGAAAGAGCGTCGACCTGATGATGGACATCCACGAAGGCTGCCTGTCGATCTCTGTGCGGAACACAGCCCCGCACGATCCCACCAGGAGCAGTGGCGCATTTGTGAGCCGGAAGGGTAAAGGCCACGGCATCGGGCTGCGCAATATCCGGCAGATCGTCGAAAAATACCGGGGGACGCTGACTCTGCAGCCCGGAGCAGACATGTTTTTCGCGCTGGTAATGCTGCCGATCGTCGCGCGGACCGACTGCGCGACGCGGCCCAAGGAAGCTGCCCGGCAGTAACCTGGGCGCCGGGTTACCGATATTCGCTGAAAAAGATTATTTATATACACCACCTTTTATCACTTATTTATGTGCATCCTGTTGTTAAACTGTATCCTTTCAATGACCGGATCGCTATGACATCCGCCGTCACGTTCGTCATGGCTTTTCATGCCATCGGACGCCCCAGCCCTTGGTAACGCGGATCGCTTGTCAAGCCAAAGCCGGGAATGTATAATAAATCCCGCTGGAAATTACGGGATTCGCCGAAAGGAATGCTTATGAAGCTCGGAATCGTGGGACTGCCCAATGTGGGAAAAAGCACGCTTTTTAACGCGATGACGCGAGCCGGAGCGCCGGCTGCGAATTATCCGTTTTGCACGACCTCGCCCAATGTGGGCATGGTGGCCGTGCCCGACGCGCGCCTCGGCGTGCTCGAAAATATGTTCCGCCCAAAAAAGGTGACGCCCGCCGTTGTGGAGTTCGTCGATATCGCGGGACTCGTGCGCGGCGCGAGCCGCGGCGAGGGACTGGGAAATCAGTTCCTGTCGCATATCCGGGAAGTCGACGCCGTCGTGCAGGTGGTTCGCTGCTTCGAGAACGCCGATATCATACACGTGGACGGCGCGGTCGACCCGCTGCGCGATATGGAGACGATCGCGCTGGAGCTGCTGTTTGCAGACATCGACACGGCGGCGCGGAGGCTGGACAGAGCCCGAAAGGCCGCAAAGAGCGGGGACAAAAACACGCTGCGCGAGGCGGAGGCGCTCTGCGCGATCGCGGAAACGCTCGAGGGAGGTACGCCCGCCCGCAGGATCGCAGGGGCGCTCGAGCAGCAGCTGTGCGCGCAGATGGGCCTGCTGACCGCCAAACCGACGCTCTACGCGCTCAATGTGGACGAGTCCAACCTGGGCAGGGATCCTGCCGCGATGCCGGATCTGGTCCCGGTAGTCGAGCGGGCCGCGGCCGAAGGAGCCGAGGTGGTCGTCGTGTCGGCGGCGATCGAGGAGCAGATCGCGTCGATGGACGCGTCCGAGGCGCGCGAATATCTTGAAATGCTTGGCGTCGCCGAGTCGGGCCTTGACAGGCTGATAAGCAAAAGCTACGCGCTGCTGGGGCTCATCAGTTTCCTGACAGCCAGAGAAAAGGAGGTCCGCGCATGGACCATAGAGCGCGGCACGAAAGCCCCTCAGGCCGCCGGGAAGATACACAGCGATTTCGAGAGGGGCTTCATCCGCGCAGAGGTCATACCCTATGACAGGCTCGCCGCCTGCGGTTCGATGGCCGCCGCGCGCGAGCGGGGACTGATCCGCTCCGAGGGCAAGCAGTACGTCATACAGGACGGGGATGTCGTGCTGTTCCGCTTTAGCGTCGGATAGCGTTATGGCAGCGCGATCCGGATCTGCTCGTCCTCGGACAGCGTCACCGCGACGCAGTCGTTCTTATAGGTCCGCGGAGGCAGCGCAATCAGGGCAACGCCTGATTTTTCACCGCAAACGAACAGCGAATGGTGCCATACGCCGGGGCGAATCGTGACGATCGTACCCGCCGGTAGCAGAAACGCCTCAAAGCGATCGAGCGGCGGCACGTCGGCAGCTACAGCGGGACCTACATGCAGTATCATGTCCGCATTGATGGGCAGCATCGCTTCGCCGCAGTGGTTATGGTATTCGGTCTTCGTAATAACGAGCGGGCGGGGATGGATCTCCGAGGCGCTGTAGGAAACAAGCGCCCCCGACAGCGCCTGGGCGCACAGATCGGGCCAGAAACCGGTAATTTCATTTCCCAGCCGCACGCGCGAGGGATCGGGCGAGAGCAGGTTATGATACTCGCCGTAGGGTGCGAATGCTTCACGGCTTAATGTTTTAACGGAAATAGTACGCATGTGAATACTCCTTTTTTTATTTTGAGGACGACAGGGACGTCATCAGATCATAGATTCGCTCCAGATCGTCCCGGTTGAAGTAGTTGATGATAATGCTGCCCCGGTTGAGATCGCCGCGTATCTGGACTCGGGTGCCGAACAGCTGCTGCAGGGTCTCGCAAAACTCGGACATCGCGGGATCGAATGCGGGCCGATCCGCAGCGCGGGGCGACTTTTCCTGCCGGCTGAGCGCTTCGACCTGACGAACCGAAAGACCTTTTTCCACCGCCTGCCGCGCCAGCGCGCACTGCAGGGACGCGTCCTCGATTCCGGCGATACAGCGCGCGTGTCCGGCAGAGAGGCTGCCCTCGCGCACAAGTTCGCGTACCGGGTCGGGCAGCGTCAGCAGCCGGAGCGCATTGGCGACCGCCGGACGGCTGCGGCCCACGCGCCGGGCCACTTCGGCCTGCGTCATATTAAAGCGATCGATCAGCTGCTGAAAGCCCTCGGCCTCCTCCAGCGGGTTCAGATCGTCCCGCTGCAGGTTTTCCACCAGCGATATCGCGAGCATCTGCTCGTCGGACAGATCCTGCACGACGGCGGGCACGAGCGACAGCCCTGCAAGGCGCGCTGCGCGCCAGCGGCGCTCGCCCGCGACCAGCAGATAGCGTTCTCCCCGGCGGCATACGAGCAGCGGCTGCAGTACGCCGTGTTCGCGTATCGATTCGGTCAGCTCGCGCAGCTTTTCGGGGTTAAAATACTTGCGGGGCTGATTCGGATTGGGATCGATATCGGAGAGCGGCACCTCATAAACAGGTCCGTCGGCCATCAGCCGGCCGGGCTCCTCGGGAAAAAGCGCATCAAGGCCGCGCCCCAAACCGGTTCGTTTCATGAAATGCACTCCTTCGATTTATCGGTCATACCGGTTCTTCTCATTGGACTGGATGAATTCGTGCGCCAGCAGCCGGTACGCCTCCGCGCCGGCGCATGTGGGGTCGTACAGATTGATGGGCAGCCCGTAGCTGGGGGCTTCGCTCAGCCGGACGTTCCGGGGGATGACCGTATCGTATACGCGTTCCCTGAAATACTTGCGCACCTCAGCTGCCACCTGGTTGGAAAGGTTCGTGCGCGAATCGAACATCGTCAGCACGACGCCCTCGACGCGCAGGCCGGGATTGAGCCGCTGGTGTACGAGCATCACGGTGTTCATGAGCTGGGACAGTCCTTCCAGCGCGTAGTATTCGCACTGTATCGGGACCAGCAGCCGATGGGCGGCGGTCAGCGCGTTCAGCGTCAGAAGCCCCAGCGAGGGCGGGCAGTCGATGATTATATAATCGTACTGGTCCAGCACGGGATCCAGCAGCCCCTTGAGCACCTGCTCGCGCGCGATGACCGACACGAGCTCGATCTCGGCGCCCGCCAGCTTGATGCTGGACGGCGCCAGAAACAGCATGTCCATCATCGTGGGGCGTATGATGTCGCGCATCGTCCGGCCGCCCAGTATCGCGTCGTATACCGATAGCTCGATCTGGCCCTTATCAAAGCCCAGTCCGCTGGTGCTGTTTCCCTGCGGATCGATGTCGAGGAGCAGCACCCGGCGGTTTTGTGCCGCCACGCAGGCGCTTAGGTTGACGGCTGTCGTGGTTTTTCCTACGCCGCCCTTCTGGTTCGCGACGGCGACGATTTTGCCCATGCGGTTTTCCTCCGATTCATCATTGCTATCGATTATACCGTATTCAGACATATAAAAAAAGCGGCAATCCGAAAAATCAAAATGTTTCACGTGAAACAATGTGGAAAACGGCTTCGGGATATGGTACACTTACGAAAACCATTCCGGGAAGATACCGGAATGTTTCACGTGAAACATTGGAAGGACGGAGATGATGCCGATGGTGGCACACCAGATCGAGAAAGACCTGAAAAACGCATCGTGGATCCGCAAGATGTTCGAGGAGGGGAACCGCCTCAGGGCGCTGTACGGGGCGGAGGATGTATACGACTTTTCACTGGGTAATCCCGATTCCGACCCGCCCGAAGCGGTGCTTAAGGCGATGGAAAGGCATATTCGCGGAAAAGCGGCCCATCAGTATATGCCCAACGCGGGCTTTCCCGACGTACGGCAAAAAATCGCGGAAAAAGTATCCCGCGGGCTTCCGTTCCCGATCGCCATGGACCACATCGTCATGACGGTCGGCGCGGCCGGGGGCATGAACGCCGCGCTCAAAGCGCTGCTTGATCCGGGCGACGAGGTCATCGTGCTGGCCCCCTATTTCGCCGAATACCTTTTCTATATCCGCAATCACGGAGGCGTCCCCGTCGTCGTATCGACAGACCCAGATACGTTTGAGCCCGACGCCGCGGCCGTTGCCGCCGCGGTCACGCCGCGCACAAAGGCGCTCATCCTCAACAACCCGAACAATCCGACCGGCGTCGTCTACTCGCGCACGGCGCTCCATGCCCTGGCCGACGCGCTGCCCGAAACCGTGTGCGTGCTCAGCGATGAGCCTTATTCCCGCCTTGTATACGACGAGGTCGAGGTCCCTGCCGTCCTTGGCATATTCGAAAACGCGCTCATCATCGACTCGTTCAGCAAATCGCTGGCGCTTCCCGGCGAGCGGATCGGATATATCGCCGTTTCGCCGCGCTGCAGAGATGCGGAGCTTCTCATTGCCGCGCTGTCCTTTACAAACCGCGTGCTGGGATTTGTGAACGCCCCTTCGCTGATGCAGCGCGCCGTCGCCGATGCGCTGGACGCCGCCGTGGATACCGGGGTATACCGGGAAAGAAGGGACGCGCTCCACGCGATCGTCACCGAAGCCGGTTTTTTGTGCCCAATGCCCATGGGCGCTTTTTACCTGTTCCCCCGCAGCCCGATACCCGACGACATCGCGTTCGTGCAAAAAGCCGCGCAGCACCATATCCTAGCGGTGCCGGGCAGCGGGTTTGGCGCGCCGGGATATTTCCGTCTGGCCTACTGCACGGGGCTCGACGTGATACAAAGGTCGCGGGACGCATTCTTACGGCTGGGAGCGGAGTATCGGAAATAAAGAAAATATGATGCGTAAGGACGCGCCGTCTGCGCGCGTCCTTGTATTTATCCTCTGTTCAGCGCCGAGAACAGTTCCGTAAAAATCGGATCCCGGTGCACCATGAATACCTCTCGAATCAGATGGCGCGTCGGATCAGAGCCCCAGTGCAGCGTGTCGCTGAGCATCGGCGACGGGATGAGCTTCGAGGGCATGGTACCGGGCATCAGGCACCAGGCGACGGCGGTAATGTCCCAGATCACCTTCGAGAGGGCTTTCCGCCCTGGCGACTTGCCGGCGTAATGGAGGATATAGTCGCGCGTGTTTTCATACAGATAGCGCCCGACCGGGCTCGATTCGCGAAGAAAGTATTCAAGCTCGGGGATCGTGGTCGCCAGGTGCGTCGTCACCTGCTGGCAGGGGATCAGCACTAGCGGCACGCCCGAATCAAAAAGCACCCGCGGCGCGTGGATGTCCTGCTGCAGATTGAATTCCTTCGCGGTAGGCCAGCCCACCGGATTGCCGCCCAGCCATACCACGACGATCTTTTGCGCAATCCGGGGCTCCAGCAGCAGCGCCGACGACACATTGACAGGGCATCCGATCGCAAGCACATAGAGCGGATCGTCGTCAGGCCGGCGCATCGCCCTTTCGATAAGATCTCGCGCTGCGGGGCTGTCTACCGGATCCTCGGGGCCGGACATATAGCGGTCCGCGCCACGCAGTACGAGACCCTCGTGCGCTAGTCCCATGAGCTCATACAGCTTTATGATCTCCCGGTAGCTTTTCTCCATGCCGTCAGCTGGGCCGACCGAGCGGTCGTTGAAAAACGGCGCAGCATACACCGCTTTGAGATCGATATCCGGCGACAGCGCCGCCCAGGCCAGGCAGAACTGGTCGTCGATCTCATTGTACGTGTCGGTATCCAGTACGCAGGGCACAGGCCGCCGCGCGGGAGGGGTGAGACGCTCTACGCGGAACGATTCGGGCAGGGAAGGCCAGTTTGTCATCGTACATGCTCCTTTGTGTATAGTCTGCGGTGCGTCCATTATAGCCGAGAACCCGTCCCATGTCGATCTATATGGCAGGGCGACAGAATTCTCTGCTCGGCGTTTACCTGATTAGTTCTGTTTTAGCGGAAAAAAGTGCCTAGAAACTCGGGGTTCGAGAAGCGCCGGGAAAATAAGCGGAGCGACAACCTCTTATTCAGAACACGGGCAAGCAAAGAATGAACAGGGACGCGGCGGGAGCAATCCCCCGCCCTACGACGGAATGACTGCTGTCGCCTGCGATATGGACAATGCTCTACCCGCGTCTCCCTTTGTCTGCTATAATGGCATCATTCATTAGGAGGAGATCTTCGCGATGGAGGAAGTCTTGTCGCTGAATGGCACGTGGGCGCTGTGGTTCGGTCCCGACGAGGGACCGTCCCCGGTATCGGGCGCGCAGGCCGCGCAGCGGGGATTCCGCAGGATCGAGGCCACGGTCCCCGGCAACGTGGAGCTGGATCTTGTAGCCGCGGGGCTGGAGCGCGATCCGCTGACAGGAAGCAACGTGCTTTCGTTTGAGCGCTACGAGCAGTATGCGTGGGTATTCGAGCGGGAATTCACTAGCGGCCCGGCTCTCACCGGCCGCCGCGCAGCGCTGCGGCTGCATGGCGTCAACACGTATTCCGACGTATATATTAACGGCGTCAGGGTCGGCGAGACCGACAACATGCTGATCGCCCATGAGTTCGATATAACGGAACACCTATACACTGATAAAGTAAATACAATCACCGTCAGCATCCGCTCGGCGATGAAGGAGGCGCGCAAAAAGCCGCTGCCGGTGGCCCAGCAGGGTACCGGGAACTGCAACGAGATACCGGTGCTTCGGATGCCGCCGCACTCATTCGGCTGGGATATCATGCCCCGCCTCCTATCGGCCGGGCTGTGGCGCGACGTGGAGATCGCGTACCAGGGACCCGAGCGGTTTCGCGACGTGTACATGTATACGCGCAGCGCCGACGCCGACAGGGCGCACCTTGCTCTGTGCTACACTTTTGAAAGCGACAGGGAGATACTCCCCATATATACGGTGCGGGTCGAGGGCCGGTGCGGGGACAGCGTCTTTTCGGCCTGCGCAGAGACGCACTTTGTCAGCAACAGCCTGCAGATTTCGGTACAGGACCCGCAGCTGTGGTGGCCGCGCGGTTACGGCGACGCGCCGCTCTACGACGTATCGGTTACGCTGCTGCGGGATGGAGAGGTCTGCGACGTGCGCCGGTTCCGCTTCGGCATCCGCACCGCGACGGTCGACGCCTGTTTTGACAGCGATAAAGGCCGGTTTGCGGTCGTCGTAAACGGCGAAAGGATCTTCATCCGCGGCACCAACTGGGTGCCCCTGTCGGCGCTGCACAGCCTGGACATCGGCCGCGTCGGTCAGGCCATATCGATGCTGACGGCCAGCGGCGCCAACGCGGTGCGCTGCTGGGGCGGCAATGTATACGAAAGCGATGCGTTCTATGACCTGTGCGATGAAAACGGGCTTCTCGTCTGGCAGGATTTCGCGATGGCCTGCGTGATACCGCCCCAGGACGACGCGTTCGCGGCCGCGATCGAGCGGGAAGCCGCGTTTGTCGTACGGCGGCTGCGGAACCATGCCTGTCTGCTCCTCTGGGCCGGGGACAACGAGATCGACCAGGCCTATGCGGGGCGCTATCCGCAGGGCCACGCGCGATACAACAGGATTACCCGCGAGGTGCTGCCCTGGGTATGCGCCGCGCACGACCCGATGCGGTATTACCTGCCGTCGTCGCCCTACATACCCGAGCATGAGAGCGCCGACCTCAAAGGCCCCGAGCAGCATCTCTGGGGTCCGCGCGACGATTTCAAAGGGGACTTCTACCGGCTCAACACCGCCCGTTTTGCCAGCGAAATAGGCTACCACGGCTGTCCTGCGGTGTCGTCGCTGCGCCGTTTCCTGTCGCCCGGAGAGCTCTGGCCGATGGAGGGGAGTCTCGAGTGGCTCGTCCACAATACCGAGCATCCGCGCTACCGCCGGGGCTACGACCGCAACGAGCTCATGGCCAAACAGGCGGCGATGCTCTTTGGAGAAGCGCCCGGGGAGCTTGCGGACTTCGCGTTCGCGTCGCAGTACTCGCAGGCCGAGGCAAAGAAATTCTTTATCGAGCAGTTCCGTATGAAAAAATGGGACAAGACCGGGATACTATGGTGGAATCTGCTGGACGGATGGCCCCAGATATCCGACGCGGTCGTCGATTATTATTTTCACGCGAAGCTCGCCTATCATATCATATCGCGCAGTCAGCGCCCTGTGCAGCTCATGATGGACGAATACCGCAACTGGGGCCACGACGTATGGGCGGTAAATGACACGCTTTGCGAGGTCGCGGTCACATGCCGCGTTACCGACGGCGCTACCGGGGAGACTCTCATGGAAAAGCGGTGCGTGATTCCCAGAAATGGCATCGTAAAGGTGGGGCAAATAAGGACCAATCCGGCCCATAAGCGGCTCTTTATACTCACCGGAACCGCGAACGGGGAAACGTTCCACAACCATTACGCGGCCGGCCGCGCGCCCTTTACGCTGCATGAGGCGCGCCGCTTTGTCGATATCATATCGGCGCTGGAGCCGCGCTTTGACGCGGAGGGTTGCTGGCGGTAGAGAAGAGGGGTTCAGGGCGGGCCGCTTTTTTTGTTGATACGCAACTGTCGAATCCTGTGGTATAATGTCGAAAGAGAGCGGCGCCCCGGAGACCGCCGGGGCTATGCCGCGCACAAAAGGAGCTTTGCGATGCCCGCCAAAGGTTACCGTATAGACGACCTGCTGGAAAGAGAAATACGCTGCGAATGCGGCCGCGTACACCGTATCCGCACCCGCCGCGTTGACATCGGACCGGGCGCCGCCACGCGTCTGCCCGAACATATAAGAGCGCTTCCCTTCGCGGGAAGGATACTGCTCATAGCCGACGCAAACACATGGAAGGCCGCGGGCCGGGAGGCGGCGGACGCGCTCATGCGCGCCGGACTTGAAACGGTCTGCCACGTGCTCCCCGGAGAAAATATACACGCCGACGAGCGCGCCGTAGGGTCGGTGATGCTTGCCGCCGAACCGCAGCCCGGTCTGCTCGTCGCGGTAGGGAGCGGCAGTATCAACGATTTGGGCCGATTCTGCGCCACACGGATGGGGATACCCTATCTGGTGCTGGCGACCGCCGCATCGGTGGACGGATACGCCTCGGACGTGACGCCGGTGATGCGGGGCGGAGTCAAGATAACCTATCCGGGTATCCATCCTGAGATCATCGCCGCCGATCCGGCGGTACTGGCGGCGGCGCCCCCGGCGATGCTGGCCGCGGGGCTTGGAGACATCATCGGCAAGCACACGGCGCGTCTTGACTGGCTGCTGGCGCAGACCATGACGGGCGAGTCCTATTGTCCGTTCATCACCGGTATCGTCGAGAATGCTCTTTCCAATTGTGTGGCGCTCTCGGTCGATATGAAGCCCGGAGATGTCGCCGCCGCCCGGGCCGTTTTTGAGGCTCTGGTGCTGTCGGGGCTTGGAATGCAGATGCAGGGAAACTCCCGTCCGGCGTCGGGCAGCGAGCACCATATCGCTCATTTTCTAGAGATGCGCGACGCGCTGCGGGGACGACCGCCGTCTCTGCACGGCGACAAGGTCGGCGCGGCAAGCCTGCTCGTCATGCGGCTCTACGAGCGATTCTTTCAGGGCGGCCCGCCCGAGTGTGCGCAGTACTTAGCGCGGACACAGGAGGCGGGCATCCGCCGCGCGTTTGGTCCGATAGCAGACGACATACTGCGCGGGCTGCCCGCGCCCGTTTCCCAAAGCCAGTGGGCCGCGCAGCTTCATGGTCTCGCCGCCCGATGGGACTTTTTCCGCGCCGAGGCCGCACAGCTTCCGGCGCTGCGGGCGCGGTATTCGGCGGCGCTGCGAGCGGCCGGCGGCGCGGCCTCGCTAAATGAGCTTGGGTATTGTGCGGACGATATCCGCGACGCGCTCCTTTTCGCCTGGGCGGTGCGCCCCCGATTTACGATACTCAGTCTGCTGGAAGGATTGGGGATTCTCGCGCGGCTGACAGGGGAGGTACTCGATGAACAAAACTAATCCGGGCGAACTGAGCCTGCTGAGCCGCGTGCGGTGCTTCGTCCTCGACATGGACGGCACGTTCTATCTGGAAGACCGGCCCATCGAGGGCGCGCTCGACTTTTATGAGGCCGCGCGCGCTTCGGGACGCCGCGTGCTTTTCCTTACCAACAACTCCTCAAAGGACGGCCGCCACTATGTGGACAAGCTAAACAGGATGGGCTGCCCCGTCACGCAGGACGACGTCTATACGTCGGGCATGGCCACCTGCCAGATGCTCCGCCGCGAATATCCGGGCGTGCCCGTCTATCTGCTGGGCAACGAGAGCCTTCGCGGTGAATTCGAGCGGTACGGCATACCGCTGTGCGACCGGCAGCCGGGTCTCGTGGTGGTGGGCTTCGACACGACGCTCGATTACCGCAAGCTGTGCGCCGTATGCGATTTCGTACGGGCGGGGCTACCGTATATCGCGACGCATCCCGACCTTAACTGCCCGACCGCTACCGGTTTTGTGCCCGACGCGGGCGCGATACTCGCGTTCATAGAGGCCTCGACCGGCAGGCGGCCCGACCGCATCGTCGGAAAGCCCCACGCCGACATCGTCAGGGGCATGCTGGATATGACCGGAATGCCGCCGGGCGCGCTGTGCATATGCGGAGACCGGCTCTATACCGACATCGCGACCGGCGTGAACAACGGGATCCTATCGGTATGCGTGTTGTCGGGCGAGACGACCGAGAAGGATCTGGCCGCTTCGGCCGTGCAGCCCGACCTCGTCTTTTCACGCCTTGGCGACATGATCGAATATCTGTAACAGAAAGAAGGAACTACAATGGAGCGCAAAGGCTGGCATCTGTTCCCGGAAAAGAACCCGGTATTGCTGTGGGATGATCCGCCGGGATTCGACCCGTCACTGGGTCAGGATCCCCCCTCGATCACTC